>NZ_JBWKQZ010000037.1:0-100744 GCF_059419025.1 Cupriavidus sp. GW821-FHT07C08
TGATCGCCGGAAAGCTCGACTTCTCCTCGATCAACCCGCATGCCGCATAACCCACTCATTTTTCAAAAGAGCCAGATTTTATGGAACAGACTTTGATGGATACCACGCCCCCACTCATGGCTTCAGCCTTGGTGCGCCTGCATCCGCTGCCGCTGAGCGCGGCCGCCTTTGCGCCCTTCGGTGACGTGATCGAGGCGCGCCCAGCCGGCGACCCCGGCGCCTTTCCGATCAACGGCGGCATGGTCACGCGGCACCATGACCTGGCTGCCGTAGAACTGGAAGGTGGCCGGGCGCTGATCAACCTGTTCGAGGCCAAGCCCTACGCGTATCCGCTGGAGATCGCAATGCTGGAACGCCATCCGCTCGGCAGCCAGGCCTTTATCCCGCTATCGGAGCAGCCCTTCGTGATCGTGGTGGCGCCAGCTGGCGACGTGCTGGATCCCGCTTCGCTGCGCGCCTTCATCACCAACGGGCGGCAGGGCATCAACTACCGCCGCGGCGTCTGGCACCACATGCTGCTGGCCGTGGGCGCGCCGGCGCGCTTTGCCGTGATCGATCGCGGTGGGGATGGCAACAACTGCGAGGAGCGCACGCTGGCGCAGCCGTTGCTGCTGGAACTCCCGCCGGCGCTACACGCCGCATGAGTGTGTGGAGGCAACCGCGACAGGCCGCGGTTGCACCAGCCCGTCGCGCTTACTTGGCGTCCGGCCAGGAGACCTGCTTCCAGTAGGCCTCATTCGAGCGGATCCTGCCATTCACCACCCGGTAGACCTCCAGCCCGGTCGCGTCCACCTTCTTCTTCCCGCCGCTGGCCGGCACCCGCACGCGGAAGCGCATGATGGCCAAATCACCGCTGTACTCAAGCTTGACGTCCGACAGCACCGGCGCATTGGCCTTGTCTTCAAAGAAGCGCTGCTTCAGGTAGTCCGTGGCGGCAGCCTTGCCGCGCACAACCAGACCATGTGGGTCGAGGGCTTGCCATCATGCGGATCTCCTGCGCGCTGGCAGAATGAGACAGCCAACGGGCCGGTGCGCAATACTTGCCTGGCGCAGCGGTATTGGGAGACGAAGATCCCGCAAGGCAGCGCGCAGAGATTTTGTCGGTGCGGCCGCGCCGGTTACTCCCTGCCGCCGAATGGCTGCGGCTTCAGCGAGCCAAGGTAAGCGACCAGCGCGTTCATGTCGGCACCACTGATGTTCTTGTACCAGTCGAACGCCATGGGCGGCTTGTAATGCATGCCGTTCTTGCCTGTGCCTCGGATGGCCTGGGCGATCTCTTCCTTGCTCCAGCCCTTGAGCCCGCTCTCATGGGGAGTCAGATTGCGTGCCACACTCTCGCCCCAAGGGCCTTTGAACACCTGGCCGCCGGCGCCCAGACGCGTGAGCACCAGCCCTCCCTTTTCATCTCGCGGCGTGTGACATTCCATGCAATGCCCGATATCGGCGAGGTACCGGCCATACGTGATCGTCTCCTTGGGAGAGGGCGCGCTAACGCCTTTCACAGCCGGGCCGTAGCTGGTCGGCAACGGCATGTTGTACTCGGACTTCCTGACGGCGTTCTTCACGGGCGGCTGTACCCTCAGATAGGCGATGATCGCTGCCAGGTCTGCGTCAGACATGCGCCGGTAGAACTCGATAGGCATCGGCGGACCGATGATGGTCCCGTCCGGCCGGATGCCTTCGCGGATCGCCTTGCCGAGCTGTGCATCGGTCCACTTGCCGATCCCTGTCTCAGGGTCTGGCGTAATGTTGGCCGCGTACGCCTTGAACGGCGGGTGATCGAAGACCATGCCACCCGAGAGGCCCCTGGAGAAGACAGGCGCCCCATTTTCCGCTCGGGCAACATGGCAATTGCCGCAAGCGACCACCCCCTCCATCAGGTACTTGCCACGCGCGAAGCGCGCCTGGTCCTGCCCGCTGCTTGCGCCAATTTGAGACATCAGGAACAAGCCTGCGGCCACCCTCTGGAATATCGCCATGGTTACCCCTTGCCTGGATTCCTGGCCAAAGCGCCCGGACTGAATCCATCGAAGTATCGGGAAATCCTGCCTGAATGGAATCCTCCAAACAGTTGAGTACGGCGGTGGAGGGAACCGATGTCCAGCGCTGCGGCAGGAGGCCGGCGATGTCACCGGTCTCCTGGACAGGCAGGCGCGGGAGCACGTCCGTAGCCCCCTGCCCCGCGGCATTTTCCAGCCCGAAAGCTGCCCCGGCCTATCCGGCGCTGTGCCGAATGTTGCCTCGCCCGGATCGCCCGGCACGAGGCATCACTTCTTCTTCCTGGGATCATCAGCCGGGTTGACGAAGTTGAAAGCCCAGGGCCCCGTCGCATTGATCTGGATAATGGTTTCGTCCTTCGTCCAGCCAAAGTGGTGCATCTTGGGTGGCATGACAATCAGGCTGCCGGGGCCGAGCGGCGAGGTCTTTTCCGGGTCGAGCTTGTCGCCCATGCCATAGTTGAAGGTCCCGGAAAGCACGGTCACCCGCTCCACGCCTGGGTGCCAGTGCGCTGCCACCTTAGCATCCGCGGGTAGCTTGATCCGGGCCGTGAACGGCTCTTTCTTGTCCATCTGCCCCTCGAGAACGGCGAGTTTGGCACCCGGTATCAGTGGCAGGTCCGCCCATTTGATCTCGTCGGCGGTGACCTTGATCATGCTGCCCGCGGGGGCAGCCAATGCCGCAGACATCGTCAGGCAGACGCCGAAGGCCAGTGTGGCAATCGGGGGAAGCTTGTTTTTCATGGCGCGCTCCTTCCTGATACGGCAACCAGACAGCCGGAGCGGTGACGGCACAGACCGCATTGATGCCATCTGGCACCCGATTCCGCCACCAGCCGCGCTGGAGACATCCACTGCATGGCACAGGTTCAGGCATGCAGGCTCGAGCGTCTTCATCGCCCAAAGCAATAATCTGATGCATATCGCGGGCCACCCGTGGTGGGAGGCTGACGGGCCGGTGCGTGACGCTTGCCCGGTGTGTCGGTTGCGCGGTAAATCGGCCAGATCGTTTCAGTTGTGAAACACCGGCGGCTAGCGTACGAAGCCCCAACTTTCAACTCCCCTTCCACACCGGCGACCGCCGGCCCACAAACGCATCCACTCCTTCACGAAAGTCGCTACTGCCATAGCACAAACGCACCAGATCATCCGTGTCGGCCACCGACTGCACGGTCTGGCGCCGCAACGCCTCCTTAACGACCGTCTGCGTGACAGGCGCCAGCGCGCCAAGCCGGTCGCATAGCGAAGCGACCTCGGCCTCTAGCGCCTCCGCGGCATATACGCCCTCCAGGAAACCGCAGGCCAGCGCGGCGTCCGCGTCGAGGATCTGCGCCAGCAGCAGCATGCGGCGCACCGGCTGCAGCCCCCAGGCCGCTCGCAGCTTGGCAAGATTCAACGCCGACAGCGTATTGCCCAGCGTGCGCGCAATCGGCACGCCAAAGCGGCCCTTGGGAGTAGCGACACGGAAGTCGCACGCAGTAGCGATAGCCAGGCCGCCGCCCACCGCCCAGCCTTCGATAACCGCCACAGTTGGCATCGGCAGTTGCTCGACAAGGCGGATACCTTCGTCGATACGCGCTTCGTAGGCAATCCCATCGTCGCCGCTTGAGAACTGCTGGAACTGCGCGATGTCAGTACCGGCAACAAAGGCCTCACCGCCCGCACCGCGGAGCACCACCACACGCGCCCCCGCATTGCCTTGCGCCGCAAGCGTGCGGCAATGCGTGGCAAGTTGCTCGTACATGGCCCACGTCATCGCATTGCGCGCGGCCGGTCGGTCGAACGTCAGCGTCGCGACCTGCCCTTGCATCGTGAGCGTGACCTGTCCGTCGTTGCCGGAACCGCCCTCCGGCGGCAGCGCGGCCTTCATGCTCCGAATGCGCCGGCTACCGCCAGCGACTGCTGTTCGTCCTTCGAGATACCCAGTTCGGCCAGGATTTCTTCCGTGTGCTGGCCAAGCAGCGGCGGCGGGCGCCGTACCTGCTGGGGCGTGCCGCCCATCTTCACCGCGAAGCCGATATTGGGCACCTTGCCCTCGATCGGATGATCGATCTCGATGCGCATCTGGCGGTGCCGGCCGTGCTCGCTGTCGAAGGCCTGCGGGTAGGTCAGGATCGGCCCGGCCGGGATGCCGACGCCGAGCAGGCGTTCGATCCAGTAGTCGCTGCTCTCCTTGACGAAGCTCTCCTCCAGCATCGCGATCAGTGCCTGCCGGTTAGCCAGCCGCAGCGCCACGGTGGCAAAGCACTCATCCGCCAGCAGGTCGGGCCGGTCGAGCGTGTTGCACAGCAGCTGCCACAGCTTCTGGTTGGTGGCCCCCATGACGAAGTAGCCGTCGGCGGACTTCATCGCCTGGTAAGGCGCGCTCATGCGGTTGGCGGTGCCCAGCGGCTCGGGCTCGCGGCCCGTGCCCCAGTACTCGCAGGTGTCCCACACCGAGAACGCCAGCGCGGAGTCGAACAGCGATGCATCGACATACTGCCCCTTGCCCGTCTCCCTGGCGCCGATGTAGGCAGACAGCATGCCGTAGGTCGCGAACAGTGCGCAGCCGATATCTGCCACCGGCACGCCCGCCTTCACCGGCGCGCCGCCCGGGTAGCCGGTGACGCTCATCACGCCCGACATCGCCTGCGCCATCAGGTCAAAGCCCGGCCGCCCGGCCCACGGCCCGCTCTGGCCAAAGCCCGAGATGCTGCAGTAGACCAGCTTCGGATTGATCCTGGCGAGGGTCTCGTAGTCGATCCCCAGCCGCTTCATCACACCGGGGCGGTAGTTCTCCACCAGGATGTCGGCCGTTTCCGCCAGGCGATAGAGCACCTGCCGGCCGGATTCGGTCTTCAGATCCAGCGTGACGCTGCGCTTATTGCGGTTCATGTTGAGGAACCCCATGCTGTCCGAGCCCTTCATCTTAAAACCCATGGCGCTGCGCGTTTGGTCGCCTCCCTCAGGCGGTTCGATCTTGATCACATCGGCGCCCAGATCAGCCAGCAGCATGCAGGCGTAGGGCCCGGCCATGACCTGGCTGACGTCGAGCACGCGCACGCCGGCCAGCGGCAAGGTGGAGGCAGGCGCCTGTGCGCCGGAGTCGCGGAAATCTGTCATGGGGTGCTTCTTCCTGGATCAATGGATGGGGCAGCGTGCGCGCGTGCGTCGGTTCTCGGCCATCGGCTTGCGGCGCTCAGCTCTCGGCCTTTACGCCGGCGTCCTTCACGACCTTGGCCCACTTGGTGGACTCAGAGGCGATGAAGGCGGCGAACTGCTGGTTCGATCCGCCGGAGTCCTCGGCGCCAAAGCTCTTGAGCCGCTCGGCAACGTCGGGCATGGCCAGCACGCGGTTGACGTCCGCGTTCATGCGCTGCACCAGCGCCGGCGGCATATTCTTCGGGCCCACCAGGCCGTACCACGACGCCGCGTCCAGCCCGGGGAAGCCGGACTCCGCCAGCGTCGGCACATTGGGATGGCTGGCCGCGCGCTTCAGGCGGGTCTGGGCGATCGCGATCACCTTGCCCTGCTGGATAAAGGGGGTAGCGGCGGTCATGGTGTCGAACGCATAGTCGATCTGGCCGCCGATCAGGTCCGCCACCAGCGGGCCCGAGCCCTTGTAAGGCACGTGCACCACGTCGAGCCTGGCCTGCAACCGGAACATCTCCAGCGCCAGGTGCTGCGCCGAACCAATGCCGGACGAACCAAAGGAGATCTTCCCCGGCTTCTGCCGGCACAGCGCTACGATGTCCGAAACGCTGCGCACCTTCTGTTCCGGACGGCAGGTCAGCATATTGGGCGTGACGCCCACCATTGAAATCGGCGTGAAGTCGGTGCGCGGGTCGTACTTGACGTCCAGCAGCGCCGGCGCGATCGCGTGGCTGTTCACATGCGCCATCAGCAAGGTAGTGCCGTCAGGCGGCTGCTTGGCCACATAGGCGGCGGCGATGGCGCCGGTGGCGCCGGGCTTGTTCTCCACCAGCACGCTGGTGTTCCACATGACCCCCAGCTTCTGCCCGATCACGCGTGCCAGCACATCGGTACCGCCCCCGGGGGCGAAGCCCACCACAATGCGCACCGGGCCGGCGATATCGGCGGCGCGCACCAGGCTGGGTATCGCCAGCCCGGCCGCTGCCGCCAGAATGAATTGTCTGCGCTGCATTGCGTGTCTCCGTCCTGTAGTTATGGAGCCATCATCCGCAATGCATCCGCCGCGGGCTATCGCTATTTGGGGGATTCTGGTTTCGCGTTTTGCGCAAGCACCGCCAGCACGCTGAGCGCTGCCGAGGAAAGTGCCCCATGGGGCCGATGGCACAGCACAAACTGCCGCTGCGCCCAGGGCGCGGCAATGGGCAGCCGCACGAACCGGCTGCCGCCCGCCACCTCACGCGCAATCGCCTCCGGCATCACCCCGCCGCCCAGGTTCTGCGCCACCAGCGCGGCCATGCTATCGAAACCGCCCACGCGCATACGCATGCGCAGCACGCGGCCGGCCTCCTCCGCCACGCGCTCCAGCACGATCGAGATCGCCGAGCTCTCGCTGAGCACGATCAGATCGCAGTCCAGCACGTCGTCCGGCGTGACCTTGCGCCGCCGCGCCAATGCATGGCCGCGCGCCACCACCAGCACCAGTTCGTCGTTCCGATAGGGCGCGGTCGGCAAGTCGATCACGCCCAGGCTGCCGTCGTAAATGCCGATGTCCACGGTGCCGCGGCGCAGCGACTGCTGGACTTCCGCGCTGTTCATTTCCTGCAGGTCGATGCGCACGCCGGGGCAGGCGGTGGCGCAGCGTTGGATGTCGAAGGGGAGGAACTGGATGACGGCGGATTTTGGCGCCGCTACCCGGACCACGCCCAGGTCGCCGCCGACGAAGGAGGCGGCGTCGTCCTGCATGCGCTGGACGGTGTGGGTGATGCCGCGGGCGTGGGCCAGCAGTGCGCGGCCGGCTTCGGTCAGGGCCATGCCGTGGGGAAGGCGTTCGAAGAGGGAGACGCCTAGTTGGGCTTCCAGTTCGAGCACGCGCCGCGACGCCGCAGCGGGGGCCAGATGGAGACGCTCCGCGCCGCGGGTAATGCTGCCGGCGTCGGCCACGGCGATGAAAAGCTGGACGGTGGTGAGGTCAAAGTGCAGGCGGGTGGTGCGCAAGGGGGGTGAGGACGTCACGATGGTCGGCGCTTATGCAGGCGTCGTCGCAGGGGGCGAGCTACGGATTGAGGGAAGAGGAAACCGTTACGGGCGCCTTGGAATGCGGTACCGCGCGCCATCTGATTCTCCACTTATCAAGCGGCGTCAGCAACTGCGGATTTCCCGCGCAACCCTCGCGAGGGTGTCCGGCGTGACTGGCAGACCAGACCACGCGTCGACGGTGGGACTGCGAGCTTTCGCTCAGGGAATATGGAGAACCTCCGCGATCTTGTCGACGAACTTTACCCCGAGCTTTCCGTAGCCGTCCGCAGTCGGGTGAATCTCGTTCTCCCAGTCTGCCGTGGCACCAACATCGCCGGTTCCGGCCGGGACCAGCGTGTCGCGCGTGTCGGCCACATGAAAATTCGGGATACCGGCCTGGCGAATGACGTCATCGGCAAGTCGGTCGGTGAATTCATTGGCCAGGTCAATCCAATTACCCTCGGGAATGCCATAAACCTGCAGCGCCGGAAACAACCATGGCCCACGGCCCAGCCCCGCACCGCTGTCGCGCGGCGTGGCGTAGTCGTAGGTGTGCGTGATAATCGGCGTGTTCTGGTTCTGCGCGCTGATCCGGCGCAAGAAATCCAGGGCTCGGTACTGGTCCAGCATATACCGTGTGAATGCAATCCAGCCCGGTCGGGAGATAAATGTACTGATCGCGTCAGGGCCATCCCATTCATCTTCGGTCAACAGCAGTCTGTCGTTGGGCGGCCTGCGATGGCCGTTGGCATCGTTCGGCGTGGTCTGGATGGCGTCGATCAGGTCATTGCCGCCGCCGGACAGCAGAATGACGCTCCAGGCCTGGTCGTGCGGACCGACGAGGAAACTGTAGAACAGAGGATCCTGGCGGCTGTCGAGCATATGCGCCAGGGTATCGCCAGGATCCGCGCAATCCACGGCGATGGCGCTGCGCGACAGCCACATGTTCATCAGCAGATTTGAGCCGCTAAACGGCCTCAACGTATTAATGGAGAACCAGGAGTCCCCCTGGGCCAGGCATTGCAGGCCGAAGTCGCCGAGCATCGGCGCGCCTTCGCGCATCATCTCAAAGGACTGCACCGGCTTGAGTCGGTTGGGGCGTTCAGCTGATCCCGGCATCGCACATCTCGCTCTACTCTCGACAACTTTCCAAACCCGCCTGGCCGGTCATCAGCCGTCGTTGAAGGAAATCGTAGGCGCTGCCATGGCAATACCAAGTCATCGCGCTTGAAGTCTGGTCTGCACGGAACTAACAATGCTTCAGTCATGAAACATCTCGCACGTGCAGCGAGCATTATTTACACGGCGCATCGAGCGTCCCAAGTGGCAGCCGGGGCTCCACCTGAACACAGCGTTTAGCAGTCGTTGGGCAAACGCCTGCGGCTCGCAACGCCCTGACTGCTGCCTGCTTCTATTCCACTTGCCTTTCCCGTGAAACCCAATAGGTTTGTACTAAACAGAGTTCGATTGCCCCGCTAGTGACAAGGCAACTGTCGAGGCTGCGGTTCCGGGCCTGGGAAGTCGAGCAAGCGTGCGTAAAGACTTTGCTGACTGACAGTAAAAGGGGCGGTTTCTTTGTCTGTTACGTCATACAAGCGCGTTTCACTCCATTGGCGCCTTGATGGGCGCGAACGACTGGGGCACTTACCATTGGACGGTTCCCATGAAAGCACGCCATCAATCCCATTTCGATCTCGTCCGCTCAGGGCTTCTATGTGTCGCTGTGGCACTGTTCGCTGCCTGCGGCGGGGGTGACGACGGCAAACCAGCTACCAATCCGCCTCTGCAATTCCAGGTGGTGTCGTTTGGCGACAGCATTTCTGATGTAGGAACCTATGCGCCAGTTGCGCAACTGGTCGGCGGCGGGCGTTTCACCACCAACCCTGGGCAGGTGTGGACCCAGGATGTTGCGAATTTCTTCGGCGGGACGCTGACCGCGGCGCAAACCGGTGGCTATGGTGCGCCGGTGCGGAATCACGCAGACGGATTGGGTTACGCCCAAGGAGGCGCCCGTGTAACGGATCCCAACGGCATCAACTTCAAGGCGAATGGACTCGGCGCGCTGACGGTACCGATTGCAACGCAGCTACAAAACCACCTTTCAGCGCACGGTAACTTCAATGACGGCCAGCTTGTCCTTGTCCAGGGAGGCGGGAGCGATATCCTGATCCATGCCGACGCGGTTGTGGGAGGAAGTGAGACACTTGGTGATGCGAATCAGGCCGTGACGCTTGCCGCGCAGCAATTGGCGGCAGTCGTCGGAAAGATCCTCCAGTCCGGTGCCAAGCATGTCGTTGTCTCAAACGTTGGCAATATCGGCGTGTCGCCGTTGGGGGTCAGCGACAACAGCCTCGGGTCCCTTCTCACCGGGATGGCGTTAACCTTCAATTCAGCATTGACGAACGCGCTCCAGGCTGCAGGCATCCAGAACCAGGTCATCAACATTGATCAGTTCGGCTTCATCAACGATGTCCTTGCCCATTTCAAGGAGAAGGGATTCCAGGTCAGCAATACCGGGACCGGCTGCAACCTGCAGCTTCTGTCCAAGGAGATCGAAGTGAGTTCGCTGTTCTGCTCACCGAAGACCTACACGGTGCCAGATGCTGATCAGACCTATATGTTTGCTGATGAGGTCCATCCGACCACGCATCTTCATGCGCTGTTTGCGACGCTGGTGGAGCAGGCCGTGCAGGCGGCGGGCAAATAGGGAATCGGGGGGCAAATCGACTGTTGCGCAACGTTGCGCAGGTCTGCCCCCGTCCGCAAGTCGCGGCATTTCCGGACCTCTCTTCAACCGAACAGACCAACGCTTAGCGGCGGATCGGACGACTGGGCTTCGTCCGTCCATCCTTTAAGGCTCCCGCATCTGACGCGAAACGAAACCAAGCCCTTTGGTTCAACTTGAATCAGCCGGCAGAAGGGGGCGTTGCGTAGCTGATCGTGTTGAATGCAATCGGATTGCCAGCCAGCACTTCCAGGCCCAGGTCGGTCAAGGAGCCCCACAGTTCGAGGTTGTCGGGGGCCTTGCCTTGATGTACGGGAAACATTGATGCTGTTCCAAAAATCTGCTCAAAGTTGAGCATTGGATTTATCCGCACTTCGTTGACGCGGCTTGCGCCGCCCAACTGAAGCCACCTGACGCTCAGTTGCGCCGGAGGAGCGCGCGAGCAGAATCTGCTTCACCTGACGGCGAACGGGGTGTCCGCCCCGTTTTCTGTCGCGACAACCATCTTCAGGAATCCCGCGACCTTCGCCGAGATTTCCGAAGACCTTGGTGGCCAGGTCGTCGACTTCCCCGACTACAGCTATCCCTCAATGGCGAAGGCAGGCGATTCGGCCACGCTTGTCACCGGCACAGCATTCTCCAGCAGCGCCCGAACCACCAAGATCGGCACAGTCACCCGCTCGTATAGCGTCGCCGCCGATACTTCGACCAGTCTGCTGGTAACGTTCACCGAAAGCGTTTTCGACAACAATAACGTCAAGACGGCTGATGCACAGACGACGTTCCGAGTCGATACCACGGGCAATATCCAATTTATCTCGACTGGCTTTGCCGTCAACGGGCAGCAGGGTTCAGTGACGTTTCAATAGGGAGTCGGAGCGCTAGCCGGTGTGGGGCACACTTCAGTTGGAGGAAACGAAGCAGCGTACAGTGAAGGGGGACAGATCTATTTCTGATCTTGAAATAGATCTATCCCCTTCTCTCAGTCCCCTTTTCTCATCTGGTGACGAGGGGCGATCTGCACTATTGCGGCCACATCACGCTGATGACTGCGCTGGCACGTCGCGCGATCGCCTGATGACCCGCGACGGTCGGGTGAACGCCATCCCAGAAGAGATACTCCCCTGGTGCATCGCAATAGGGATTCACCGTCGTATTCAGCCTGATGCAAGGCGCCGAAACGATAGAGAATCCGAACGATGCGGGCCCGGCAGCGATGGCATGATGCAGCGCGAAGACATCGACGCGCCCAACAGGCACGCCCAGCCCCGCCTGCAGTCCGGAGAGCATCTGTTCCAGCCCCGCATTGAACTGCTGCGTAATAAAGCTGGCATAGAACTGCACGATCGGCCCCTGCGACTGCGCCTCCGGCGCCAGGCCAAGGTCAGGCAGGTTCGGCACGAGGAAATTGCGCGCGCCTGCACCGTAAAGCAGGAGCAGATTGTTCTGGATGACGCCAATCGCCTGCTGCAGGATCAGGGCGCTCTGCGCGCCGCTTGGGTCTGTCGCTAGCGCAACGACGGCATCGCGCAGATCATCGCCACCGATCCAGACCACATAGACCGCATCCGCGGCCGCCCGCCCGCCGGCGTCGGCCAGATACCGGCTGACCTGCCCGGTCAGGTCGTATGGCCCCGCAAGCCTGGCGCGGGCGCCGCCAACCGCGTAATTGAAGAACACGCCCGGATTGCGCAATGCGGGACCGGCTTTCGCCAGCTGCTCGATCCAGGTCTGGCCGTTGCTGAAGTGATGCCCGCCGCGCGCGTATGGTGCACTGGGGACGAGGCTCTGGAACGGGGGGACTATGTCCGTGCCCAGCAGGACGAAGGCATTGCCGGGGTCCGACAGGCTGTCGCCGAACACGATGAACTGCTTGGGCTGGCCGGCAAATACGGGCGAAGCCAGCGCGAGCACCAGCAGCGCGCCAAGCCAGGTTGCCCTCACCCTGCTCAGGAAGTCTTTCATGGGCGCCACCGGTCTCGCGATTTAACCGAGTCAGTATTTGTAGAGGCCTCCGCAAAAGTCAACCCGGCGGCTGCGGCAAGATGAGGATCGGGGATAACGCTACAACGAAGCTGACAGGTAAGTAGCCGCGGCATGACGCCGCATTTCGGAAGGCGATGACGGAGGCGGGGAGCAAATCTCCTCGCAACCGCCGCCGCTGCATTGTCACTTCTGTGCGTAACCGATCCGAGCCGTCGCTACGTACTGTCGCACCGCCGTGACGATGGCATCAACAATGCGGGCCCGATTTCCCGGATCACTAACGTAACCCTCGTCAGCCGGATCGACAATGACACCCGCTTCCAACAACAATGCAGGCATCGCGGCCTGTCGGAGGACAACCAGATCGTCGAAGCGGTAGATGCCGATATCGGGCGCCAGCAACTCCCGGGACTCGCCTTCGATTGGCTCGGCGTGATGCAGCGTCGGCGGCCGGCCCAGCTTGCGCATTTCCGTCCCTAGCAGCTGCGCGGCAGCGAGGCTTTGCGCGTAGTGCGCGTTGCGTTGCGACACGAAGATCGAATAGCCGGAAATGGACCGTGTGGTCCGATACGCGTCGTGGTCGCCGACTGGGACCTTTTCGAGGTATTGCAACTGCGCCGAGTCGTGGTGAATCGACAGGAACAGGTCGGCCTGCCGAACGTTGGCGAACCGGGCGCGCTCTTCTAGCGACACGTTGTCGCCCGGACCGCGGGTCAGCGCCACGTCGAACCCGGCCTGTGTGAACGCCTGTACCAGCAGCGAAGCGAGGCCGTCGTTGTAGCGAACCTCGCGGATGCCACGAACGCCCAGTGCGCCGCCCTGCGCCGGTGTGTGGCCGGGATCGATGACGATGCGGGCCGGACGCGTGCCGATGGCTGGCGGCGATGCGATGGCGAGGGCAGGCAGGCAAGCTGCCAGCCATGCCAGCACCGCGCGGCGCCTGGCGGAGATCACCGGCGCCATCGGATCAGTTCCAGGTCTTCCTGGCGATCATGTCGTTGCGGCAGGTGCCCGCCTTGCATTCGCGCACCCGGTCGCGCAGGTACTCAGCACGCTCGCGGTTCACGCGGTAGTTGCAATCCACGTCAATCGCGCCGCCCGATTCGCATGACGCGTCGCGGTACTTGATCCAATCCAGTTGAGTGTCCTTCAGCTTCTGTTTCACGCTGTCTCCAACCATGCCGCGCAGTTCGTTGTAGCTCCCGTTCAGTTCCTTGTCGGATTCCAGAAACAGCTTGGCGAAGCAGTAGGTCTTGTCGTAGCTGGTGCGGTACTTGTCGCATTCGTTGGCGGCCTGGGCGGCGACCGGGGCCAGCAGAGCAAGAGTCAGAGCAGAAAGGATGGCTTTCATCGGTTTCGTATGGAGAAAAGGTTGGATTTCCTGCATGCACCCGAGCGGTACCGCCTGGCTGGCTGAACGGGTGCGCATAGTGTATCTGCGGCAACTTGCCCCGGCATCTGGTGCTGTGGTGCCATTCATACGCGCAGCCCTCAACCGAGTCACGCCTCTGCCGAACTGCTGCCTTGAATATGGCAGGCATACGGCAGTGACCGTACGCCTACCTCTAGCCTGCGCAATTACAACGCATTCGCGCGTACCGAGTCCAAGGACTCATACGTCATTGCCAATTGCTCGGCGAGCGCGGTTGAAGCCGACGTCATTGGCAAACGCAGCTCATCAGACAGCCAGCCATGCCTGGCCAGTAATGTCTTGACCGGACCTGGGTTAGGTTCTGCAAACATGAGTCGAATCAGGGGCATTAAGGCATGGAAAAGCTGGCGTGCGACGCTCAGGCGCTGCTCAGCCACAGCGCACCACAACGCCGTGAAGAGATCAGGCCGAATATGCGCTGACGCAACGATTGCACCCTGACCGCCCATGCACAGCGTGGCAAGCAGTTGGTGGTCCTCTCCCGCGAGGACAGCCAGGCGGCCATCGGCGATCAACGCCTGTGTAGTTTCAGCGTTACCGCCGCAGTCCTTGATGCCTCGAATATTGCCGTGATCCGCCAACGAGAGCAGCGTTTCGGTGCTCAGCGTTACACCGGTTCGGTAGGGGATGTCATACAGCACCAGTGGTGCCCGAGATCTATCGGCCAGCGCGCGAAAGTATGCCTTCAATCCTTCTTGCGACGGTCTTATGTAGTACGGTGCTGGCGCCAGGACCCCCGCCAGCGGACGTTCGCCAATCCTGTCCAGGCGGCTCAGCACATGCCGGAGATTGTTGCCAGCCAAGCCCATCATGACCGGCAACTCCCCGGCCTCGGCCAGCACGGTATCCAGGACGGCCAACTGTTCCGCCTCATCAAGCGCGGCGGCTTCACCGGTGCTGCCGCTTACCACCAAGCCCGCCAAGCCGCTACCGCGGTAATGGGCCACTAGCCGCCGCAGTGCGACGTGATCCACCTCATGGTTGCGAAAAGGGGTGACCAGGGGTAGCCAGATACCACGATAGAGATACTCCATTTCTTGCATTGCATGCTCCGGATCGACCGATTCGGAAACCGCACAGGCAGGCGACGGAGCAAGATGCGCTCAAGACGGTAAGGGAGGGATTGGCAGACCGTCTTCTACACTGATGCTGTTCCGTCGCTCAACTGACGGAACAGCGCGCTCCGGTCAGATGAGCGACTGTTTTTTGGATTTGGCGCGCGCGCCCCACTGCGGCTGGTTCGCAGTGAGATCAGGAGAGAGGGAGGCAGGACGGCGGCTCATGGTTGCGTCAATCTATCCGCTTCTCCGCAATCTCGTCAAGCCTGGCCTGGAAGGGCTCTCTCTTCCAAGGGGCTATCGAATCAACGCCCCAACCCGGCTCTTCGCGGTACTCCATCCAGTGAAAGCAACTCCATTCGCGCGCTATCGAAGCGCGCACACTCTGCCTTGAGCCACGCCGAGAAAATGGTCACGCGCCTATCCTCAGGATTACGAGAAAGCAGCATGTAGCGCGCCGGCGCGCGTACGTGCTTGCCGAACACATTCACCAGCCGTCCGCTCCTGATCTCGTCATAGACCAGGGCCGTACGCCCCATCGCCACCCCCTGGTGGTTCAACGCCGCGCTGATGGCAAGGCTCGACAGATTGAATTGCGGCCCCTCCAGATGCGCAATCCATGTCGGGTGAAAGGCCTCAAGCCATGTCCGCCATTCCACAAACTCGGCTGCGCCGACCCACGGCGATGCGTCATGCAGCAACACGACGCCGTCGAGCGAAGCCCCGTCAGATAGCCCAGGATGCTGGGTGAGGTACTCAGGTGTGGCCACCGGAATCAGGTACTCGTCCAGCAAAACGTCAGCTTGCAACTGGCTGTAGCGGACGGGGTCGTAACGCACTGCCACGTCAATGTCTTCCGCCTCCATCGATTGCCTGTCCAGGGCCTGGAACTCGGCTTTCAGGCGCACGGATACGTCCGGCTGCTCGCGGTGGAACTCAGTCAGGCGCGGCATCAGCCATTGCAGCGCATATGACGGCAGGCAATTGACCTGCAAAGGCGCATTTGGCAGGCCGAGTCGCTGGATCGTCTGCTGGATCTCGTGCAGTGCGCGCGTGGTCGTCTCGAACAGAGCCTCACCCTTTGGCGTCAGTTTCAAGTTGCGCGGCTGGCGCACGAAGAGCACGTAGCCGAGACGGTCTTCCAGATGGCGAATCTGCTGGCTCACCGCGCTTTGAGTGAGGCTCAGCGATTCGGCGGCCTTGGTAAAGCTCAGCAAGCGCCCCGCGGCTTCGAAACACCGCAGCGCGCCGAGAACAGAGGAATCGAGCTGCATTCGTATTAGCCTGACTAATGCATGCGTTAGAAACGATCGCTATTTTTGCACGACTACGTCGTCTACGATCACGGTTCATAAGGAATTCCTTGGAGAAGGACGTGATGGCCACCCTGCCGCTCACTCGTGATCTATTAGCAATGCTTCAATCGAGACAACCGCTGCTTTGGCTGAATCCGAGGCTGGGGCAACCCCTGCCGGCTTCCGCCCCATCGACGGAACTGATCGCATCGGCCGAGGCGCGCCTTGCGCGCTGTGCACCGCTCATGGCGACGCTGTTTCCCGAACTGGGTTCAAGCCATGGGCAAGTGGAATCGCAATTGATGCCGGCCACCGCACTCCAACACGCGATCGTCGGCAACGATGGCGCGGTGGGGACATGGTTCATCAAACGGGACGACGAACTGCCGATTGCCGGTTCCATCAAGGCTCGCGGCGGCTTTCATGAAGTGCTGGCGATTGCCGAATCCATCGCGATCGAGCACGGTGTCCTGAAGCCGGAGGGTGATCGCCGCCTGCTGGCGACGGCGGCAGCGCGCGCGCTGTTCTCGCAATACTCGGTGACGGTCGGCAGCACGGGCAACCTCGGCTTGAGCATCGGCGTGATGGCGGCTGCTCTCGGGTTCGATGCGGTTGTACATATGTCCGCGGACGCCAAGGCGTGGAAGAAGGACCGCCTGCGCAAACGCGGCGTACGCGTGGTGGAACATGAAGGCGACTACGCTGAGGCCGTGGCAGCGGGCCGGGAGCTGGCGCTGGCAGCGCCGCGCTGCCATTTTGTTGATGACGAGCGCTCCGCCCTGCTCTTCTTCGGATACGCTGCCGCGGCACGCCACCTGGCGCGCCAGCTGGCCGAAGCCGGCCGCGTCGTGGATGCCGCGCATCCGCTCTTCGTCTATCTGCCCTGCGGTGTCGGCGGCGCACCCGGTGGTATCACTTACGGGCTCAAGGCATTGTTCGGCGAACATGTGCACTGCTTCTTCGCCGAGCCCGTGGCCTCGCCGTGCGTACTGGTGCAGTTGGCCTCAGGTGCGCAAGCTCCCGTATCCGTCTACGACATCGGCCTGGATAACCGGACCGACGCCGATGGCCTCGCCGTCGGCCAGGCATCCCATCTGGTCAGCCCGCTGATGGCTTCCCAACTCGCCGGCGTGTTCACCGTCCCCGACGATCAACTCTACGTTCAGTTGCTCGCGCTCAAGACCTCGATGGGCGTGGAAGTCGAGCCGTCAGCGGCCGCCGGCATCGGAGGCCCGGGCTGGCTGCGCCGCTCGCCCGAGGGCCAGGCGTATGTGCGCGATCATGGATTGCACATGCACGACGCCACGCATGTGATCTGGGCCACCGGCGGCTCGCTCGTCCCGTCCGAGGAGCTTCGCCGGTTCCAGGATTACGCCGCAACGCTGGCCGGCCATGTTTCTGGCGCAATGCAACAGGCAGCCTGACCCTCTTGTCGTCGCGCCCCCCCCCACAATACAAGGAGACACTTTCATGGAGCAGCACGCCAGGCTTTCGCCCGTGTCGGCGTGAAAAGCTCGTCGGAGAGTTTTGGCCCTTGTGGGATGAGGTGCGGTTCGACGGCGGCGCCGATGTCGAATGACGGCGGGATCCAACGGCTGTTGCGACGTGGGGCGCTAGGCTCCCGATCTCGGACAGTAGTGAGGATGCATCGTCGATTGGGCACGGCGGCCATTGCCCAGTGTGGCACCGAATATCTCCGGGCTGCGCTTATGAAAGGCGAAGATTGCGCGATCCAATTCGCGGAGAGTCCACCTGTTCAGCACCACTTGGGTCGAGATGAGGTACTCGCGAAATCGATAGTAGTTGTCCACACTGAAGGATTTCCCGAGGTCGGCGCCAAGATAGCGGAGCGCTTCCAGGGTTCGAATGTAGAAAATCGGGTAGGTGTCCGGATAGATGAATTGCAGAATTATCGATCCAACGCGCTCTCGAACACCCGGCAATTTGCAGATGGCGTCCAGTCGATCATCCTCGTGCATTGAGAGACAGTCCCTCACAGTCTCGATGTAGAGACCGTAGTTCCACCAGTGCATATGGCCCTTGGTGCGGGCGGATTTCCATTCAAGTATCCGCCTGAGGGTCGCTTCCCTTATGGCACCAACAGAATCGACGTCCTTGCGTACTGCTTGGACGAGGGACTGGTATTCCGCTTCATCGTGCGCGATCGCGTCTTGGTTGGCGAAGACTGCCTCGATAGCGAAAAAAAATGGGAGCTAGGTGGCTCCCATTCTTCATCGTTCCGTCAACAACAACAACATCAATCCCAGCTCAACGCCCCACCCGTCTGATACTCAATAACCCGCGTCTCAAAGAAGTTCCGTTCCTTCTTCAGATCAATCATCTCAGACATCCACGGGAACGGATTCTCCTCATTCGCGAACAACTGATCCAACCCAATCTGCTGGCACCGCCGATTGCAAATAAACCGCAGATACCCCTTAAACATCGGCGCATTCAACCCCAACACCCCACGCGGCATCGTATCCTCAGCATAGCGATACTCCAGATCAACCGCCTTCTTGAACAGCTCAGTAATCTCAGCCTTGAACTCCGCCGTCCACAGATGCGGGTTCTCCAGCTTGATCTGGTTGATCAGGTCGATACCAAAATTGCAGTGCAGCGACTCATCGCGCAGGATGTACTGATACTGCTCGGCAGCGCCAGTCATCTTGTTCTGCCGCCCCATCGCCAGGATCTGCGTAAAGCCCACATAGAAGAACAGCCCTTCCATGATGCAGGCGAACACGATCAGGCTCTTCAGCAGCTTCTGGTCATTTTCCGGCGTGCCGGTCTTGAACGACGGGTCGGTCAGCGTGTCGATGAACGGGATCAGGAACTCGTCCTTGTCGCGGATCGACTGCACTTCGTGGTACGCGTTGAAGATCTCGGCTTCGTTCAGGCCGAGGGACTCCACGATGTACTGGTAGGCGTGGGTGTGGATGGCCTCTTCAAAGGCCTGGCGCAGCAGGTACTGGCGGCATTCCGGCGCGGTGATCTGGCGGTAGGTGCCCAGCACGATGTTGTTGGCGGCCAGCGAGTCGGCGGTGACGAAGAAGCCGAGGTTGCGCTTGATGATGCGGCGCTCGTCTTCGGTCAGGCCGTTGGGGTCTTTCCACAGGGCGATGTCGCGGGACATGTTGATTTCCTGCGGCATCCAGTGGTTGGCGCAGCCGGCCAGGTATTTTTCCCACGCCCACTTGTACTTGAACGGCACCAGCTGGTTGACGTCGGTCGAGCCGTTGATCACGCGCTTGTCGGCGGCGTTGACGCGGCGGTTGCTTTGCGCGGCGGCGGCATTGGGGTTGTCGCCCAGGATGCCGGGCTGCGTGGCGGCCGGCGGCAGTACGCCTTGCTGGTCGGCCGTGGCGGCAACAGCGGGTTGCAGGGCAGGCTGCGGTGCGGCCTGCGGGGTGGCTTGAACGTCGTCGTCCCAGCTCAGCATGATGTGGTTCTCCGTGATTCGATTTGGGGGCGGCGGGTGGTCAGGTTTGACTTGTCACTTCGTGGTGGCGCCGGCCCTCTCCCCCGGCCCCTCTCCCGCGGGCGGGAGAGGGGAGCAAACCCCGGGGCAGTTGGTTACTTCGTGATTACTGGCAGGCTTCGCACTCTTCAAAGCCAGGGTCGCCCGGGCGCATCGTGCAGACCGCGCCTTCGGCTTCCGGCATGGCCGGGGCCGATGCGGCGGCTGCGTCCAGGGCGGAGCCGCTGTCGCTGCCCGACGACACTGCGTTCAGCGAGCCGCGCGACACGGTGGACTTCTCCACGTGGGTCGCAGCCATGGTGCGCAGGTAGTAGGTGGTCTTCAGGCCGCGCAGCCAGGCCAGCTTGTAGGTGTCGTCCAGCTTCTTGCCCGAAGCGCCGGCCATGTAGATGTTCAGGGACTGGGCCTGGTCGATCCACTTCTGGCGGCGGCTGGCGGCTTCCACCAGCCAGGTCGGTTCCACTTCGAACGCGGTGGCATAGATGTCGCGCAGGTCTTGCGGGATGCGGTCGATGCGCGACAGCGAGCCGTCGAAGTACTTCAGGTCGGCAACCATCACCTCGTCCCACAGGCCGCGTTCCTTCAGGTCACGCACCAGGTAGTCGTTGACCACGGTGAACTCGCCCGACAGGTTGGACTTGACATACAGGTTCTGGAAGGTCGGCTCGATGCAGGCCGACACGCCGATGATGTTCGAAATGGTCGCGGTCGGGGCGATCGCGATGCAGTTCGAGTTGCGCATGCCGTGCTGCTTGATGCGGGCGCGCAGCGCGTCCCAGTCCATGGTGGCGGACATGTCGACATCCAGGTAGCCGCCGCGCTCTTCGGCCAGCAGCTTGAGCGAGTCTTGCGGCAGGATGCCACGGTCCCACAGCGAGCCTTCATAGGTGCTGTAGCGGCCGCGCTCTTCGGCCAGCTCGGTCGAAGCCTTGTAGGCGTAGTAGCACACCGCTTCCATCGAGGTATCGGCAAACTTGACGGCAGCGTCGCTGGAATACGGCGTGCGCAGCACGTGCAGGCAGTCCTGGAAGCCCATGATGCCCATGCCGACCGGACGGTGGCGCAGGTTGGAATTGCGTGCCTTCTCAACTGCGTAGTAGTTGATGTCGATCACGTTGTCGAGCATGCGCATGGCGGTGCGCACGGTCTTCTGCAGCTTGGCGTGATCCAGCGCGTAGGTGCCGTCGGCTTGCCTGGTCATGTGGGCGACCAGGTTGACCGAGCCCAGGTTGCACACGGCGATCTCGCTCTCATTGGTATTGAGCGTGATTTCCGTGCACAGGTTGGAGCTGTGCACCACGCCCACGTGCTGCTGCGGGCTGCGGATGTTGCACGGATCCTTGAAGGTGATCCACGGGTGGCCGGTCTCGAACAGCATGCCCAGCATCTTGCGCCACAGTTGCAGCGCCGGCAGCTTCTTGAACAGCTTCAGTTCGCCGCTGGCGGCCTTGGCTTCATAGGCCAGGTAGGCCTTTTCGAATTCCTTGCCGACCTTGTCGTGCAGGTCCGGGCAGGTGGCGGGCGAGAACAGGGTCCATTCGCCGGCTTCCATCACGCGCTTCATGAACAGGTCCGGAATCCAGTTGGCCGTGTTCATGTCGTGGGTGCGGCGGCGGTCGTCGCCGGTGTTCTTGCGCAGTTCCAGGAATTCTTCGATGTCCAGGTGCCACGTTTCCAGGTAGGCGCAGACGGCGCCCTTGCGCTTGCCGCCCTGGTTCACCGCCACGGCGGTGTCGTTGACCACCTTCAGGAACGGCACCACGCCTTGCGACTTGCCGTTGGTGCCCTTGATGTGCGAGCCCAGCGCGCGCACGTTGGTCCAGTCATTGCCCAGGCCGCCGGCAAACTTGGACAGCAGCGCGTTTTCCTTCAGCGCTTCATAGATGCCTTCCAGGTCGTCGGAGACGGTGGTCAGATAGCACGACGACAGCTGCGAGCGGCGGGTGCCGGAGTTGAACAGGGTCGGCGTGGACGACATGAAGTCGAACGACGACAGCAGCTGGTAGAACTCGATGGCGCGCGCTTCGCGGTCCTTCTCGTTCAGCGCCAGGCCCATGGCCACGCGCATGAAGAAGGCTTGCGGCATTTCGATGCGGGTTTCATCGATATGCAGGAAGTAGCGGTCGTACAGGGTCTGCAGGCCCAGGTAGTTGAACTGGAAGTCGCGGCCAGCGTCCAGCGCCGCGCCCAGGCGGGCCAGGTCGTAGGTGGCCAGTTGTTCGTCCAGCAGTTCGGCTTGAATGCCGCGGGCGATGAACTTGGGGAAGTACTCGGCGTAGCGGCTGGACATCTCGGACTGGGTCACTTCGGTGCCCAGGATTTCCTTGCGGATGGTGTGCAGCAGGATACGGGCGGTGACCTGGCTGTAGTCCGGGTCCTTTTCGATCAGGGTACGCGCGGCCAGGATGGCGGAGTCGTACACCTGCGTCATCGGCACGCCGTCGTACAGGTTCTTCAGGGTTTCCTTCAGGATCGGCTCGGCGCTCACTGCGTTGCCAAGGCCGCTGCAGGCGTTGTCGATCAGGGCGTGCAGCGCGGCGATGTCCAGCACGTGCGTGACGCCGCCATCGGTCACGTTGACCGAGATGCCGCCTTCCTGCACGCGGGCCACGGCCTGGGCGTTGGCCTGGGCGCGCTCGTCCTTGCGCTTCTCGCGGTACAGCACGTAGGCGCGGGCCACTTCATGTTCGCCCGAGCGCATCAGCGCCAGTTCCACGTGGTCCTGCACGTCTTCAATATGGATGGCGCCGCCGTTGGGGCGGCTGCGCACCAGTGCGCGCACGACGTTGTCAGTCAGTTGCTCGACGATCTCGCGCACACGCGCGGACGCCGCGCCCTGCCCGCCGTTCACGGCGAGGAAGGCCTTGGTCATGGCAACGGCGATCTTGGACGGCTCGAAAGCCACCACGGCGCCGTTGCGTCGAATGATCTTGTGATCCGGGTAGTTCGTATTGGCGGCGTTGGCGGGGGTCTGCTGCGCGGTCGGTGCAATACCGGCGGCGGCGCCACCCGTGGTGATTTCGTTCTGGGCCGTTTGCATGAGAACTCCTGTTTTTACCCTGGAAATAAGAGACAAAAGAGTCCCTGGCGAAATGCGGCGAAAAGAACATCCCTCCCGGCGTGAAGTCGGGGCGGACAGACTGCCTTTACGTGAACATTTCGCCAGGGACTCTTGTGATTCGCTGGCCTTAGCGGGCGGTTTCGAGACGATGCACGAAACTTCGTGATCCCTGACTCGCCCTTGGGCCGGCTCCCCGGTTTGACTACTAGATATAGTGTGTGACGCGTGAAACTGGGCTAAGTATAGTGAAACGAATCCGAATGACCAGTCTTGACAAGCGCTATTTCGGGGGCGGTTGCGCCGATGCGGCAGCGCCACATGCCCGCAAGCCTAATACTCGCAAGGGTTTTCGCCAGACCGTTCGCAACTGCACATTTCACAAAAATTTTTTTGATTGTTGCGAGGTTGCGATAGCCCCACCCCGAGGTAGGGCATGTGCGCCGGAACGGGGCGCACGGGGATGGGGAATGAGGTTAAGGATTCGTCACCTGGCCAGCCGCGCCAGGGCACTGGTAGGGGAACATGCCCGGCGCCACGCCTGCCTGCCTGGCGAAGCGCGCCCAGTCGAAATGCGGGCCGGGATCGGTCTTGCGCCCCGGGGCGATGTCGCTGTGGCCGGCTATCGCGCGCACCGGGTAGGCGACCAGCAGCGCGGGCACCAGCGCGGCCACGGTGTCGTACTGGGCCAGGGTGAACGGCAGGTCGTCGCAGCCCTCGATCTCGATGCCGATGGAGAAATCGTTGCAGCGGGCGCGGCCGAAAAAGTCCGACTGCCCGGCGTGCCAGGCCCGTTGCGTGCACGGGACGAACTGCACCAGCTCACCTTCGCGGGTAACCAGGAAGTGCGCGGACACCTGCACCTGGTGGATGGTGGCAAAGAACGGGTGCTTATTGGGATCGAGCCGGTTCTGGAAGAAGGCCTCGATGTCGCCGCTGCCGAACTGGCCGGGCGGCAGGCTGATGTTGTGCAGCACCACCAGGTCCACCGGCATGCCGGCCGGGCGCTCATCGAAATTGGGCGACGGCACGCGGCGCGCGGCGGGGACCCAGCCGTCGGCATCGGGCAAGTAGCGGTGCGCGGGCTTGCTCATGGCGTGCCCTCGCCTTCCACGGCGCCGCGGTCGGCGGCGTCCATGGCTTCGCGAATGCCCAGCTGCTGGATGCGATAGCGCAGCTGGCGCAGGTTCAGGCCCAGCAGCGGCGCGGCCGCGGTGCGGTTGAAGTTGGTCTGCGCCAGCGCCTGCAGGATCAGCTCGCGCTCCACGGCTTCCAGCCTGGCTGGCAGGTCGATCGGGAAGACGATGCCGCGGCAGGCACGTTCGGCGGGGTCGCCGGCGGGCTCGGGTTCGGGCGCGCTGGCCGGGGCCGGTGCCACGGGTGGCTGCTCTGCCAGGGCCGGCGCGGGCGCGGCGGCCGGCGGCACCGGCGCCCACATGCCTGCGGCGCCCCAGGGGGCGTAATAGTTAGTGGGCGCCATCGCCGGCGCGGGGGCATGCAGCAGCCCGGCGCGCTCGGCGCCGGCGTCCAGCGGGCCCAGGTCGGCCAGCTCGATCTCTTCGCTCTCGGCAAAGGCGTAGGCGCGCTCCAGCAGGTTCTCCAGCTCGCGCACGTTGCCGGGGAACGGATAAGCCGCCAGCCGTTGCAGCGCCGCCGGCGACAGCCGCTTGGGGCGCGGGTCGCCGTAGCGCACCGCCAGGTGGTCCAGGATGGCGCGCGCCAGCACCGGAATGTCTTCGCCGCGCTCGCGCAGCGTGGGCATGCGCAGCGCCAGCACGTTCAGCCGGTAATACAAGTCCTGCCGGAACTGCCCGGCCGCCACCATCGCCGCCAGGTCCTTGTGGCTGGCGCACATCACGCGCACGTCGACGGCGTCTTCGCGGCTGGCGCCGATCTTGCGCACGCGGCGCTCCTGCAGCGCGCGCAGCAGCTTGACCTGCATCGGCAGCGGCAGGTCGGCCACCTCGTCGAGCAGCAGGGTGCCGCCGTTGGCGGCCTGGAAGAAGCCGCCGCGCTCCCCGTCGGCACCGGTGAAGGCGCCTTTGACATGGCCGAAGAACTCGGACTCCATCAGGTTCTCGGGGATGGCGCCGCAGTTGACCGCGATAAAGGGATGCGCGGCCCGCCCGCTGGTGGCGTGGATGGCGCGCGCGGCGCGCTCCTTGCCGCTGCCGGATTCGCCGCTGATCACCACCGGCGCCATGCTGCGCGCCAGCCGCGACAGCGAGCGGCGCACCTCCTGCATGGCGGCGGAATGGCCGGGCAGCAGGGCCGCGGCGCGGTCGGCGGCCTGCTCGGCCGCGGCGGCTTCGGCATCGGTGCTGTCGCGCTGCTGGCGGCCCAGCGCGTTCAACACCAGGCTGCGCAGCTGCTCCAGCGATACCGGCTTGGCGATGTAGTCGAAGGCGCCGGCCTTGAGTGCTTCCACGGCGTTGTCGGCGCTGCCGTAGGCGGTGATGACCGCCACCGGGATGCGCTCCGGCGCGGCCGACAGCTGGCGCACGATCTCGATGCCCAGGCCGTCGCCCAGGCGCATATCGGTCAGCACCAGGCTGTAGCGGCCCTGCGCCAGTTTCTCGCGCGCCTCGGCCAGGGAGCCGGCCAGCACCACGTCATGGCCCATGCGGCGGATCGAGATGTCCAGCAGCTCGCGCAGGTCGGCCTCGTCGTCGATGACCAGGATGGGATCGGGCGCTCGGGACATTCGGGGTGGCATGGGGTGGTGGCTGGGTTGGGACAGGTCAGGCGGCGGCCGCATCGGCACTCTCGATGCGCAGCGTCAGCACGAAAGCCTTGGCCGGCAGTGTATCGCGCGCGGCGGGGGTCAGCATGCCGGTGCGCTCGAGCAGCGCCGGCAAGGCGATGGCGCCGTAGCGCACCTGGGCGTCATTGGCGCCGCACAGCTCGCGCGCCATGAACAGGCCCAGCCCGGTGCCCTGGGGGTTGCTGGTGAAGAAGGGTTCGAACAGGCTGCGCTGGTGCTCGCGCGCCACCTCGGCGCCGTCGTTCCAGACGATCAGCTCGGCATGGTGCTGGTCCAGCGCATGCGCCAGCAGCCGGATCGAGCCCGGCAGCCGGCTGCAGTAGCGCCAGGCATTGTCCAGCAGGTTGCCCAGCACCTGCTGCAGCTGCGAGGCGTCGAACACCACCGGCTGGGCCACGTCCACGGTCAGCCGGATGGCATTGGCGTTGATGTCGGCCCGGCCCACCGGGCGGGTCTCGCCGGCGCGCGGGCGGCGAGAGCGCATTTCGGCGCGCCAGCGCTCGACGATCTCGGGCAGCGCCTGCGCCAGGTGCACGGTGCTGCGGCCGGTGCGCGGGCGGCGCGACATCTGCAGCACGTCTGACACCACCTGGTCCAGCCGGCGCACGTTGTCATTGATGATGCGCAGCAGGCGGGCGTCGATATCGACGTCGGCGCCGCCATGGTCCTGCGCGGCAGGGTCGCGCCGGCCGGAGTCTCCCAGCAGCTCGCTGGCCTGGCTGATTGCCGCCAGCGGGTTGCGGATCTGGTGCGCGATGCTGGCCACCAGCCGGCCCATGGCGGCCAGCTTTTCCTGCTGCACCTGCTCGGCGATGCGTTCCCAGCTTTCGATATGGACCAGCACGGTGTCGCGCATCTCGTTGCGCAACAGGGCCTCATCCTCCTGCGACCAGGCCATGGCCTCGTTCTGGGCGATGGCCAGGCGCAGGCGGCCGGCGGCTTCGGGCGACAGTTCGCTCCAGGCGGCCGTATCCAGCGTGGCCGGCACGGTGCGGCCATGCGCCATGGTCGAACGCAATCCTGCCAGCCCCGGCAGCACAAAGCGCAGCCGCAGCCGGGTGTGCTGCATGGTGCCGTCGGCCAGCGCGGTGCCGGACGCCATCGGCAGCAGCTGCAGGATGCGCGGCACGTCGTCCTTGCTGTGCAGCCAGTCGCGCAGCATCTCCATCAGCGGCTGCAGGCGCGGGATGCGGCGCAGGTCGAACAGCACCGCTTCGCCGCCCTGCCCTGCCGCACCACCCAGCCGGCGCGAGTAGATGCGCTCATGCGGCTGCACGCCCAGCAGCACCACCGCCGCGGGGTTGGCCGCCACCACCGCGCCGTTGGCGCGCACCAGCATCACGCCGTCCTGCATGTCGTTGACCATCAGCCGGTTGACCAGCTGCTGCAGGCGCAGCTCCTGCTCGCGCGCCAGCGCCAGGCGCTCCTGCGCGATCTGGCGGTTGGCCAGCATATACATCAGCAGCGCCGCGATCATGAACACCAGCCCGAACAGGCCCGAGCCCAGCAGCCCGGCATCGGCCTGGCGCAGCAGGATGGTGTGCATGAAGGGCCCGCTCATCACCACCAGCGCGGAGATCGCCGCGGCAAACAGCGCGAACAGCAGGCTGGTCAGCGCGCCGGCTTCCAGCGCCGGCAGCAGGAAGATCATGGCCAGGCCCTCGGCCTGCCCGCCCCGCCCCAGCACGCTGAAGACCAGCGCCAGCAGGGCCAGGTCGGCCAGCACCTGCACCCGCACGCGCAGATGGAAGTGCCGGCGCCACAGCGTGCCGGCCAGCATCGCCAGGGCAATGCCGAGATAGGGCACGGCGATGGTCATGGCCGCCGCGTGCTCGATGCCGCCCAGGGCCCCGAGGTCGAACGGCACGTGCGGGATCGTATTGGTGACGGCGGTGACGGATGCCGGCTCGCCGCGCCGCATCAGCGCAAAGCCGACCAGCAGCAGGCCCACGGCCACGCGGGTCCAGCAGAAATAGCGCAGCAGGCGCCAGTGGAAGTCAGGCGGTTCGGGCTGGCGCCACAGCTGGGCCAGGCCGCGCCAGGCGTTCAGCCGCTGCCAGCCCGACGACGCCGGCTCTGTCATGGGCGGGGACCGCTGCTGCCGTCACCGCCCTCGGCCCGGCTTTCGTCAGGCAGATGGCTGCGGCGGCAGTAGTGCAGGCCGCGCCAGGCAATGGCCTCGCCCTGCGGCAGATGCACGCCGCACTGGGCGCACTGGACCATGGGTTCGGCGGTGCCCTCGGCCGGGCCGGCGGCGCCAGTGCGCTCGCTGGCCTGGCGGGCGCGGTGTTCAGCCAGCCGGGCCTCGGCGCGGGCGCGCAGCCACCAGATGACGCCCAGCACCACGGCCAGCAGGATCAGGATACGTGCCATGGGGAATCAGAGACGATGCAGGACGACTTCAATCACGAAACGGCTGCCGACATAGGCCAGCAGCAGGATGCCGAACGAGGCGATGACCCAGCGCAGCGCCACCTTGCCGCGCCAGCCGCGGAAGATGCGCCCGGCCAGGATGCCGCCGAACATGGCCCACGAGATCAGCGCGAACACCGTCTTGTGGTCCAGCCGGAAGGCGCGGCCGAACAGCTCTTCAGAGAACAGCAGGCCCGAGGCAATGGTCAGCGTCAGCAGCACAAAGCCGGCCCCGATCAGCCGGAACAGCAGCTTCTCCAGCGTCAGCAGCGGCGGCAGCAGATCAAGCCAGCGGCCCAGCCATTCGCTGGGTTGCTGCTCCGGCGGCCGCGCCGGCGCGTGCCGGAAGCCATGCAGGCGCCGTTCGGCCAGCAGCATCAGGAAGGCGTGGAACGCCGCCAGCGTGAACAACCCGTAGGCCACGTTGGCGATGATGAAATGCAGCTTGAACAGCGGCCGCGCCGCGTAGCCCAGGATCTGCGAGCCGGGGAAGGCCAGCGGCATCAGGCTGGCCACCAGCGCCACCGGGATCACGATCAGCCCCAGGCCCGCCAGCGAGAAGAAGAAGCTTTCTATCCAGTAGATGCCCACGCCCAGCCACAGCATGGCCGACAGCGCAAAGGCAAAGCCGAACATCATGCGCTCGGCCGGGAAGATGGTTTCATGCAGCAGCATGCCGTGGCTGGCCAGCGCCGCCAGCATCAGCACGTGCCACCAGGCCGGGCGCCCTTCGCCGTGCGCGCCGCCCGCCGGGGGGATGGGGCCGCCGCCGGCCACCAGCACGGCCGAGGTCGCCCCCCCTGCCTGGCCGGCAGCGGTGGCAACGCGTGGATGGCGCGTGGCCCAGCCGTGATAGGCCAGGCCGCAATAGAGAAGTGCCGTCAGGGCATACAGTACAATGACCATTTACGCAGTTTACCTTAGTGCCCACGGACGGTGGCGGCCGGTTGAATCGGTGTTCCAGGTCCGCCCCGTGTGCCGGACTGCCTCCGAATTTCAGCCCCGAGCCCTGCTCCGACTTCTCCCCCGATTCCTGCCATGCTGGACAATCTCACTCAACGCCTGGCGCGTGTGGTCAAGACCATGCGCGGCGAGGCGCGCCTGACCGAGGCCAACACCGCCGAGATGCTGCGCGAAGTGCGCCTTGCCATGCTCGAAGCCGACGTGGCGCTGCCGGTCGTGCGCGAATTCGTTGCCCGCGTGAAGGAAAAGGCCATGGGCGAGGAGGTTGTCAGCAGCCTCACCCCGGGCCAGGCCCTGGTCGGCGTGGTCCAGCGCGAGCTGACCGCCGTGATCGGCGGCGCCGACGCGGCCAGTGGCAACAACAAGGAAGCCGAGCTGAACCTGGCCGTGCAGCCGCCCGCCATCATCCTGATGGCCGGCCTGCAGGGCGCCGGCAAGACCACCACCGTGGGCAAGCTGGCGAAGTGGCTCAAGGAAAACAAAAAGAAGAAGGTGCTGACGGTCTCGTGCGACGTCTACCGCCCCGCCGCTATCGCGCAGCTGAAGACGGTTTCCGAGCAAGTCGGCGCTGACTTCTTCCCGTCGCAGCCCGAGCAGAAGCCGGTGGACATCGCCCGCGCGGCGGTGGACTGGGCGCGCAAGCACTACCACGACGTACTGATCGTCGACACGGCCGGCCGGCTGGGTATCGACGAGCTGATGATGCAGGAAATCGCCGCCCTGCACGCCGAGCTGAAGCCCGCCGAAACCCTGTTCGTGGTCGACGCCATGCTGGGCCAGGACGCGGTCAACACCGCCAAGGCCTTCAACGACACCCTGCCGCTGACCGGCGTGGTGCTGACCAAGCTGGACGGCGATGCGCGCGGCGGCGCGGCACTGTCGGTGCGCCATATCACCGGCCGCCCGATCAAGTTTGTCGGCGTCGGCGAGAAGCTGGACGGCCTGGAGCCCTTCTACCCCGACCGCATGGCCCAGCGCATTTTGGGCATGGGCGACATCCTCGCGCTGGTCGAGGAAGCCCAGCGCGGCGTGGACATGGAAGCGGCCGAGAAGCTGGCCAAGAAGATCAAGAAGACTGGTGACTTCGACCTGGAAGACTTCAAGGCCCAGATCGGCCAGATGAAGAAGATGGGCGGCCTGGGCAGCCTGGTCGACAAGCTGCCGGCGCAGTTCGCCCAGCAGGCGCAGGGCGCCAACATGGACCAGGCGGAAAAGCAGGTGGCCCGCATGGAAGGCATCATCAACAGCATGACGCCCACCGAGCGCGCCAAGCCCGAGCTGATCAAGGCCAGCCGCAAGCGCCGCATTGCCGCGGGCGCCGGCGTGCCGGTGCAGGAAGTGAACCGCCTGCTCAACCAGTTCGACCAGATGCAGTCCATGATGAAAAAGCTCAAGGGCGGCGGCATGATGAAGATGATGCGCCAGATGGGCGCGATGAAGGGCGGCATGAAGGGCCTCTTCAACCGCTAGAATCCGCCTGCGCAACCCGACTTGCCTCCCCGCAAAAGAACAGGAAAGACATCATGATGAGCGCCGTACAGGCCCGCGAGCTGTGGGCCAACTCCGAGGAAATCGTCTCCGCCGCGGAAGTCCAGGCGTCGCTGGACCGCATGGCCGCGGAAATCACCACCAAGATGGGCGATGCCTTCCCGCTGGTGCTGTCGGTGATGGGCGGCGCGGTGGTCTTCACCGGCATGCTGCTGCCCAAGCTGGCCTTCCCGCTGGAGTTCGACTACATCCACCTCTCGCGCTACAACAACAAGACCGTGGGCGGCGAGATGCAATGGCGCGTGGCCCCGCGCGAGTCGGTCAAGGACCGCGTGGTGCTGGTGCTGGACGACATCCTGGATGAAGGCGAGACCATGGCCGCGATCCGCGAGCGCATCATGGACATGGGCGCGAAGGAATTCCACGCCGCGGTGCTGTGCGAGAAGACGCTGACCAAGATCAAGCCCATGCACCCGGACTTCTGCGGCTTTGCCGTGCCGGACCGCTATGTCTTTGGGTGCGGGATGGACGCCAAGGGCTACTGGCGCAACCTGGACTCGATCCGCGCGCTGGTTTGATTTAGGTCGCCTCTCGGTTTGCTCCCCTCTCCCGCTTGCGGGAGAGGGAGTACGCAATCGGTTCATGGAAAGGGATCAGCCCTTTCGCTTACGCTTGGTGCGGCGCCAGGATCGGCCACAGCGAGGCCAGCAGCAGTACGGCCATGCCGATATTGAAGGCGCGCAGCACCCGCGGACGCGCCAGCCAGCGCCGCAGCGCCGAGCCGCACAGCGCCCACATCGCCACGCTGGGCAGGTTGACCACCCCGAAGATCCCCGCCAGCAGCAGCACGTTGAGCCACAGGTTGCCGTGCAGCACATAGGTGCTGCACGCGCCCACCGCCATCACCCACGCCTTGGGATTGACCCACTGGAACGCCGCCGCGGCCCAGAAGCCCATCGGCCGCTTGACCTGCTGGTCCTGCACGCCGCCGGCCGTGGCCAGCTTCCACGCCAGCCATATCAGGTAGACCGTCGCCACCACGCGCAGCACCTGCCAGGTCCACGGGAAGGCGTGGAACAGCGATCCCAGCCCGAGCCCGACCAGCCCCACCATCAGCGCAAAGCCAATGCTGACGCCGAGCAGGTGCGGCACCGTGCGCATGAAACCGAAGTTCACGCCCGAGGCGAGCAGCATCGTGTTGTTGGGACCGGGGGTGATCGACGACACCAGCGCAAAGCCGGCAAACGCGGCAAAAACACCGGTTCCGGCGGCGAGTTGGGATACTTCCATGACTGACTCCAGGGCATTCAGGGAATCAGTCTACGGTCAGCGAACGGTACAGTACCGGTACACTTTGACGAAAATACGCCGATACAGGGATGCCGCCGGCTGCGGGTCAGTTTCCTTCCGGCTGATGGACAAAGATCCACTCCTGGTAGCTGCCCTTGCCGGCAAACCCGGCATTGTCGGGCGCAAAGCCGGCCACGCGCAACGGCGTGCCGGGGGCCTGGCGGTACACGCCGACGATGCCGTTGTCCGGGCCGGGGACGATGCCCCACTCGCCGCCTTTCGGCAGCGGGTCGCGCCAGGCCCGGCGCAGGTAGCGCGCGACCACCGGCTGCCTCGGATCGAGTGCCAGTTCGTCAAGGCGCTTCGGGTACTGCCCGGCCGGGCTGGCATCGTAGTAGGCGCCGATTGCGCGGCAGATCTCGCTGCCGTGCGCGAGCAGGTCAGCCTCGCGCGCGCGCCGGTCCTGCGTGGCCCACAGCACGCCGAACTGGCTCAGCATCACGCCCAGGATGGCCAGCGCGAGCGCCATCACAACCAGCAGGCCCCATGACAGCGGCAGGCCCATCATTGACTCCCCGCGGCCGTGCGCGGCGTCACCGGCACCACGGACACATGCCGCATCGGCAGGTAGGTCAGCGTGACCCCGCTCTGCGCGATCCGGTCGATGCGGTACTCGCGCTCCAGCACCGCGCCTACGCCGTGGTGGCCTAGCACGCCGCAGCGCTCGGACAAGAGGTAGGTGTTGCCGAAGGCCTGCATCGCGATCACCGGTTGCTGGCCCTGGTAGCGCCACATAGCCGACACCTGAAAGGGCATCGGCGGCGGGCCGGGGCGAGCCTTGGGGGTCGGGCTTGCCACCGGTGGTGGCGCCGGCGCTGGCCGCGGTGCCCAGCTGAAGGCGGGGAACAGATTGGGCGGTGCGTCCGGCACGCCGGCCGTGGCGAGCACGGCCAAACCCGGAGCGCTCTCCTGCAGGGCGTCATCGATCATGCGCGCAACATCCGCCAGCCGGGCCGCGCGCGGCGGGCCGCACCACCACACCATGCACCTGTCACCGCTTGCCCAACTTCTGATTGCGCACCTTGGCGACCTGGGCAGCCAGTGCGGCCTGTCCCGCACCGCCAGCCAGATCCTGAGCCTGCTCTATATCGCCTCGCGGCCGCTGAATGCCGACGAGATCGCGCAGGCGCTGAGCCGCTCGCGCTCAAATATCAGCGTGGGGTTAAGGGAACTGGACTCCTGGAACCTGACCCGCCCTTCCCAGGCCGATGTTCCGCGCGACCGGCGCGAATACCTGCGCGTGCCCGCCGATGTCTGGGTCAGCTTCCGCACCCTGGCCGCCGAGCGCAAGCGCCGCGAGATCGACCCGGCGCTGCGGGCCCTGCGCGCGCTGCGGCAGGAAGCCGGCGCGGCCGAGGACGCCCCCCCACCTGCTGGCGCGCATCGATGCACTGCTGGAGTTGCTGACGCTGCTCGGCGGCTGGATGCACGGCATGCAGCGGCTGGACGATGAGGTCCTGCGGCGCGCACTGCGCCACGGCGCCGCGCCGGAGCCGCCGTGACACTCAGCGGGCAGCGTGCCAGGCCACGGCCAGCGCCAGCAGCCACAGCACGGCGCCGGTCAGCCGCTCCACCCACCGCACCGAGCGCCCGAAGCGCGCCGCCACCGCCGGATGCCCGATGCCATGCGCCACCAGTAGGTCCCAGCCCAGCACCACGGCAAACATCCATGCGCCGTAGGCGAGCTGCACCACGGGTGGCGTACGGCTGGCAGCCAGCACCGAAAACAGGCTGGCATAGAACAGCCCGTTCTTGGGATTCAGGACGGCGGAAAGGAACCCGCTGGCCAGCTGGGTGAGCCACGGCGCGGGCGCGGCACGCGCGGCGCCGTCCGCCGCGGGAATGGCCAGTTCGCCGCTGGCGCGCAGCAGCCGCCAGCCCAGCCATGCGAGGTAGGCGCAGCCCGCCCACTGCAATGCCGCGAACAGCAGCGGATAGTCGCGCATCGCGGCAAACCCGGCCAGCGCCAGGCCGATAAAGACGCCATTGCCGAGCGCAATGCCCAGGCATACGCCGCTGGCGCGCCGCGGCCCGTGCACCAGCGCGCTGCGCACCACCAGGAAAAAATCCGGCCCCGGGCTGAGCAGCGCCAGCGCATGCGCGCCGGCCACCATGGCGAACTGCTGCCAGGGCAGCGCGCGCGCGCCGAGATCGAAAGCCATGTCCATGCCGACCCTCCGTGAAGAGCCAGCAGTGTCGTACGCCGGGATGCGATCGGTCTTGAAGAAAGTTGCGGTGGCGGCAGGCCGGGTCAGGCAGCGCGCTGGTAGCCGCGCGGCGTCATTGCCACGCGCTGCTTGAAGGCGCGCTGGAAGTGGCTTTGGTCGGCAAAGCCCAGCAATAGCGCTACCTCGGCCAGCGCCGCGCCCTGCCGCAGAAGGCGGCGCCCGTGCTGGATGCGAAGGTCGAGCTGGTAGGCGTGCGGCGTCATGCCGGTCTCGGCGCGGAAGGCACGGATCAGGTGGTAGCGGCTCAGGCCGCAGGCGTGCGCCAGTTCGGCCAGCGGCAGCCGTTCGGCGTGGCGTGCGCGCAGCAACTCGCACAGCTGCGCCATCCGCGCGGAGACGGCAACGGGCGCCGGCATTGTCTGCGTGGCCGCGCCGGTATCGATGGCGGCATGCAGGTCGCCGATGAAGGCAACCAGCGCGGCCTCCTTCTCGACGCTGTCCGCAGCCGAGAACAGCGCATGGTTCAGCCCGCAGACCAGCCCGTAGACCGGGGGCGATTCCGTCACGCACGCCGGCAGCGCGGTCCGTGCCGCGCCGTCCTCATCCAGCACGGAGGCGACCCATGCCGGATCGAAATGCAGCATCTGGTAGCTCCAGCGCCCGTCCGGCACCGGATTGCAGGCATGCACCTGGCCCGCCGGGATCACCACCACCGCGCCGGGACCGGTCAGCGCCGCATCGTCGCCGCAGGCAAAGCGGCTGGTGCCGCTGTCGACGGCGCCGACCGACAGGGTGGGATGGGTATGCGGCAGGTAGCTGGCGCTGCTGTGGCTGGCGCGCCGGCTTTCGGCAAACGGCAGCGCGGGATCGGCCCACCAGCGGGTGGCGGCAGGCGCGGCCATGGGGTGGCTCACCCCTCGCTGCGGTATGGGCGTTCGCGCAGCCATTTGGTGGCGATCCACTTCTCGCCGGACGCCACCGGCAGGCCGGCGTGCAGCGTGCGTTCGTCCAGCGTGCCGTCGGGCAGCAGGTAGCTGAAGTACACCGCATTGCCCTTGACCGGCGCCACCTCCAGCCCCACGCGCGGGAACGCGGTGGCGCCGCCCGCCTCGGGCGTGTTCAGGTAGATCACCACGGTGGCGATGCGCTGCCCGCCGACGGACAGCTGCCGCGCCTCGCCCGGGCGCCGCGGGTTGAAGTAGTCGAAGTGCGGCTGGTACTCGCCGCCAGGCTTGTAGTTGAGGATCTGCAGCCCTTCGCCGTGCTCGGCGGGCACGCCGGTGACGGCGGCGATGCGCGCCTCGATGCGCGCGATCAGGGCGTGCTCGGCCACCTGGAACATCGCGCCCATGCTGGTGCGGGCGTCGATCAGGTTCTCGTCGCCGGTATCGGGGTTGACCACCGGCGAGCGCGCCAGGCGGCCGCGCGACAGCGCCACCAGGGCATCGCACTCGTCGTCGGTCAGCAGTTGCTGGAACAACTGGACCTGCGGCGACGCCAGTCGGAACAGGATCGGCACCTGGCGGTCGCCGCCATCGGCAGCGTAGACCGCGGGCGTGCCGGCGACGGCGGCAGGGCGGGCCGGCGCGGGCCTGGCCGGCGCGGCACCATCGGCGCCTTGTGCAAAGGCCGCGGCCACGGCCCGGCGCGCAAACGCCTCGTCATAGCCCGAGCGCAGCATCGACAACACCAGCGCATCGGCGGCAAAGCCCTGGGCGATATGCCGGGCCAGCCATTGTTCAAGTTCGGGCGAGGATTCGGTGTAGCCGGTCTTGCCGCCGGCAACGGAGGCTTCGCGGATCATGACGGATTGGCGGCCACGCGTTGCGACGAGAACGGGTTGCGGGCAGGCGGCTCGGACACCGGTGCGCGCGGGCGCGACGGCGCGATCTCGGGATCGCCGGCCACGGTGACCGTGGCTTCGGAATACTGCCAGCGCTTCCACGCCGCCAGCACCGCGTTCGGGTATTCGGGGCGGCCGCGGCTGCCGTTGTAGCGGCCCAGCGCCAGGTACAGGTCGCCCTGCTCGCGATCCAGGTAATAGCGCAGGATGGTGCAGCCGTAGCGCAGGTTGCTCTGCAGGTGAAACAGCTTGCGCGGGTCGCTGTCGCCGATGGCGCGCACCCAGAACGGCATCACCTGCATCAGCCCGCGCGCACCGGCCGAACTGATCGCGTACTTGCGGAAGTTGCTCTCGACCTGGACCAGTCCCAGCACCAGCGCAGGCTCCAGCCCGGCGCGCTTGGCCTCGTAGTAGGCCACCTCGATCAGTTCCACGCGCACCTGCGGCTCGGGGATGCGCGAGGCCAGGCGGGCGGACATCTCGCCCAGCCATTTCAGGTAGGCCAGGCGCTCGCCGCCGGACGCAAATACCGGCCGCGTGGGCCGGTCATCGGCGATGGCGGCGGCCAGCGCGCCGCGCACGGAGTCGGCCAGGTCTTCTTCCTTTTGCGCGCCGGCGTGGGCTGCCATGGCCGCCAGGGCCAGCAGCAACCCGCCCGCGCAGCGGCGGGCGGCGTCAGTCATGCCGCGGGCGGCGCGCATGGGGCTCAGTTCGCCAGCTGGCTGCGCACGTGGCCGACCACATCGGCCACGCTGACGGCGGTGGCCTGCGCGTCGCGCCGGCCCTGGTACTCGACCTTGCCTTCCTTCAGGCCGCGGTCGCCCACCACCACGCGGTGCGGCACGCCGATCAGCTCCCAGTCGGCAAACATCACGCCCGGGCGCTCGCCGCGGTCGTCCAGGATGACGTCCACGCCGGCGGCCAGCAGCTCGGCATGGATGCGGTCGGCCTCGGCCTTGACGGCTTCGGAGCGGTCGTAGCCCACCGGGCAGATCACCACCGCAAACGGCGCGATCGCGGCCGGCCAGATGATGCCGCGCTCATCGAAGTTCTGCTCGATCGCCGCGCCCAGGATACGGGTGACGCCGATGCCATAGCAGCCCATCTGCATCGGCTGGGTCTTGCCGTTCTCGTCCAGGAACGTGGCGTTCATGGACTCGGAATAGCGCGTGCCGAGCATGAACACGTGGCCCACCTCGATGCCGCGGCAGATTTCCAGCGTGCCCTGGCCGTCCGGCGAGGCGTCGCCGGCGACCACGTTGCGCAGGTCGGCCACGATCGGCTCGGGCAGGTCACGGCCCCAGTTGACGCCGGTGTAGTGGTAGTCGCGGTAGTTGGCGCCGCAGACGAAGTCGCTCATGTTGGCGACGGTGCGGTCGGCCACCACCTTGACCGGCTTCTTCATGTCGATCGGGCCCAGGTAGCCCGGCGGCGAGCCGAAGGCGTCGACGATCTCGTTCTCGGTGGCAAAGCGGAAGTCGGCCAGGCCCGGTACCTTGGACGCCTTGACCTCGTTCAGTTCGTGGTCGGCACGGATCAGCAGCAGCCAGACCTCGGCGCCGGCTTCGGTGTCCTTGGCCAGCACGATCGACTTGACGTTGCGCTCCAGCGGGATGTTCAGGAATTCCGCCACCTGCTCGCACTTGACCTTTTCCGGGGTGAAGGTCTTGACCAGGTCTTCCTTGGGCGCGGCGCGCTCGGCCAGCAGGGGCAGCGCCTCGGCGGCCTCCATGTTGGCGGCGTAGTCCGAGGTCGGGCAGTAGACGATGGCGTCTTCGCCGGTGTCGGCAATCACATGGAACTCATGCGAGCCCGAGCCGCCGATGGCGCCGTTGTCGGCCGCCACGGCGCGGAATTCCAGGCCAAAGCGGCGAAAGATGCGCACGTAGGCGTCGTACATGTTCTCGTACGACTTGCGCAGGCCGTCCGTGTCGCGGTCGAAGGAATAGGCATCCTTCATGGTGAACTCGCGCCCGCGCATGATGCCGAAGCGCGGCCGGCGCTCGTCGCGGAACTTGGTCTGGATCTGGTAGAAATTGACCGGCAGCTGCTTGTAGCTGCGGATTTCCGAGCGGGCGATGTCGGTCACCACCTCTTCCGAGGTCGGCTGGACCGCGAAGTCGCGCTCATGGCGGTCCTTCAGGCGCAGCAGCTCGGGGCCCATCTTGTCCCAGCGGCCGGTTTCCTGCCACAGCTCGGCCGGCTGGATCACCGGCATGGACAGCTCCACCGCGCCGGCGCGGTTCATTTCCTCGCGCACGATGTTCTCCACCTTGCGGATCACGCGCAGCCCGATCGGCATGTAGTTGTAGATGCCGGCGCCCAGCTTCTTGATCATGCCGGCGCGCATCATCAGCTTGTGCGAAACGATTTCCGCGTCGGCGGGCGCTTCCTTGAGGGTGGAAATGAAGAATTGCGAGGCTTTCATCCGTAATTTCTCTCTGGGCCGCTAGGTTCGGGAAAATCCGTCCCGGCAAAATCCGGGGGCCGGCGGCACTGAATTGTGTGCACGCGCCTGAAACTGCCCTTCCGCTCGGGGAAAACCAGCATCCCCCGGTCCGGGCCCGGCTGCGCGCTTCCTTTATAATCAGCGTAATTCTAAAGGATTCGAGGTGCAGTCATGCTCGATCGTGAAGGCTTTCGCCCGAACGTCGGCATCATCCTCCTCAACGCACGAAACGAGGTTTTCTGGGGCAAGCGAATCGGCGAACACTCCTGGCAGTTCCCGCAAGGTGGCATCAAGTACGGCGAAACGCCTGAACAGGCCATGTACCGCGAACTGCATGAGGAAATCGGCCTGCTTCCGGAGCACGTCAGGATCGTCGGTCGCACGCGCGACTGGCTGCGTTACGAGGTGCCGGACAAGTTCATCCGCCGCGAGATCCGCGGCCACTACAAGGGCCAGAAACAAATCTGGTTCCTGCTGCGCATGGCCGGCAGGGACTGTGACATCCATCTGCGTGCCACCGAGCACCCTGAATTCGACGCCTGGCGTTGGAGTCATTACTGGGTGCCGCTGGAGGCGGTGATCGAGTTCAAGCGCGATGTCTACCAGCTGGCGCTGACGGAGTTGTCACGCTTCCTGAACCGGCACGCGCGTGTGCCGCTGAGTCCCTATGGCACACACGGGACGCACGGCCCCCACGGCATGCATGGCCGCCACGGCGGACCACGCAGCCAGGCGCTCAGCCGCGCCCAGCAGGCGCAGCAGGCCGACGCCGACTGCAATGCCGAGGCCGAGCACGCGACTGAACACGATTCACCGGCAACGCCGGTTTCCACCTCACGGAGCACTGATGACTAGTTTCACCGGCCTGGGCCGCCGCGGCGGCCTGACCGCTGCCGGAATGCTGATTGCCGCGGCCAGCCTTGCGCTGGCCGGCTGCAAGACCACCGGCAAGGGAATGGCGGAGGAAGAAAGCACCTGGATCAACCCGTTCGGGGCCAAGACCTTTGAAGAGGCCAAGGCCATGCTGCCGGCGCCGCCGCAGGACGCCAACCTGATCCCGTTCACGGTGTCGGGCACCGGCTCGCTGTCGTTCGCGGTGGACGGCAAGTCGGTCTCGGTCGGCAAGGACAACGTGGTGCGCTACACGGTCGTCACCACCAGCCAGAGCGGCGCGCGCAACGTGACCTTCGAAGGCCTGCGCTGCGATGCGTTCGAGCGCAAGCTCTACGCCACGCTGCCCAAGGGCGCGACGGAATGGGTGCCCAACAGCAGCGACTACGGCGAGACCTGGCACCGCATGGAGACTGGCGTGCGCAATGCCTACGCCGCCACGCTGGCGATCGATTTCTTCTGCGAGGGCCGTACCGTGGCCGGCACCGCCGACGCCATGGTGCGCGACCTGCAATCGCGCGCGCCGCGCAAGCGCTGAAGCTCACAGCGTCGACATGAAAAAACGGCGGGACTGCCTGGCAGCCCCGCCGTTTTCATTTGCGCCTGGCCTTTGCGCCGGGATGCCGGATCAGACCAGCACCAGGTTGTCGCGATGGATCAGTTCGGGCTCGTTCAGGTGCCCCAGCACGGACTCGATCTCGGACGAGGGCTTGCGCGCAATCAGCCGCGCCTCGGCGCTGGAATAGTTGGTGATGCCGCGCGCCACCTCCTTGCCCTGGGTGTCGACGCACGCGATCACCTCGCCACGGGCGAACTCGCCCTGCACTTCCGTCACGCCGATCGGCAGCAGCGACTTGCCGCCGCTGGTGAGCTTCTCGACCGCGCCGTTGTCGATCACGACCCGGCCGCGCAGCTGCAGGTGGTCGGCCATCCATTGCTTGCGCGCCGTGAGCCGTCCGGTCGGCGCCAGCAGCTGGGTGCCGATGGCCTCGCCCGCGGCCAGGCGCTCCAGCACGTTGGCCTCGCGTCCAGAGGCGATGGTGGTGTGGGCACCGGACTTGGCCGCGCGCTTGGCCGCCAGGATCTTGGTCAGCATGCCGCCGCGCCCGATCGACGTGCCGGCGCCGCCGGCCATGGCTTCCAGCTCGGGGGTGCCGGCCAGGGCCTCGTCCACGAACTGCGCGGCCGGGTCCTTGCGCGGATCGGCGGTGTACAGGCCGCGCTGGTCGGTCAGGATCACCAGCGCGTCGCCTTCGATCAGGTTGGTCACCAGCGCGCCCAGCGTGTCGTTGTCGCCGAACTTGATTTCGTCGGTGACCACGGTGTCATTCTCGTTGATGATCGGCACCACGCCCAGGGACAGCAGCGTGAGCAGGGTCGAGCGGGCGTTGAGGTAGCGTTCGCGGTCGGCCAGGTCAGCGTGGGTCAGCAGCACCTGCGCGGTGCGGATGCCGTAGCGGCCGAACTGGCTTTCATAGACCTGCGCCAGGCCCATCTGGCCGACGGCGGCGGCGGCCTGCAGCTCATGGATTTCCTTCGGACGGCGCACCCAGCCCAGGCGCTGCATGCCTTCGGCGATGGCGCCGGAGCTGACCAGCACCACTTCCTTGCCAGCCACGCGCAGCTTGGCGATCTGGGCCGCCCAGCGGGCGATGGCGTCGTGATCCAGCCCCTTGCCGTCGTTGGTGACAAGGCTGGAACCGACTTTGACGACGATGCGCTTTGCCTGCGCGATGACCGATTGCATGACGGGAATCCTGTCTCCCGGGCAGCCGGCGGCGGGCGCCGCGCCCGAATTGTCCGTGAGTATTCTTCTGTGGTGGGGCGCCAGTGGCGGCCCCGGCTTACGCCTCGCCCTGCCCCTGGTCGACGTTGTGCAGCCGCTCGTCCAGGCGGATGTCCGGCTCGGCCAGCGCCGCGGCCTCTGCGGCCTTGATCGCCAGCAGGTGATCCTTGATCGCGTAGATCAGCTCGCGGCAGCCTTCGCCGGTCAGCGCCGAAATCTGGAACACCGGCCCCTTCCACTTGTAGCGCTTGATGAAATCCTTCACGCGGGTGGCGCGCTCTTCCCCGGGAACCACGTCGAGCTTGTTCAGCACCAGCCAGCGCGGCTTGTCGTACAGGGTTTCGTCGTACTTCTTCAGCTCGTTGACGATGGCCTTGGCCTCGGCCACCGGGTCGACTGCCTCGTCGAACGGCGCCAGGTCGACGATATGCAGCAGCAGGCCGGTGCGCTGCAGGTGGCGCAGGAACTGGTGGCCCAGGCCCGCGCCCTCGGCGGCGCCTTCGATCAGGCCGGGAATGTCGGCGACCACGAACGATTGCTCATGGTCCACGCGCACCACGCCCAGGTTCGGGTGCAGCGTGGTGAACGGATAGTCCGCCACCTTCGGGCGCGCGTTGGAAATATGCGAGATAAAGGTCGACTTGCCGGCGTTGGGCATGCCCAGCAGGCCGACGTCGGCCAGCACCTTGAGCTCAAGCTTGAGCATGCGGCGCTCGCCCGGCTTGCCGTCCACCTGCTGGCGCGGCGCGCGGTTGGTACTGGACTTGAAATGCAGGTTGCCCCAGCCGCCCATGCCGCCTTCGGCCAGGCACACGCGCTGGCCGTGCTCGGTCAGGTCGGCGATGACTTCGCCGGTGTCCATGTCGGTGATCAGCGTGCCCACCGGCATGCGCAGCGAGATGTCCTCGCCGGCGGCGCCGTAGCAGTCGGAGCCGCGGCCGTTCTCGCCGTTGCGGGCCACGTGCTTCCTGGCGTAGCGGAAGTCGATCAGGGTATTGATGTTGCGGTCCGCCACGGCGAACACGCTGCCGCCGCGGCCGCCATCGCCACCATCCGGGCCGCCGAAGGGCACAAACTTCTCGCGCCGGAACGAGGCGCTGCCATTGCCGCCGTTGCCGGCGATGGCTTCGATTCGGGCTTCGTCTATGAACTTCATGATGATGGGTTTCCGTGATGGATCGGCGGATCAGCGGCTGGAAGCCTCCAACCGGGCTGGCGAACTGACATTGTCGCCAGAAAAGAAAAGGCCCCGCAAGCGTTGCGGGGCCTTCATCCTGCAAAGGCTGTTATCAGGCCGCCGGAACGACGCTGACTTGCTGCTTCTTGGCAGGGCCCTTGACGGCGAACTGCACGTGGCCGTCCACCAGGGCAAACAGCGTGTGGTCCTTGCCCACGCCGACGTTGTCGCCGGCATGCACGCGGGTACCGCGCTGGCGGATGATGATGCCGCCGGCGTTGATGGCCTGGCCACCAAACACCTTCACGCCCAGACGCTTCGATTCGGAATCACGGCCGTTCCGCGTGGAACCGCCGCCTTTTTTCTGTGCCATGTCTTACTCCTGTCGCTTTACCTGGTTACGCTCGATCGATCAGGCAACGATCGCTTCGATGCGCAGTTCGGTGTAATTCTGACGATGGCCTTGACGCTTCTGGTAGTGCTTGCGACGGCGCATCTTGAAGATCTTCACTTTGTCGTGACGACCTTGGGAGATAACGGTAGCCTTGACGGAAGCCCCGCTAACCAGCGGCGTACCAAACTTGATTTGGTCGCCGGCGCCCACTGCGAGCACCTGGTCGAGCGTGATTTCTGCGCCAATGTCTGCCGGTATCTGTTCTACTTTCAGTTTTTCGCCAGCAGCAACCTTGTATTGCTTGCCGCCGGTTTTTACGACCGCGTACATTGTCGAACCTCTCGGATGTGAATAAAACGCCGTATGCCGGCACTGGCGCATCCTGCGCGGCCGGTCAATTGCACGGCCTGGCGCCTGGATGGGCTCACTGCGGCCCGGTTATCTCCCGCCGGCCAGAACCCGCAAAGCGAGCGCAGCTACCGGAGGAAACCGGGAATTGTAAACGAGATCAGGGAAAAGCGCAAAGAAAACAGGCACATAGCCTGTGTGCGGCGGCATCGCCACAATGGAACCGCGTCCTGGCTCAGGTCAGGTCGGCGAGCAGGAATCCCGCCAGCGCCGCAAACGCCACCCAAAGGGCGGTGCGGCGCAGGTGGCGGCGAGGAACGGACTTGTTCATGGCTGCATTATAGATGCGCGCCTTGCGAACACCCTGAGCGCATACCCTGAGCGCGAATCTTTAGAAGCGCCCCATAAGTAGAACGCCACGCGCATCGCATATAATCGTCCGGTTTTGCGTAACGGTGATCATCTTGTCCCAGCCTTCCGCCACTGCCTTGCTTGCCCCGGTCGCTGCAGACATGCGCGCGGTCGATGCTGTCATCCGCCAGCGGCTGTCTTCTGAAGTCCCCCTGATCGAGCAGATCGGCGAATACATCATCGGTGCCGGCGGCAAGCGCCTGCGCCCGGTGATCCTGCTGCTGACAGCGCGCGCGATGGGCTACGACGGCAATCGCCACCATGAGCTGGCCGCCGTGGTGGAGTTCATCCACACCGCCACCCTGCTGCACGACGACGTGGTCGACGAGTCCGAGCTGCGGCGCGGGCGTGATACCGCCAATGCCGTGTTCGGCAACGCCGCCAGCGTGCTGGTGGGCGACTTCCTCTATTCGCGCGCGTTCCAGATGATGGTCGATGCCGGCAGCATGCGCATCATGGAGATCCTGTCCAACGCGACCAACGTGATCGCCGAGGGCGAGGTCCTGCAGCTGCTGAACATGCACGACCCCGACGTCACCGTCGAGCGCTACCTGCAGGTGATCCGCTACAAGACCGCCAAGCTGTTCGAGGCCGCCGCGCAACTCGGCGCCGTGCTGGCCGGCGCCGACGCCCAGATGGAAGAAGCCGCGGCAGAGTATGGCCGCCGCATCGGCACCGCCTTCCAGCTCATCGACGACATGCTGGACTACACCGCCAGCGCCGAGCAGATGGGCAAGAACGCCGGCGACGACCTGCGCGAAGGCAAGCCCACCCTGCCCCTGCTGCACCTGCTGGAACACGGCACGCCCGAGCAGCGCCAGCTGGCGCGCGACGCCATCGTGCAAGGCGGCACCGAGCATTTCGATGCCGTGTTCGCCGCGATCCACGCCAGCGGCGCGCTGGACGTCACCTTCGAAGCGGCGCGGCGCGAGGCTGAAGCCGCCGAACAGGCGGCACGGCAGTTCCCGTCGTCGGAACTGAAGGAAACCCTGATCCAGCTCTGCGCGTTCTCATTGCAACGGCAGTCCTGACGCAACCGCGGGGAAGGCAGCGGAAGCGGGCTGAACGGCGATTTTCCTCGCCCTCTTCCATTCCCCAAAAAACGCTGCTAAACTTACGTTCTTTGCTGCAGACGGTCAGACGTTTACCAGCAAACCAAATCGGGGTGTAGCTTAGCCTGGTAGAGCGCTACGTTCGGGACGTAGAGGCCGGAGGTTCGAATCCTCTCACCCCGACCAGATTTAAAAGGCCGAATCAACGTCAGTTGGTTCGGCCTTTTGTCTTTCTGCCCCCCCTCCCGCCCTCCGGCAACTCATCCCTTGATCGCCTTGCGCTGACGCTTGAATGCCTTCAGGTCGGCCGCGGAGAACAGCTGGCTACGCCCCACTTCCGCATGAGGCGCCAGCTTGCCGTCGCGCACCATCCGCCGGAAGGTGGCAATTGAAACTTCAAGGTATTCGGCCGCCTCCGCAGCGGTGAAGTCTGCTTCAGCGAGGTGGCCAAAGACTTCCTCGTGCGAGATGTTCTCGTCCTTGAAAGCCTGCTCGCCCACCAGCGTGAAGAACTTGACGCGCTCCTGCGCGGGCATCTTGCTGACGGCCTTCATCAGGTCTTCTGCGGTCATGATGGTCATCCCTTTCTCTCTGCCCTCAGGTACTGCTTGAGCTCGTCGTAGGAGTTCTCGTGCGAGCCCACCTTGTAAAAGTCGATCCACAGTATTTCAAGATCCACGCCTGCTGCCTGCTGCCCGGGTCGCGGTAGGCGGTAGGCGATCAGGTATTCCTGCCGGTTGAGCCTGAATTTGTGGACCCGGATTCCGGCCAGATCGCCAACCTTGGCTTCCCCGACGCCAGGATCTGCGCAAACCACCTCCACTTCATCCTCGATCGCCAGCTGCAACGGCTTGTGTGCCTTCTTGACGAACTGCACGAAGGGCTTCTTGTAAATTGGCTTCATGCAATGTTATGCACGCACCTTTGATTCTATATCAGATCAAAACGGCGTGATGTCTTCCGTTGTGAAAAGGCCAATGGAAACACGGGCGGGGACAGGGATTCCTCTCAAAAGGACACCACCCCGCGCGCAAGGCAGCTGCCTGAAGCGCCCCTTCTTCCCCGCGCAAGTAGGGTTGCGCCCGTGTCGCGCAAACGCCAACACCACGCCCGCATTGGCTTTACAAAAAGTGACCCCGGCGGCAAACTGCCCCGATCCGGGGACGTGGGTCCGTCCGCCCCCGCCTGCGTGGCATCCGCCACCGCCTAACCGCACCGCACAGCGCACCTGCCATGACACTCGGTCTTGCCCTGGCCCAGAGCCGGCGTATCGCGCCCGCCCTGCTTGCTCAGCTGGAGCAGGCCGCGCGTGAAAAGCAGTCGCAGCTGATCGACGAGATCGTCGGCAGCGGCACCATGAGCGCGCACGACCTGGCGCTGTTTGCCGCGGACAAGTACCAGCTGCCGCTGCTGGACCTGGCCCAGTACAACCTGACCAAGGTGCCGCCGGCGCTTGCCGGCAACCGTGAATTCCACGCGCACCGGCTGCTGCCGCTGGGCCGGCGCGAGAACCGGCTGGTGCTGGCGATGTCCGACCCGTCCAACCAGGCCGGGCTGGATGCGATCAAGGAAAAGTACAAGCTGCCGGTCGAAGCGGTGGTGGTCGAGCACGACAAGCTGATGAAGCACGTGCGCTCCGCCGGCGAGGCCCTGGGCACGCTGAAGAACATCTCGCCGGTGCAGGCCGAGCGCAAGATGATCGAATACGATCCGGTGGCCGCGGCCGGCAACCAGCGCAACCGCACCACCGCCGACAATATCGACGACGCCCCGGTGGTGCGCTTCCTGCAGAAGCTGCTGACCGAGGCCTTCCACCGCGGCGCGTCCGACCTGCACTTCGAGCCGTTCGAGACTTTCTACCGCGTCCGCTTCCGCGTGGACGGGGTGCTGCAGGAGGTTGCACGCCCGCCGCTGGATATCCGCGACAAGATCGCCACCCGCATCAAGGTGCTGTCGCGCCTGGACATTTCTGAAAAGCGCGTGCCGCAGGACGGCCGCATGAAGCTGCTGATTGCCCTGCCCAAGGACAAGGACGCCAAGGAGACGGTCGAGCGGGCAGTGGATTTCCGCGTGTCGACGCTGCCGACGCTGTTCGGCGAGAAGATCGTGATGCGGATCCTGGAATCTTCGTCCGACAAGCTCGACATCGACCAGCTCGGCTATGAGCCCGAGCAGAAAGCGCTGCTGCTGGACGTGATCAAGCGCCCCTACGGCATGGTGCTGGTGACCGGCCCCACCGGCAGCGGCAAGACGGTGTCGCTGTACACCTTCCTGAACCTGCTGAACCAGGGCGACATCAATATCTCCACCGCGGAAGACCCGGCCGAAATCCAGCTGCCCGGCATCAACCAGGTCAACGTCAACGACAAGGCGGGCCTGACCTTTGCCGCTGCCCTGCGTTCGTTCCTGCGGCAGGACCCGGACATCATCATGGTCGGCGAAATCCGCGACCTGGAAACCGCCGATATCTCGATCAAGGCCGCGCAGACCGGCCACCTGGTGTTGTCGACGCTGCACACCAACGATGCGCCGACCACGCTGACGCGGTTGATGAACATGGGCGTGGCGGCCTTCAATATTGCATCGAGCGTGCTGATGATCACCGCGCAGCGGCTGGCGCGGCGGCTGTGCACCTGCAAGCGCGAGGGCGAGGGCGAGATCCCGCGCGAGGCGCTGCTGGAGGCGGGCTTCCGCGAACAAGACCTGGACGGCAGCTGGCAGCCCTACCACCCGGTCGGCTGCGAGCGCTGCAACGGCACCGGCTACAAGGGCCGCTGCGGCATCTACCAGGTCATGCCGATCACCGAGGCCATGCAGGAGATCATCCTGACGCACGGCACGGCACTGCAGATCGCCGAGCAGGCGCGCAAGGATGGCGTGCTATCGTTGCGCGAAGCGGGGCTGCTGAAGGTGAAGCAGGGCGTCACGTCACTCGAAGAAGTGCTGGCGACAACGAATACTTAGGGAAGCAGGACCGGCGGGGCAAGACACAACGTAAATACAAGACGCAGAACAAGCGTCATTTACATCGGGGGTCAATATCATGGCGACGCGTGCACCAGCGGCGGGCGCCCGGACGGCGGCACCGTCACGGGCGAAATCAGGGAAGGGGCGCAAGGCACCCACCCAGTACATCTTTGAGTGGGAAGGCAAGGACCGCAAGGGCAAGACCTTCACCGGCGAGCTGCGCGCCGAGAACCAGGCGGAGGTCACCGCCACGCTGCGCAAGCAGGGCCTGACCATCGTCAAGCTGAAGAAGCGCAAGGCCGCGCGCGGGCGCAAGATCACCGAGAAGGACATTGCCTACTTCACCCGGCAGCTGTCGACCATGCTCAAGGCCGGCATCCCGCTGCTGCAGTCGATCGACATCATCGCGCGTGGCCACGTGAACCCCAACTTCACCCAGCTGCTGTCCGACATCCGCTTCGACATCGAGGCCGGCAGCAGCATGGCCGCGGCATTCCGGCGCCATCCGAAGTACTTCGATACGCTGTACTGCAACCTGATCGATGCCGGCGAACAGGGCGGTATCCTGGATTCGCTGCTGGAGCGCCTGTCGCTCTACATGGAAAAGACCATCGCGCTGAAAGGCCAGATCAAGTCGGCGATGATCTACCCGATCGCGGTGCTGACGGTGGCCTTTGCCGTGACCGTGATCCTGATGCTGTTCGTGATCCCGGCGTTCAAGGGCGTGTTCTCCAGCTTCGGCGCCAACCTGCCGGCGCCGACGCTGCTGGTGATCGCCATCTCCGACTTCTTTGTCCAGTACTGGTACCTGGTGATCGGGGTGCCGGTGGCCGGCATCTCCTTCTACCTGCGCGCGCTGAAGAAATCGGAGAAGGTGCAGCGCTTCACCGACCGCGCGCTGCTGAAGCTGCCGATCTTCGGCAGCCTGTTCCGCAAGGCCGTGATCGCGCGCTGGACCCGCACGCTGGCCACCATGTTCGCCGCCGGCACGCCGCTGGTGGAGTCGATGGAGTCCGTGGCCGGCGCGGCCGGCAACTGGGTCTACTACGACGCCACGCGCGAGATCGAGCAATCGGTGCGCATCGGCACCAGCCTGACCAACGCGATGCAGGCCACCCATGTGTTCGACAACATGGTGCTGCAGATGACGCAGATCGGTGAGGAGTCCGGCGCGCTGGACAATATGCTGCTGAAGGTGGCGGAGTTCTACGAGCGCGAGGTCGACGATGCCGTGGCCGCGATCTCCAGCCTGATCGAGCCGCTGATCATCGTGGTGCTGGGTGTGCTGATCGGCGGCATGGTGGTGGCGATGTACCTGCCGATCTTCAAGCTGGGACAGGTGGTGTAAGCGATGTTGTCTGCCTGGTCTGCTTCTCCGTATCCGACCAGTGGCGCGCCGCTGGTGGAGGCACTGGCGGCGCTGCCGCCCGCCTTTCTGGTGGCTGCCGCGGCGCTGCTCGGGCTGGTGGTCGGCAGCTTCCTCAACGTGGTCATCCACCGGATGCCGCGCATGATGGAGCGCGACGAGGCCAACTATATCGCCGAGCTGCGCGGCGACCCGCTGCCCCACCCCGGCCGCTACAACCTGATGGTGCCGCGCTCGGCCTGCCCGCATTGCGGCCACGCGATTGCACCCTGGGAGAACGTGCCGGTGCTGAGCTACCTGTTCCTGCGCGGGCGCTGCTCGGCATGCAAGGCGCCGATCAGTGTGCGCTATCCGCTGGTCGAGCTGGCCTGTGGCGTGCTGAGCGCGCTGGTGGCGTGGCGCTTCGGCCCCGGCGGACAGGCCCTGGCCGCGCTGGTGCTGGTGTGGGCGCTGCTGGCGCTGACCATGATCGATGCCGACACGCAACTGTTGCCGGACCAGATCACCCTGCCGCTGCTGTGGCTGGGCCTGCTGCTGAACCTGGGCAGCGTGTTCGTGGCGCTGCCCGACGCCGTGATCGGCGCGGCTGCCGGCTACCTGGTGCTGTGGACGGCCTACTGGCTGTTCCGGCTCGTGCGCGGCAAGGAAGGCATGGGCTTTGGCGACTTCAAGCTGATGGCGGCGCTGGGCGCCTGGTTCGGCTGGCAGGCGCTGCCGGCGCTGGTGCTGCTGTCGTCGGTGGTCGGCGTGCTGTTCGGGCTGGCCAATATTGTGCTGCGCCGCCAGGAACGCGACACGCCCTTCCCGTTCGGGCCCTTCATTGCGCTGGCCGGGGTGGTGGTGCTGCTGTTCGGCCCCGGCGTGCTGCCGCTGTTTGCATGGCCATGACGGTGTCCGACGATATCCGCTGAAGCTGGTATCGTTGCGGCAACATCGTCAACAGAGCCTCACATGCTGGAAATCGGACTGACCGGCGGCATCGGCAGCGGCAAGACCCGCGTGGCCGACATGTTTGCCGCGCGCGGTGCCGCGATCATCGACACCGACCTGCTCGCGCACGAGATCACCGCCCCGGGCGGGCGTGCCATCCCGGCGCTGGTCGAGGCCTTCGGCCCGGCCTGCCTGCGCCCCGATGGCGCCATGGACCGCGACGCGATGCGCGCACTGGTGTTTGCCGACCCCGCAGCCAAGGCACGGCTTGAAGCCATCACCCATCCGCTGATCCGTGCGCTGACCACCGAGCGCGCCCACGCGATCCGCGATGCCGGCGAGCATCCCTACCTGATCTACGTGGTGCCGCTGCTGGTGGAATCGGGCTCATGGCGCGAGCGCGTGGGCCGCGTGCTGGTGGTGGACTGCACCGAGGCCACCCAGGTGGCGCGCGTGATGGCGCGCAACGGCTTCAGCCGCGAGCAGGTGCAGGCCATCATGGCCAGACAGGCCACCCGCGCCGCGCGCCTGGCATGTGCCGACGACGTCATCGACAACGACGGCCCGGTGGAGGCACTGGTGGACCAGGTCGACCGGCTCGACCGCTACTATCGTGAACTGTCGGCGGCGGCCAGGGTCCATCCATAACGCGCAACCCGGCGCGCCAGCGCATGGCATCACGCACGCGACATTGTCCTCGGCCCTTGTCTCGCATAGAATGCGCTGGAATATGCGGGGAAATCACCGCATACTGCCGGTAACCGCCTGCCATATATCGCCCCTTCCGGCATTTCCCGGGCCTCATTCTGCACCGGGCCGCTCCTGAAAGCGCCCGACGCCCTGCACGGACATTGCACTTGATTCTGTACGAATACCCTTTCAACGAACGCATCAGGACACTCCTGCGCCTGGAGGACCTGTTCGATCGGCTGGAATACTTTCTCGGCCAGGATCATGCCCACCAGCATCATGTCGCGCTGACCACGCTGTTCGAGATCATCGACGTGGCCGGCCGCGCCGACCTCAAGACCGACCTGATCAAGGAACTGGAACGCCAGCGCCAGGCACTGGCGCCGCTGCGCGCCAGCCCGCAGATCGACCAGGAGGCACTGGACGCCATCATCGGCGAGATCGAGCAAGGCATCGCCATGCTCAACCAGACCGTGGGCAAGGCCGGCCAGCTGCTGGCCGACAACGAGTGGCTGACCAGCATCCGCAGCCGCGCGATCATCCCCGGCGGCACCTGCGAGTTCGACCTGCCGGCCTACTATGCCTGGCAGCACCGCCCCGCCGAAGACCGCCGCGCCGATATCCTGAAGTGGGTACGTCCGCTGCTGTCGCTGCGCATGGGCACCACCATCGTGCTGCGCCTGCTGCGCGAAGCCGGCCAGAGCGGCAAGGTGATCGCCACCGGCGGCAGCTACCAGCAGATGCTGTCCGGACGCAGCTACCAGCTGATGCAGGTCTGGCTGGATGACTCGCTGCTGGCCTTCATCCCCGAGATGAGCGCCAACAAGTACATGCTGTGGGTGCGCTTTACGCAGCAGGACGGCGACCTGCGTCCGCGCTCGGTCGATGCGGATATCCCGTTCCTGCTGAAACTCTGCAATTTCTGAAGCCTGCGCTGAACGCTATGCCTGCTGTCGTCAAATGCCCCACCTGCGGCACCGAGGTGGCCTGGGTGCCCGACAACAAATTCCGCCCCTTCTGTTCCGAGCGCTGCAAGCAGATCGATCTCGGCGCCTGGGCGTCCGAGAAATACGTGATCGGCGGCAAGCCGGGCGAGACCGCCGCCGACCAGCCTGAAGACGAGGACGACTGAAGCGCCCTCGCCTTCAGCGCCCCCTCTGGTTCAGTGCGCCGCCGCCAGCACGCGGCGGTAGAAGCCCACGCACACCAGTGCGAACACCGCCAGGCCCAGCCACTGCGCGGTCGCTTCAAACCCGGCCCCGACCAGCGCCAGCGGCGCATCCTTGCCCGACAGGCCGATCACCGCGGCCAGCATCACGCCGACCAGGCTTTCCCCCACGATCAGGCCCGAGGCCAGCAGCGTGCCGCGCCGCTCGGCATGTTCCAGCGCCAGCTTGACGTCGTCGCCGCGCGCGGTGGCGCGGCGGCGCTCGCTGCGCAGCAGGAGCCACGACAGCACCGCGCCCACCACCAGCGCCGAGCTGATGGTCGGCGGCAGGTAGATGCCGATGCCCACCGCCAGCACCGGCAGCCGCGCCGCGCCGCGGCGGCGGCGCAGCACCTCGTCGATGGCGATCAGCACCACGCCCAGCCCGATGCCGATCAGGATCATGGTCCAGTTGAGCTGGTGGGTGAAGATGCCGGTGGCGATCGCGGTCATCAGCGTCGCCTGCGGCGCGGCCAGCGCCTGGTTGGGGTCCATGCCCGCACGCGGCAGCGCGCCGGCGAAGCCATAGGCGCTGTAGAGCAGTTCCAGCACCGGCGGGATCACCGCGGCGCCGACCACGCAGCCGATCAGCAGCGCCACCTGCTGGCGCCACGGCGTGGCGCCGACCAGCCAGCCGGTCTTCAGGTCCTGCAGGTTGTCATTGGCGATGGACGCGACCGCCACCACCGCCGAGGTGGTGAAGATCGCCAGCGCAATCGCGAACTTGCTGCCCTCGGGCGTGACCAGCAGCCCGTCGGCCTTGCCCGCCAGCAGGATCAGCAGCGACACCAGGATCACTGCGATGATGCCGATGCCCGAGATCGGGCTGGCCGACGAGCCCACCAGCCCCGCCATATAGCCGCACGCCGCCGCCACCAGGAAGCCGAAGATAAAGGCGAACACCACCGCGTAGATCACCAGGCGCCAGCGTGCGCCGCCATCGAGCGGAGCCGGCGCGAGGAACCAGGCGAACACCGTCACCAGCACCGCCAGCAGCCCCAGCATCACCAGCCCGATCCATTTGGCCGGCATATCCTGCTGCGTGCGCGGCATCTTGCCCTGCCCCGCCGGCCCGCCCTGCAGCGCGCCGAAGGAGGCGCGGATGCCGTACAGCATCGGCCCGGCCAGCGACAGCAGCGTCCAGATCGCGGCGATGCCGATGGTGCCGGCACCGATAAAGCGCGCCTGCTGGCTCCAGATCATGGTGCCGAAGGCCGACAGCGTGGCGCCGTCCGGGCGCGGCGTGATGGCCGTCAGCCACGGCACCGCGACGCCCCAGGTCAGCACCAGCCCGAGCAGCATGGCCAGCCCGCCGACGATGCCGACCAGGTAGCCCGCGCCCACCAGCGCCAGCGAGAAGCCCATAGACAGCCGCACCACCGAGGCCCCGGCCGACAGCCAGAAGTTGGCGCCCTCGGCCAGCAGGCGCAGCCCGCCGGCGGCAAAGCTGAACAGCCCCGCCACCAGGCCGCCGGCCATCAGGTCGGCCAGGCCGGTCGCCTGGGGCTTCTGGCCCGGCGCGGCCTGGTCCGGCGCGGCGCTGCCCACGCGCAGGATTTCCGCCGCGGCCACACCCTCCGGGTAGGGCAGCTCGCTCTGCACCACCATCGCGTGGCGCAGCGGGATGCTGAACACCACGCCCAGCATGCCGCCGGCCGCGCAGATCGCCAGCGTCTGCCAGAACGGGAAGCCCTGCCAGTGGCCCAGCATCACCAGGCCCGGCAGGATAAAGATGATCGACGACAGGGTGCCCGCGGCCGAGGCCTGCGTCTGCACCATGTTGTTTTCCAGGATGTTGGCGCCGGGGAAGAGCCGCAGCACGGCCATCGAGATCACGGCCGCCGGGATCGCCGACGAGAAGGTCAGGCCGACCTTCAGGCCCAGGTAGATGTTGGAGGCGGTGAACACGACCGTGATCAGCGCACCGAGGATGATGCCGCGCAGGGTCAGTTCGGGCAGGGAAACGTCGTCGGCGATACGATCGACACGTAGCATGCAGGTTCCTTTCCTGTGGATCAGGGCCTGGTCAGGCCCTGGCGGCGCGCAAGCGGGCGCCGCGGCCGCTTGCCCGACAGCGGGAAGGCAGGGTCAGCCGTTGCCCGATTCCTCGGCCAGCCACTCCACCACGGGAATGGTGGCCGGCAGCAGCGGCCCCACCGTCACCGGCGTGCGCTGCCACGAGAAGGCCTGGCCTTCGCGGCCGACGGGGTCGCCCCGCCAGTCGGTGACCTTGCAGAAATACAGCCGCACATAGGCGTGCGGGTAGTCATGTTCCAGGATGTGCCAACGCTCGCATTGCGTGACATCAAGACCCAGCTCTTCATGCAGCTCGCGGGCGAGTGCCGCCTCTACCGACTCGCCCGGCTCCAGCTTGCCGCCGGGGAATTCCCAATACCCCTCGTAGGGCTTGCCGGCCGGGCGCTGCGCCAGCAGGAAGCGTCCGTCGGGCTGCACCAGCACGCCGACCGCCACCTCCGTCACCTTGCGCGGCGGGTTGCCACCGGTCTGCGCGGGGTTCTGCGTGGCCGCGCTCATGCCTTGGCGTCTCCGGCGACATCGGCAATATAGGGCTTGCCATGCTTGCCGCCCCAGTCGCGCGCAAACTGCCAGGCCACGCGGCCCGAGCGCGAGCCGCGCTCCAGTGCCCACACCAGCGCGTCGCCGCGCGCCGCGGCGATGTCCTCGTCGGTGCAGCCGAAGTGCCTGAGCCAGTGGCCGACGATGGCCAGGTACTCGTCCTGCTTGGGCGGGTAGAACGACAGCCACAGCCCGAAGCGCTCGGACAGCGAGATCTTCTCTTCCACCACTTCGCCGGGATGGATCTCGCCGTCGTCGGTGTGGCGGTAGGTCTCGTTGTCCTTCATGTACTCCGGCAGCAGGTGCCGGCGGTTGGAGGTGGCGTAGATCAGCACGTTGTCCGACTGCGCCGCCACCGAGCCGTCCAGCGCCGACTTGAGCGACTTGTAGCCCGACTCGCCCTCTTCGAACGACAGGTCGTCGCAGAAGATCACGAAGCGCTCGGGGCGCTGCGCAACCAGCTCGACGATATCGCCGAGGTCGCCCAGGTCATCCTTGTCCACCTCAACCAGCCGCAGCCCGTCCTTGACGAAGGCGTTGAGGCAGGCCTTGATCAGCGACGACTTGCCGGTGCCGCGCGCGCCGGTCAGCAGCACGTTGTTCGCCGGCAGCTTGCCCACGAACTGGCGCGTATTGCCGACGATGGCATCCTTCTGGCGCTCGATATTCTTCAGGTCGTCCAGGTGGATCGGCGGCAGCTGGCGCACCGGCTGCAGGTAGCCGATATTGCCGAACAGGCTCTGCCGCTTGCGCCAGCGGAACGCCACGGCCTCCTGCCAGTCGGCGTCGCTCAGTTGCGGCGGCAGCCATTGTTCGAGTCGGGCGAGGAAGTTGTCGAGGCGGGCGGCAAGATCAGACATGGCAGGGGCGCGCTGGGGGCGCGGTATCGGCTGGCAGGGAAATCGATGTCCTTCCCGCATGCACGGGAAGGACGAAAAGGCTCAGGAGCGGTAGTCGGCGTTGATCGACACGTAGTCGTGCGACAGGTCGCAGGTCCAGACCGTCGCTTCGGCCTTGCCGCGTCCGAGCGCGATGCGCACGGTGATCTCGGCCTGCTTCATCACGCGCTGGCCGTCTTCTTCGCGGTAGTCGGGGTTGCGGCCGCCGTCGCGGGCCACCCAGACATCGTCCAGCCACAGGTTGACGCGGTCGACGTCGAGGTCGTTCACGCCGGCGTAGCCGACCGCGGCCAGGATGCGGCCCAGGTTGGGGTCCGATGCATAGAACGCGGTCTTGACCAGCGGCGAGTGGGCCACCGCATAGGCGATCTGGCGGCACTCGGCCACGTCCTTGCCGCCTTCGACGCGGATGGTCATCAGCTTGGTGGCGCCCTCGCCGTCGCGCACGATCATCTGCGCCAGCTCCTGCGCCAGCGCGGTCACCGCGTCGCGCAGCGCCTCGAAGGCCGGGCCTTCGGCGCGCTCGACCACGGCGCCGGACTTGCCCGTCGCGATCAGCACGAACGAGTCGTTGGTCGAGGTATCGCCGTCGATGGTGATGCTGTTGAACGAATGGTCGGCAGCGTAAGAGACCAGCGCCTGCAGCACTGGCTGGGCCACGGCGGCGTCCATGGCGATAAAGCCGAGCATGGTCGCCATGTTCGGGCGGATCATGCCGGCGCCCTTGCTGATGCCCGACAGCGTCACAGTCTTGCCGTCGATCTGCACCGTGCGCGACGCGGCCTTGGGCTGCGTGTCGGTGGTCATGATGGCTTCGGCGGCGGCCAGCCAGTTGTCCGGCTTCGCGTTGGCGATGGCGGCGGGCAGGCCGGACACCAGGCGATCCACCGGCAGCGGCTCCAGGATCACGCCGGTCGAGAACGGCAGCACCTGCTCGGGGGCGATGCCCAGTTGCGCGGCCAGCGCGTCGCAGCTGGCGCGGGCATTGGCCAGGCCCGGCTCGCCGGTGCCGGCGTTGGCATTGCCGGTGTTGACCACCAGCGCGCGGATGCCCTTGCCGGCGGCCAGGTGCTCGCGGCAGACCTGCACCGGCGCGGCGCAGAAGCGGTTGCTGGTGAAGACGCCGGCCACGGTGCTGCCTTCGGCCACGCGCACCACCAGCACGTCCTTGCGGTTGGCCTTGCGGATGCCCGCCTCGGCCCAGCCCAGCTCCACGCCGGCGACGGATTTCAGGTTCTCTGCCTGGGGCAGCGGAAGATTGACGGGCATGTGGACTCCTCTTTCCTGCTTGCGTTATCTGCTTGCGGCATCTGCTCGCAACTTGCTTGTCATCAGACGAACATGCCCGCTAAGGGCGGGCATGTCGTTTCCTTTCGCGTCACGCCGTGCGACGGGCGCGACGTCATACCGGTGCGCGACTCAGCTGAGCCGGCCGTGGCACTGCTTGAACTTCTTGCCCGAGCCGCACGGGCACGGGTCGTTGCGGCCGACCTTGGGCATGCCCGCGAGCGCCAGCTCGGCGGCGGCCATGGCCGCACCGGTGCGCGGCGACGGCGCTTCCTCGACCGGCTCGCGCCCTTCGGCGAACTCGTCGTGCTTGTACTGGACGTTCTCCAGGTGCGAAAGGCCTTCCTCGATCTCTTCCGACGCCTGCTCCAGTTCTTCCGGCGACTGGATCTGCACGTTGAAGGTCACGCGCGTGACTTCGCTCTTGATCAGGTCCAGCAAACGCGCGAACAGCTCGAACGACTCGCGCTTGTATTCCTGCTTGGGATCCTTCTGCGCATAGCCGCGCAGGTGGATGCCCTGGCGCAGGTGGTCCAGCGCGGCCAGGTGCTCGCGCCAGTGCGTGTCGATGCTCTGCAGCATGACCGAGCGCTCGAAGCCGGCGAACGACTCGCGGCCGACCATCGCGACCTTGCTGTCGTAGCGCTCCGCGGCCGCCTTCATGATCAGGTTGAGCAGCTCTTCGTCCTCGATGCTCTGCGCGCCCTCGATGGTCTGCGCCAGCGGCACTTCCAGGCCCCAGTCCTCGCGCAGGCGCGTTTCCAGGCCGGCGATGTTCCACTGCTCTTCCATGGTGTCGGCCGGCACGTGGTCGCGGAACAGCTCAACCAGCACGCTTTCGCGCAGGTTGGTCACCATGTCGCCGACATCCTGGGCTTCCAGCACGTCGTTGCGCAGCTTGTAGATTTCCTTGCGCTGGTCGTTGGCAACGTCGTCGTACTGCAGCAGCTGCTTGCGGATATCGAAGTTGCGGCCTTCGACCTTGCGCTGCGCCGACTCGATCGAGCGCGTGACGATGCCGGCTTCGATCGGCTCGCCCTCGGGCATCTTCAGGCGTTCCATGATGGCGCGCACGCGGTCGCCGGCGAAGATGCGCAGCAGCTGGTCGTCCAGCGACAGGTAGAAGCGCGACGAACCCGGGTCGCCCTGGCGGCCGGCACGGCCGCGCAACTGGTTGTCGATACGGCGCGACTCATGGCGCTCGGTGCCGACGATATGCAGGCCGCCGGCGGTCTTGACCTGCTCGTGCAGCGAATGCCACTCATCCTCGAGCTGCTTGATGCGCGCGGTCTTCTCGGCGTCGGACAGGTTCGGATCCGCCTCGATAAAGCCGGACTGCTTCTCCACATTGCCGCCCAGCACGATGTCGGTACCGCGACCGGCCATGTTGGTGGCAATGGTGATCATCTTGGGGCGGCCGGCCTGGGCCACGATCTCGGCTTCGCGTGCGTGCTGCTTGGCGTTGAGCACCTGGTGCGGCAGTTGCTCGCGCTCGAGCAGGCCCGACAGGTATTCCGAGGTCTCGATCGAGGTGGTGCCCACCAGCACCGGCTGGCCACGCTCGTAGCAGTCGCGGATATCGCGCACCACGGCGTCGTAGCGCTCCTTGCCGGTCTTGTAGATCTGGTCCTGCTGGTCCTTGCGCTGGGCCGGGCGGTTGGTCGGGATCACCACCACTTCCAGGCCGTAGATCTCCTGGAACTCATACGCTTCGGTGTCAGCCGTGCCGGTCATGCCGGCCAGCTTGCTGTACATGCGGAAGTAGTTCTGGAAGGTGATCGTCGCCAGCGTCTGGTTCTCTTGCTGGACGGTGACGCCTTCCTTGGCTTCCACGGCCTGGTGCAGGCCGTCGGACCAGCGGCGGCCGGTCATCAGGCGGCCGGTGAACTCGTCGACGATCACGACTTCGTCGTTCTGCACCACGTAGTGCTGGTCGCGATGGAACAGGCTGTGCGCGCGCAGTGCGGCGTACAGGTGGTGCATCAGCGTGATGTTCTGCGGCGCGTAGAGCGATTCGCCCTCGCCGATCAGGCCCTGCTGCGACAGGATCTCTTCGGCCTTCTCGTGGCCGGCTTCGGTCAGGTAGACCTGGTGGCCCTTCTCGTCGACGTAGTAGTCGCCCGGCTTCTCGACGCCGGTGCCATCGGCCTTCTCTTCACCGATCTGGCGCTCGAGCAGCTTGGGGATGCCGTTCATGCGCTGGTACAGGTCGGTCTGGTTCTCGGCCTGGCCGGAGATGATCAGCGGGGTGCGGGCCTCGTCGATCAGGATCGAGTCCACTTCATCGACGATGGCGTAGTTGAGCGGGCGCTGCACGCGCTGCGACGGGTCGTAGACCATGTTGTCGCGCAGGTAGTCGAAGCCGAACTCGTTGTTGGTGCCGTAGGTGATGTCCGAGTTGTACGCCGCCTGCTTGGCGTCGTGTGGCATCTGCGACAGGTTCACGCCCACCGACAGGCCCAGGAAGTTGTACAGCCGGCCCATCCACTCGGCATCGCGCTGCGCCAGGTAGTCGTTGACGGTCACCACATGCACGCCCTGGCCGGTGATGGCATTCAGGTACACGGCCAGGGTCGCGGTCAGCGTCTTGCCTTCGCCGGTGCGCATTTCGGCGATCTTGTTGTCGTTCAGCACCATGCCGCCGATCAGCTGCACGTCGAAGTGGCGCATCTTCATGACACGCTTGCTGGCCTCGCGGCAGACGGCGAAGGCCTCGGGCAGCAGCGCCTCGAGCGATTCGCCGCCGGCGTGGCGCTGCCGGAAGGTCTCCGTCATGCCGCGCAGCTCGTCGTCCGAGAGCTGCTCGAACTTCGGCTCCAGCGCATTGATCTGCGCCACCGTGCGGCGATATTGTTTGATCAGCCGCTCATTGCGGCTGCCGAAGACTTTCTTGAGAAGGCCGGTGATCATCGATTGCTTTCACCTGCGCGGAACCGGGTGCACCCCAGGGATGCGGGCTGCTCCGGCGGCCGGGCGAGGAATGGATAGATTGGCGCAAAACGCCGAGTTTATCATGTGCCGGGGTCACGGCCGGAACGCGCCTGGCCCCGTCCCGCAAGGGCAGGCAAGCCTGCCGAATGTTGACCACGCGTGTCGTGCGCATGATCGCCCGCGCGCCCCGTCAGCCACAGTTTGGGGCGGCCGCCGCAGCTTCAATCCACGGTCGGGCAAGGCGGCCCCCGCGCCCCTTGCTAGAATGCATGCATGCGCCGCTTCACCCACCACGCCCTGCAGACCCCCGCCGCCAAGCCGCTCAACGATTGGCTGGCCAAGGCCGGCCCGGTTTCGACGCTGATGCAGACCGCGCGCCAGCTGTCGGTGCTGGAGGCCGAGGTGCTGGCGCTGCTGCCCGCCGGCATGCGCGACGGCCTGGCCGTGGCCGGCGTCAAGCGTGACGCCACCGACCCGAACGCCCAGGTGCTGCTGTTGCTGGCCGCGCACGGCGCCGCCGCTGCCCGCGTGCGCCAGGTGGTGCCGACGCTGCTGGCGCGGCTGCACCAGCGCGGCTCGCACATCACCGCGATCCGGGTGCGGGTGCAGCCAGAGGTGTCGCGCCACGCGGACTGGGAAGTGGAGCCCGTGCAACGTCAGCGCACCGGCGGCCGCATGACGCCCACGGGACTCGCCAATCTGGACCAGCTGGCGCGCAGCCTGCCGGATTCGCCGCTGCGCGACGCGCTCAATACCCTGCTCGCCCATCACCGCTAGCCCGGTGCCGATCACGAAAAAGCCGACCCTCGGGTCGGCTTTTTTTGCGCCAGTTCGCCAGGATCAGGCAAACGCCGGCTGCGCCTGCGGCAGGAAAGCGGCCGGGGCTTCCTCGACGCGATCGAAGGTGACCAGCTCGTAGGCTTCCTGGTCGGCCAGCAGCGCGCGCAGCAGCTGGTTGTTCAGGCCGTGGCCCGACTTGTTGGCCACATAGGCGCCGATCAGCGGATGGCCCACCACATACAGGTCGCCGATCGCATCCAGGATCTTGTGGCGCACGAACTCGTCGCCGTAGCGCAGCTCTTCATTGTTGAGCATGCGGTGCTCGTCCAGCACGATCGCGTTGTCCAGGCTGCCGCCGCGCGCCAGGCCCATCTCGCGCAGCGCTTCCACCTCGTGCGCAAAACCGAAGGTGCGGGCGCGGGCAATCTCGCGCACGTAGCTGGTGTCGGCAAAGTCGATCGAGAAGGTCTGGCCGGTCTTGTCGACCGCCGGGTGGCGGAAGTCGATGGTGAACGACAGCTTGAAGCCGAAGAACGGCTCCAGCCGCGCCAGCTTGTCGCCCTCGCGCACTTCCACCGGCTTCTTGACGCGGATAAAGGTCTTCAGCGCGTTCTGCTCTTCAATGCCAGCCGACTGCAGCAGGAACACGAAGGACGCGGCGCTGCCGTCCATGATCGGGATTTCCTCGGCGTCGACATCGACATAGAGGTTGTCGATGCCCAGGCCCGCACAGGCCGACATCAGGTGCTCGACGGTCGAAACGCGCGCGCCATCCTTCTGCAGCACCGACGCCAGGCGCGTGTCGCCGATGGCCGACGCGGCCACGGGAATCTCGACGGCCTCGGGCAGGTCGACGCGGGTAAAGACGATGCCGGTGTCGGCCGACGCGGGACGCAGGGTCAACGTGACCTTGCGGCCCGAGTGCAGGCCGATGCCAACGGTCTTCACCAGGGATTTGATCGTGCGCTGTTTGAGCATGACAGCCTCAACTATTATAAAAATCTATCGTGCAGCTTTTCTGATTAAGGGATTTTACCACCACCTCAAGGGCGCTGCAGCCGGGTTTTGTTTCCGGCTGTTAACACTCCCTTAACAAGTTGCGTATTATCCACGTTTACCCGGATAACTGTGTCACCCACGCAACGCCGCCAGCACTGCCTCGGCGCTGCTGACGCGGAATTCTCCCGGTGCCTCGACGTCGAGCCGGGTGACGACGCCATCGTCGATGACCATCGCGTAGCGCTTGGAGCGCACACCCATGCCGCGCGCGGTCAGGTCCTGGTCCAGGCCCAGCGCACGGGTCCACTCGGCGCTGCCGTCGGCCATCATGCGCACCGTGCCGCCCGCCTGCTGCTCACGGCCCCAGGCGCCCATCACGAAGGCGTCGTTGACCGACACGCACCAGACCTCGTCGACACCGGCCTCGCGCAGTTCCGCGGCGTGCTGCACAAAGCCCGGCACATGCTTGGCCGAGCAGGTCGGCGTGAAAGCGCCGGGCAGGCCGAACACCACGATCTTACGGCCGCGGACCAGGTCCGCCACCTTGAAGGCATTGGGGCCAAGGGCACAGCCGTTGCCTTCGGTTTCGAAGAATTCCTGCAGCGTGGCGTCGGGGACGCGGGAACCTACAGCGATCATGGGTCGTGGTCCTCTTGGGTTTTCTGAAGAATAGTCCGGATGCCGGGGCGCGGACGCCCGCACTCAGGCAGACGGGCAACCTCAAGATCATAGGCGCCCTGCCCGCATTGCCAAAGCCGGGTCACATCCGGTGACATCCGGCGCGGATCCGATACACCTTGCTACAAAGACGTCCGCGCGGCGCACCTCTTGGGTGCGCCGCGCGGACGCTGATACATCCCGACCGGGAAGGCGGGAAACCAGTCCGGGGAGGCGGCCAGCGGCACGCCCGTCCCGGCGACGGGATGTGGGTGAAGCTCAGTCCGGCGCAGGCGCGGCGCCGCCAGCGGCCCGGCGGTTCACGTCAGTCCATGCAAGGCACGCGCGGATGGGGAGCGCACGTGCATCGCGACAAGGCGACGCGTTCCGTCAGGCGGCCGGTGGAGGCACCGATGCCGCGCCAGGCAGGGCTCAGTCTGCCTGCTTGCGCAGGAAGGCCGGGATGTCGTACGTATCCACACCCTTTTCCTGCAGCGCCGCCACGTGGGCCGACGCCGACTCACGCGAGCTGCGCCACACTGCCGGCGTATCCAGGTTGCTGTAGTCCGGCGAGCTGTGCGTGGCCGCGGCGGCGGTCATGTTGGCCATCATCTGCACCGGCATGTTGTCCGTGCCGGTCTTGAGCAGGGTCATCGGCTGTTGCTTCTTGGCCGAGCGGCCCAGGCCCGTGGCCACCACCGTCACGCGCAGCGCATCGCTCATCGAGTCGTCGTACACCGTACCGAAGATCACGGTCGCATCTTCCGCGGCGTAGCTGCGGATGGTGTTCATGACTTCCTTGGTTTCCGACAGCTTCAGCGAACGGCTGGCGGTGATGTTGACCAGCACGCCGCGCGCGCCGGACAGGTCCACGCCTTCCAGCAGCGGGCTGGCAACGGCCTGCTCGGCCGCCAGGCGGGCGCGGTCAACGCCCGACACGGTGGCCGTCCCCATCATGGCCTTGCCCTGCTCGCCCATCACCGTCTTCACGTCTTCGAAGTCGACGTTCACCAGGCCGTCAACGTTGATGATCTCGGCAATGCCGGCCACCGCGTTGTGCAGCACGTCGTCGGCGCACTGGAAGCACTTGTCCATCTCGGCGTCGTCGCCCATCACTTCGAACAGCTTCTCGTTGAGCACCACGATCAGCGAGTCGACGCTCGATTCCAGCTCGCTGGAACCGTGTTCGGCCACCTTGGCGCGGCGCGCGCCTTCGAAGTCGAACGGCTTGCTGACCACGCCCACGGTCAGGATGCCCATCTCCTTGGCCACTTGCGCGACGATCGGCGCGGCGCCCGTGCCGGTGCCGCCGCCCATGCCGGCAGTGATGAAGACCATGTGCGCGCCGCGCAGGGAGTCGGCGATCTGCTCGCGGGCCTGGTCGGCACAACCGCGGCCGACTTCCGGCTTGGCGCCAGCGCCCAGGCCCGTATTGCCAAGCTGCAGCACGCGCGAAGCGCTCGAACGCTTGAGCGCCTGGGCATCGGTGTTCATGCAGATGAATTCGACGCCTTGCACGCCGCGGCTGATCATGTGCTGCACGGCGTTACCGCCCGCACCGCCCACGCCGACCACCTTGATGATGGTGCCGTCCTGCACTTCCGTTTCGATCATGTCAAAGTCCATCACTGCCTCCGAGAAAAATCAGTCCCCAGACGATGCAGCCTCCCCGCCGCAACCCCTGGTTTCTGAACAAGAAACCAATAAAAAGAAAACCAGAAAACTTCCACTGAGCACACAGGCCTGTCCGGTAGACCGCCCTGCCTGCGCGCCGTTGCATCGTCAGCGCGTCAATTTCCGCATTGATCAGAAATTGCCGACAAACCATTCCTTCATGCGCGTCCACACCTGCTTGACCGAGCCGCTCTGCACGGCCACCTTGCGTCCGCGCATGCGTTGCACGCGGCCTTCCAGCAGCAGGCCCATCACGGTCGCGTAGCGCGGGCTCTTCACCACCTCGTGCAGGTTGCCGCGGTACTCCGGCACGCCCACGCGCACGGGCTTGAGGAAGATGTCCTCGCCCAGCTCGACCATGCCCGGCATCATCGCGGTGCCACCGGTGATGACCACGCCGGACGACAACAGTTCTTCATAGCCCGACTCGCGCACCACCTGGTGCACCAGCGAGTACAGCTCTTCGATGCGCGGCTCGATCACCGCGGCCAGTGCCTGGCGGCTGAGCGTGCGCGTGCCGCGGTCGCCCACGCCGGGCACCTCGATCATGTCGTCCGGGTCGGCGATCGCCTGCTTGGCGATGCCGTATTGGATCTTGATGTCCTCGGCGTCGGGCGTCGGCGTGCGCAGCGCCATCGCGATGTCGTTGGTGATCTGGTCGCCGGCGATGGGGATCACGGCCGTATGGCGGATCGCGCCTTCGCTGAAGATGGCGATGTCGGTGGTGCCGCCGCCGATGTCGACCAGCACCACGCCCAGCTCCTTCTCGTCCTCAGTCAGCACCGCCAGGCTGGAAGCCAGCGGCTGCAGGATCAGGTCGTGCACTTCCAGGCCGCAGCGGCGCACGCACTTGACGATGTTCTGCGCGGCGCTGACCGCGCCGGTGACGATATGCACCTTCACTTCCAGGCGGATGCCGCTCATGCCGATGGGCTCGCGCACGTCTTCCTGGCCGTCGATGATGAATTCCTGCGTCAGGATGTGCAGGATCTGCTGGTCGGTCGGGATATTGACCGCCTTGGCGGTCTCGATCACGCGCGCCACGTCGGTCTGCGTGACCTCCTTGTCCTTGATCGCCACCATGCCGCTGGAATTGAAGCTGCGGATGTGGCTGCCGGCAATGCCGGTGAAAACCTCTGAAATCTTGCAGTCGGCCATCAGCTCGGCCTCTTCCAGCGCCTTCTGGATCGACTGCACGGTGGCCTCGATATTGACCACGACCCCTTTCTTCAGACCCTTGGACTCTGACTGGCCCATCCCGATCACCTCGTAGCTGCCGTCGGGGCGCAGTTCTGCCACCACCGCCGCCACCTTCGAGGTGCCGATATCCAGACCGACCAACAGGTCCTTGTATTCCTTGCTCATCGGGTTTTCTCCGCGTTCTTGCTCTTCAGTCGCGTCGGATTGTTGTTGGAAGTACCTGAAACCGCTGCTGCCGCCGGCGCCGGCTTGGCCGCCTTCGCTGCCTTCGCCGCCTTCTCAGCCCTGACCGCCGCTGCGATCTGCGCCTCGGTCAGGAAGCGGGCATTGGCGGCGCGGATGGCAAAGCCGTTGGGATAACGCAGGTCGGCATACTCGATCTGGCTGCCCCATTGCTGGGTGACCTGCGGCCAGGCCGCGACGAAGCGCCGGACCCGCTGGTCCATCGCCACGCGATCCTCATCGTTCTGCTCGCGGCCCAGTTCGACCTCCATGCCGTTGGACAGCTTCGCGCGCCAGGCATAGCGGCCGGACAGGGCCACCGCCAGCGGCTCGGCCTTGAGCGGCTTGAACCACTGGCGCATGACCTCGAGCTTCTCGATCACGTCGCCCTCGCTGTCCGGCGGCCCGTCCAGCGCCAGCAGCTGTGCGTCTTCTTCCGCCTCGGCGGTGTTGGCGACAAAGACCTCGCCATAGGTATTGATCAGGCGGCCGCTGTCGGGCGTGCCCCAGGTGCCCAGCGCCTCGTGTTCCTCGACCTCGACCGCCAGGCCGTTGGGCCATTCGCGCCGCACGCTGGCGCGCCGCACCCAGGGCACCGACTCGAACGCCTGCCGGGCCGCGTTCAGGTCCAGCGTGAAGAAATTGCCGGTCAGCTTGCCCAGCGCGCTGGCACGCACGCTGGGCGCGTTCACGTGGCGCAGGGCGCCGCCGTCCAGCGGGCCGATCTCCACATGGGTGATGGCGAACACCGGCCGCTGCGCCAGCCACAGCAGGCCTGCCGCGAGCGCCATCAGCACCACCAGCGCGTACAGCGCGGAGGCGATCAGGTTGAGCAGGCGTGCGTTATGCCACATGGTCCGGTGCGGTCGTGTTCGGTTGCGTTATTCGGGTTTCCAATGCTCGTTGGGATGCAGGTCCAGCGTGGCCGCGGCCACCACCTGCATCACGAAGTCCTCGTAGCTGATGCCAACCGCGCGCGCCGCCATCGGCACCAGCGAATGGCCGGTCATGCCGGGCGAGGTATTCATCTCGAGCAGGAAAGGCTTGCCGTCGGCGCGCAGCATCAGGTCGGCGCGCGCCCAGCCGCGGCATCCCAGCACGCGGTAGGACTGCACCGCCAGTGCCCGGACCTCGCGTTCGACTTCAGGGTCCAGGCCCGACGGGCACAAGTACTGGGTATCGTCAGTAAAGTACTTATTTTGATAGTCGTAGTTGGCTTCGGGCGCAACAATGCGGATCACCGGCAGCGCTTCGGCGCTGTCGCCCTCGCCCACGATCGGGCAGGTCAGCTCGGCGCCGTCGATAAAGGTCTCGGCAATGACGTCGTTGTCCAGCGCCGCGGCCTTCTCGAACGCCGCGCGCATCTGGTCGGCGGCAGTGACCTTGGTCAGGCCGATCGACGAGCCCTCGCGCGCCGGCTTGACGATCAGCGGCAGGCCCAGGTCGGCCGCCACGGCGTCGAAATCGGTGTCCGCATGCAGCATGGCAAAGCGCGGCGTGGCCAGGTCATGGGTCATCCACAGGCGCTTGGTGGCCTGCTTGTCCATGGCCATGGCCGAAGCCAGCACGCCGCTGCCGGTGTACGGCACGCCCAGCTGCTCGAGCAGGCCCTGCATGGTGCCGTCCTCGCCATAGCGGCCGTGCAGTGCGATAAAGACGCGGTCAAAGCCGGCCGCGGCCAGCTCGGCCACGCCCTGCAGGCCCGGGTCGAAGCCGTGCGCGTCCACGCCGCGCGACTGCAGCGCAGCCAGAACGCCCTTGCCCGACATCAGCGAGATCTCGCGTTCGGCCGAGCGCCCGCCCAGCAGCACGCCGACTTTGCCCAGCGACTTGGGATCGATATTGGGATGGGCGACGAAGCTCATGCCTGGCCTCCCTGCGTTGATTGCGTCGATTGCTGGTGCGACACCAGCTGCCCCGGCACGGCCCCGATCGAGCCCGCGCCCATCGTCACGACCACATCGCCCGGCCGGACGGCATCCAGGATGGCCTGCGGCATTTCTTCCATCTGCTCCACGAAAACAGGTTCGACCTTGCCGGCCACGCGCAGCGCGCGGGTCAGCGCACGGCCGTCGGCAGCCACGATCGGGGCTTCGCCGGCGGCGTAGACCTCGGCCAGCAGCAGGGCATCGACGGTGCCCAGCACTTTGACGAAGTCCTCAAAGCAATCCCGCGTACGGGTAAAACGGTGCGGCTGGAACGCCAGCACCAGGCGGCGCCCCGGGAACGCGCCGCGCGCGGCGGCCAGCGTGGCCGCCATCTCCACCGGGTGGTGGCCATAGTCGTCCACCAGGGTGAAGGTGCCGGCGCCATCGGGCGTGGCCACCTCGCCATAGCGCTGGAAGCGCCGGCCCACGCCGTGGAACTCGCGCAGCGCCTTGACGATGGCGGCATCGGGCACCTCCAGCTCGGTGGCGATGGCGATCGCCGCCAGCGCGTTCTGCACGTTGTGCAGGCCGGGCAGGTTCAGCACGATCTCCAGCGGCGGCTCGGCATGGCCGTCGAGGTGGCGCTGCACGGTAAAGTGCATCTGGCCGTCGACCGCGCGCGCGTCCACGGCGCGGATCTGGGCATCCTCGGCAAAGCCGTAGCGCACCACCGGCTTGGACACGAACGGCAGGATCTCGCGCACGTTGGGGTCATCCACGCACAGCACGGCGATGCCGTAGAACGGCAACCGCTGCGTGAATTCGATGAACGCCTGCTTGAGCCGGGCAAAGTCGTGCCCGTAGGTGTCCATGTGGTCGGCATCGATATTGGTAATGACCTCGATGACCGGGAACAGGTTCAGGAAAGATGCGTCCGACTCGTCGGCCTCGGCGACGATGAAGTCGCCGGTGCCCAGGCGCGCATTCGCGCCGGCCGAATTGAGGCGGCCGCCGATCACGAAGGTGGGATCGAGCCCGCCTTCGGCCAGCACCGACGCCACCAGGCTGGTGGTGGTGGTCTTGCCGTGCGTGCCGGCAATGGCCACGCCCTGCTTCAGGCGCATCAGTTCGGCCAGCATCACCGCGCGCGGCACCACCGGGATGCGCTTGCTGCGGGCCGCCAGCACTTCGGGGTTGTCGCCGCTGACCGCGGTCGACACCACCACCGCGTTGGCGCCAGCGACGTTGGCCGCGTCATGCCCGTGCATGACCGTGGCGCCCAGCGAAGCCAGGCGCCGCGTGGCGGCATTGTTGCCCACGTCCGAGCCCGAGACCTTGTATCCCAGGTTCAGCAGGACCTCGGCGATGCCGCTCATGCCGGCGCCGCCGATGCCCACGAAGTGGATGTTTTTGACGATATGCTTCATTCGATTGCTGCTTGATTAGGCTTCAGTCCCTGGCCAGCTGACTGCAGATCTCGGCGACGCGCCGGGTTGCCTCAGGCTTGGCCAGTCCGCGCGCCAGGCGCGCCATGTCTTTCAGCTGCGGCCGAGTCAGGCTGGCGATGGTTTGCGCCAGCCCCTCGGCCGTCAGGTCTTTCTGCTGCACCAGCAGGGCCGCGCCCTGCTTCGACAAAAATTCCGCGTTGGTGGTCTGGTGGTCGTCCACCGCATGCGGGAACGGCACGAACATCGCCGCCACGCCCGCGGCAGCCACTTCCGACACCGTCATCGCGCCGGCGCGGCAGATCACCAGGTCAGCATCGGCGTAAGCGCGCGCCATGTCGTCGATAAACGGCAGGGTCTGCGCGGGCACCTGCGCGGCCGCGTAGTTGGCGCGCAGCGTGTCGATCTGCTTTGCGCCCGCCTGATGCGTGACCACCGGGCGCTCGCCCTCGGGCAGCAGTGCGACGGCCTTGGGTACCACCTCGTTCAACGCCGCAGCGCCCAGGCTGCCACCCACCACCAGGATGCGCAGCGGGCCGCTGCGCTGGTCATAGCGCGCTTCGGGCGCGTCCAGGTGCGCCAGTTCCTCGCGCACCGGGTTGCCGGTCCATTCGCCGCCGGGCAGCGTGTCCGGGAATGCGCACAGCACGCGGTCGGCCACCTTGGCCAGCACCTTGTTGGCCAGACCGGCGATCGAGTTCTGCTCGTGCAGCACCAGCGGCCGCCCCAGCAGCGACGCCATCATGCCGGCCGGGAAGGTGATATAGCCGCCCATGCCCAGCACCACGCTCGGGCGCACCCGGCGCAGCGCGACTATGCTCTGCCAGAACGCGCGCAGCAGGTTCAGCGGCAGCAGGAACTTGGTCACCAGGCCCTTGCCGCGCAGCCCGCCGAACTGGATGAACTCCATCGGGATGTCGTGCTTGGGCACCAGCGTGGCTTCCATGCCGGTGCGGTTGCCCAGCCAGACCACCTTCCAGCCTTGCTCGCGCAGCGCGTGCGCGACCGCCAGCCCCGGGAACACGTGTCCCCCGGTGCCGCCGGCCATCACGAGCAAGGTGCGCGTCTGGGTCATACCTTCCCTCCACGCATCAGCACGCGATTTTCATAATCAATGCGCAAGAGAATCGCCAACGCCACGCAGTTCATCAAGATCCCGGACCCGCCATAGCTCACCAGCGGCAGCGTCAGCCCCTTGGTCGGCAGCAGGCCCAGGTTCACGCCCATATTGATAAAGGTCTGCCAGCCGATCCACACGCCGATGCCCTTGGCCACCAGCCCGGCAAAGGTGCGGTCCAGCTGCAGCGCGGTGCGGCCGATATTGAAGGCGCGGCGCACCAGCCAGTAGAACAGCACAATCACCACCAGCACGCCGATAAAGCCGAATTCCTCGCCGATCACCGCCAGGATGAAGTCGGTATGCGCTTCGGGCAGGTAGTGCAGTTTCTCGATGCTGCCGCCCAGCCCCACGCCGGTCCACTCGCCGCGGCCGAAGGCGATCAGCGAGTGCGTCAGCTGGTAGGCCTTGCCCAGCGCGTTGCTCTCTTCCCACGGGTTCAGGTAGGCGAAGATCCGCTCGCGCCGCCAGGGCGACGCGGTGATCAGCAGCGCGAACGCGCCCACTGCCACGCCGACCAGCCCGGCGAACAGCTTGCCGTTGATGCCGCCCAGGAACAGGATGGCCATGGCCACGGCCGCGATTACCAGGAATGCGCCCATGTCCGGCTCGAGCAGCAGCAGCATGCCGACCACCACCACGGCCACGCCCATCGGCAGGAAGCCCTTGGACACGGTCTGCATCCACTCCTGCTTGCGCACCGTGTAGTTGGCGGCATACAGCACCACCGCCAGCTTCATCAGCTCCGACGGCTGGAAGTTCATCACGCCCAGCGGGATCCAGCGCCGCGCGCCGTTCACGCCCTTGCCGACGAACGGCACCAGCACGATCACCAGCAGGACCAGTGCGACGATAAAGAGCTTGGGCGCGTAGCGGTCCCATACCTTGACCGGGATCTGGAACGACGCCAGCCCGACCGACAGCCCGATCCCCAGCGCGAACGCATGGCGCATCAGGAAGTGGCTCTCGCGGTAGTTGGCGTAGCGCGGCGAGTCCGGCAGCGCGATCGAGGCCGAATAGACCATCACCAGGCCGAGCGCGAGCAGCACGATCGACACCCACAGCATGGGCTGGTCGTACTCCATCATGCGCGAGCGCGTCGGCTTGACGCCGGACACGGCGTCGCGCAGGCCACCCCAGGCATTGCCGATGGTGGCACCGATAAAGCCGCTGCGCTTGACCTGTGCTTCGCTCATGGCAGGATCCCCCGGGACAGCGCCAGTTCTTCCACCGCGCCGCGGAACACCTCGGCGCGGTGCACGTAGTTGCGGAACATGTCGAGGCTGGCGCACGCGGGCGACAGCAGCACCACATCGCCGTTCTCGGCCAGTCCGGCAGCCTTCGTCACGGCCTCTTCCAGCGTGGCGGCGTCGACCAGGCTGGCACCGCTGCCCTGCAATGCATCGCGCAGCTCACCCGCGGCGCGGCCGATCAGCACCACCGCGCGTGCGTACTGCGCCACCGGCGCGGCCAGCGGCGAGAAATCCTGGCCCTTGCCTTCGCCACCGGCGATCAGCACCACGCGCTTGTCCAGCCCCGACAGCGCGGCCACGGTGGCGCCGACATTGGTGCCCTTGCTGTCGTCGAAATACTCGACGTCGTCGATGGTGGCAACCCACTCCACGCGGTGCGGCTCGCCGCGGTATTCGCGCAGGCCGTGCAGCAGTGCGTTCATCGGCAGGTCGATGGCACGGCACAGCGCCAGCGCGGCCATCGCGTTGGTGGCGTTGTGCATGCCGCGGATATGCAGCGCGTCGGCCGGCATCAGGCGCTTGTGGCGCACCGGCACGGCTTCCTGGACCACCTCGGCGGCCTTGCGGCGGCGCGGCTTGCCCTCCCCTTCCGCGTCCGGATCGGGTTCGGCCAGCACCAGCCAGGGCATGCCGCCCTCGCGCAGGATGCCGAAGCTGCCCGGCGTCTCCGGCAGGTCGGTGCCGAAAGTCAGCGGCGAGCGCCCGGGCCGCGCCATTTCCATGGTCAGTCGGTCATTGCGGTTGAGCACCTGCACGCACTCACTGCCAGCCGGCCCGAAGATGCGCGCCTTGGACGCGGCATAGGCTTCCATCGAGCCATGCCAGTCCAGGTGGTCCTGGGTGACATTGAGCACGGTGGCCGCGGCGGGCGCCAGCGTGTGCGTGGTTTCCAGCTGGAAGCTGGACAGCTCAAGCACCCACACTTCCGGCAGCGATGCCGAGGCGATGCAGGCCGACAGCTTGTCCAGCGCCGACGGACTGATATTGCCCGCCACCGCCACGCTCTTGCCGGCGCGCTCCACCAACCTGCCGGTCAGCGCGGTGGTGGTGGTCTTGCCATTGGTGCCGGTGATCGCCAGGATCTTCGGCGCGTAGCCGGACTCGGCTTCCAGGTGGCGCAGCGCGCGCACGAACAGTTCGATCTCGCCCCACACCGGGATGCCGCGCGCCTGCGCCGCGGCCAGCAGCGCGCCGGTGCCCGCTTCCAGCGGCGACAGGCCCGGGCTGATCGCCACCAGGCCGATGCCGTCGAGCAGGCTGTCGGCGAACGGGCCGCCGACGAACTCGGCCGAAGTCAGCTCGGCCTGCAGGAAGACAAGGTTGGCGGGCGCCTCGCGCGTGTCTGCCACGCGCACCGCGCAGCCGTTCAGGCCACACCAGCGCGCCATGGCCAGGCCCGATTCACCGAGGCCCAGTACCAGCACATGAGGTTTTTGCAGCTCGCCAAACACTTCGATTTCCTGCCTTTGGTTTCCTGAATCTATATAGAGAGCGCCGTCAGTCCCTGACTCGCGCAACCGTTAACGCAACTTCAGTGTCGACAACCCGATCAGCACCAGCAGCATGGTGATGATCCAGAAGCGCACCGTGACCTGGGTTTCCTTCCAGCCGCCCAGCTCGAAATGGTGGTGCAGCGGCGCCATCCTGAAGAGCCGCCTGCCTTCGCCATAGCGGCGCTTGGTGATCTTGAACCACGTGACCTGCGCCATCACCGACAGTGTTTCCACCACGAAGATGCCGCCCATCACGAACAGCACGATCTCCTGGCGCACGATCACCGCCACCGTGCCCAGCGCGCCGCCCAGCGCCAGCGCGCCCACGTCGCCCATGAACACCTGCGCCGGGTGCGCGTTGAACCAGAGGAAGGCCAGCCCCGCCCCGCCCAGCGCCGAGCAGAAGATCAGCAGCTCGCCCGCGCCCGGGATATGCGGGAACAGCAGGTACTTGCTGTAGACCGAACTGCCCATCACGTACGCAAACACACCCAGCCCGCTGCCGACCAGCACCACCGGCATGATCACCAGCCCGTCCAGGCCGTCGGTCAGGTTGACGGCATTGCTCGAGCCCACGATCACCAGGTAGGTCAGCACGATGAAGCCGGCCACGCCCAGCGGGTAGCTGACCTCCTTGAAGAAGGGCACGATCAGGTTGGACTTGTACGGCATGTCCAGCGACAGCCCGCCCTCGACCCAGCTCAGGAACAGGTCCCACACCCTGACGTTGCTGCTCTCCGACACCGAGAACGCCAGGTAGACCGCGGCCACCAGGCCGATCAGCGTCTGCCAGAAAAATTTCTCGCGGCTCGACATGCCGCGCGGGTCGCGATACACCACCTTGCGGTAGTCGTCGACCCAGCCGATGGCGCCGTAGCCGAAGGTGACCAGCATCACCACCCAGATGAAACGGTTGCCCCAGTCGCACCACAGCAGCGTCGACACCGCGATCGAGACCAGCACCAGCACGCCGCCCATGGTCGGCGTGCCGGCCTTGACCAGGTGGGTCTGCGGGCCGATGGTGCGCACCGCCTGGCCGACCTTCAGCTCGGTCAGCTTGCGGATCACCCACGGACCGAACGCCAGCCCGATCAGAAGCGCGGTGAGGTTGGCCATCACCGCGCGGAAAGTCAGGTAGTTGACGACCCGGAGGAAGCTGTAGTCGTTTTGCAGCCACTGGGCCAGAGCCAATAACATCGTGTTGTCTTATTTAGTGTGCGGAAGAGTCTGCGACCAGCGCCGCGACCATCCGTTCCATGCGCATGAAGCGCGATCCCTTCACCAGCACGGCGCCCGCTTGCGCCACCATGCCCCTGCTGTCTTCCTCCAGTGCCTTTTCCAGTGCTTGCGCCGTGCCGAAATGCCGGCCGCCCGCGCCGAATGCCTGCACCGCATGCACGGCCAGTTCGCCGGTCGCCCACAGCGTGCCAACGCCGCGCGCCTTGGCGTAGGCACCGATCTCTTCGTGGAACGCCGGGCCCTGGTCGCCCACTTCGCCCATGTCGCCCAGCACCAGGATGCGCGGCGCGGCAAAGCCGGCCAGCACGTCGATGGCGGCACGCATGGAGTCGGGGTTGGCGTTATATGTGTCGTCGATGACGACCGTCCCACCCGGCGTGTACTTGACCTGCAGCCGACCCTTGACCGCATGGAAGCCGGCCAGGCCCGACTGGATCGCCGGCACATGCACTCCCGCGGCCAGCGCGCAGGCGATGGCGGCCAGCGCGTTGCGCACGTTGTGCTCACCCAGCAGCGCCAGGCGCACGTCGAAGCCATGGCCGGGCGCGCGTACCTGCATCACCTGTGCGCCGTCGACCAGCGTCACGGTGGCGTGCACATCGGCGCGCTGCGAGGTGCCGAACGACAGCGCGCGGCGCGCGCCCGCGGCTTCGCGCCACACCGGCGCGTGGGCGCCGCCGCTTTCCGCATCGAGCGGGTACACCGCCACGCCGTGAGCCGGCAGCGCCGCAATCGCGGCGGCGTGCTCGTGGGCAACGGCTTCCACGTTCACCATGAACTCCTGGTGCTCGCGCTGCGCGTTGGTGATCACCGCCACGGTGGGCTGGGCGATGCCGGCCAGGTAGACCGTCTCGCCCGGGTGGTTCATGCCGAGCTCCAGCACCGCCAGCTTGTGCGTGGCGCGCAGGCGCAGCACCGTCAGCGGCAGGCCGATATCGTTGTTCAGGTTGCCGCCGGTGGCCAGGCGCTGGTCCTCGCCCACCGCCGCGGCAAAGATGGCCGCGATCATTTCCTTGACCGTGGTCTTGCCGTTGCTGCCGGTCACCGCCACCGCCGGCAGCGTGAACTGGCGGCGCCAGCCGGCGCCCAGCTCGCCCAGCGCGAGGCGCGTGTCCGGCGCGACGATGGCCGGCACGCCTGCATCGAGCTCGCGGCTGACCAGCACGGCGGCAGCGCCGCGTGCCACCACGTCGGCGATGAAGTCATGCGCGTCGAAGCGCTCCCCCTTGAGGGCGACGAACAAGTCGCCAGTCTCGACGCTGCGGCTGTCGGTATGCACGCGCGAAAACTTCACGGCGCCGTCGCCGCAAACGCGCGCGCCGGCGATCCAGCCGGCGGCTTGCTGCAAGGTGGTCATTGGGGTCTGGCTCATGCCGATACTCCACGGGTGGCAAGCGCCAGTCGTACGTGTTCGCGATCGGAGAACGGGCGCTTGCGGCCCTGGATCTCCTGGGTGGCCTCATGGCCCTTGCCCGCCACCAGCACCACGTCGGCCGGTGCCGCGTGCCTGACGGCATAGAGGATGGCCGCGGCGCGGTCTTCGATCTGGCGCGCGCGCGCGCGCTCGGCCATGCCGTCGGCAATGGCGTCCAGGATGTCCTGCGGGTCTTCGCTGCGCGGGTTGTCGCTGGTCAGGATGACCTCGTCGGCCTCGCGCTCGGCCACTGCGCCCATCAGCGGGCGCTTGATCGGGTCGCGGTCGCCGCCGCAGCCGAACACGCACCACAAGCGGCCGTTGCGCGCCTGCGCCACCGGGCGCAGCGCGGCCAGCGTCTGCGCCAGCGCATCCGGGGTATGGGCGTAGTCGACCACGGCCAGCGGCGCATCCGGGCCGCCGGCGGCACCGAACAACTCCATGCGCCCTTCCACCGGCGTCAGCGCGCGCAGCGCGGCGATGGCCGCGTCCCACGCCACGCCGTTGGCGAGTGCCGCACCCAGCACCGCCAGCAGGTTGCTGACATTGAAGGCGCCGATCATCGGCGTGGCCATCTCGGCGCTGCCGAAGCTGCCGTCGATATGGAAGGCCGTGCCGGTGGGCGTGGCGCGCACGTTGGTGGCGCGCAGCCACTCGCCGCGCGGGCGGCGCACCGTGGCCGCGCCGGGGCCGTCGATGCCGTATTCGATCACGTGCGGCGCACCGATGGCGGCGGCGTCCGCCGCCAGCAGGCGCTGGCCCATGGCGTCGTCGCGGTTGATCACAGCGGTACGCAGGCCGTCCCAGCGGAACAGGCTCTCCTTGGCGGCCTCGTACTCGGCCATCGAGCCGTGGTAGTCGAGGTGGTCCTGGGTCAGGTTGGTCAGCACCGCCACCGAGAAATGCGTGCCGGCCACGCGCTCCTGCTCCAGGCCGTGCGAGGACACCTCCATCGCCACGGCGCGCGCGCCGGCGTCGTGCAGGGACGCCAGGCTGGCCTGCAGCTGCACCGCGTCGGGCGTGGTGAAGCCGGTGGCCTGCAGCGCGCCCGGGAAGCCGGTGCCCAGCGTGCCGATGGTCGCGCAGGGCGTGCCGGCGGCCTGCAGCACCCGTGCCAGCCACTGGCTGCACGAGGTCTTGCCATTGGTGCCGGTAATGCCGGTCACGGCCAGGCCGCGCACCGGGTTGCCATGCCAGCCGGCGGCGATCGGGCCGGCCAGCTGGTGCAGGCCGTTCACCGCGAGGTGCGGCACGACGTCGCCGAAGGGCCAGTCGAAGCCGTCGGCCTCATAGACGATGGCCCCCGCGCCGGCGGCGATCGCTTGGGCGATATGGGGCCGGCCGTCGGTGGCCAGGCGCTCGTTGCCGAGCACGTAGGCGAAGAACACATCGCCGCGCGCCAGGCGCCGGGTATCGCCGGTCAGCTGCGCGGCGGCGGCCACGTTGGTACGCAGCCAGGCCAGCGCGTTGCTGGCCTGGGCGGTGACCTCGAGCGGGAGCAGTGGCTTGGCCGTCATTGGGTCGAGCTCCACGGTTCGCTCTCCTGCACCTTGTCGCTGACCACCAGCTGGCGGATCGGCGAGTCGGGCTGCACATTCAGTGCGCGCAGCGTGCCCCCGGTGATGGCCGCGAACGCCGGGCCGGCCACCAGGCCGCCGTAGTGGCTGCCGGCGGTGGGCTCGTCCACGCTGACAGCCACGATGATGCGCGGATTCGACATCGGCGCCAGGCCGATGAACGAGGCGCGGTACTTGCTGCGGTTGTAGCCGCGGCCTTCATGCTTGTAGGCGGTGCCGGTCTTGCCGCCGACGCGGTAGCCCATCACCTGCGCCTCGGGGGCGGTGCCGCCGGGCGCGGTCACGGTTTCCAGCATGGCGCGCACATCGCGCGCCACTTGGGGCGACAGGATGCGTTCGCCGGTGACAGGACCGTTGGTGCGGAACATCGACACCGGGATCAGCTCGCCGTCATGCGCGAAGATGGTGTAGGCATGCGCCATCTGGAACAGCGACACCGACAGGCCGTAGCCGTACGACATGGTGGCCTGCTCGATCGGGCGCCAGCTCTTGAACGGGCGCACGCGGCCGGCCACGGCGCCGGGGAAGCCGATCTTGGGCGCCTGGCCAAGGCCGACACTGGTGAACATGTCCCACATTTCCTGCGGCTTCATCAGCATCGCGATCTTGGTCGTGCCGATGTTGCTCGACTTCTGGATCACGCCGCTCACCGTCAGCGCCCCATAGTTGTGGGTATCGCTGATGGTGGCGCCTTCGAAGTTGTACTTGCCGGTGGTGGTGATCACCGTGGACGGCGTCACGCGCTTGAGCTGCAGCGCCAGGCCGACCGTGATCGGCTTCATCATCGAGCCCGGCTCGAAGGTATCGGTCAGCACGCGGTTGCGCAGCTGCTCGCCGGACAGCCGGGTACGGTCGTTGGGGTTGTAGGTGGGCCAGTTGGCCAGCGCCAGCACTTCGCCGGTCTGGGCGTCGAGCACCACGGCGCTGGCGGCCTTGGCCTTGTGCTTTTCGACCACGGCCTTGAGTTCGTTATAGGCCAGGTACTGGATCTTGGCGTCGATCGACAGCTGGATGTCCTCGCCGTCACGCGGGGTCTTCAGCACGCCAACGTCCTCGACCACGCGGCCCAGGCGGTCCTTGATCACCTGGCGCGCGCCGGCACGGCCGGCCAGGCCGGGCTCGCGCGCCAGCTCCACGCCTTCCTGGCCGCGGTCTTCCACGTTGGTGAAGCCGACGATGTGGGCCATCGCCTCGCCTTCCGGGTAGAAGCGCTTGTATTCGCGGGTCTGGTGGATGCCTTCGATCTTCAGCGCGGCGATCTTGTCGGCGACGTCAGGCAGCACCTGGCGCTTCAGGTAGACGAAGCCCTTGTCCTCGGACAGCTTCTTGCCCAGGTCTTTCTCGGACATGCCGAGCAACTTGGCCAGCTGGCGGATCTTGGCGGCATCGACCTGGTTGGGCACGTCCTCGGGCACCGCCCAGATGGCCTTGACCGGCAGGCTGGTGGCCAGCACCAGGCCGTTGCGGTCCAGGATCTTGCCGCGCGTGGCCGGCAGCTCCAGCGTGCGCTGGAAGCGCTTCTTGCCCTCGGCCTCGTAGAACTGGTTGCCGGGGCCCTGGATCCAGGCCGCGCGTACGGCCAGCGCGCCGAAGGCCGCGAACATCATGAACACCACCAGCTTGGAGCGCCACATCGGCAGGCGCAGGCCCAGCACCGGGCTGGCCGAGAACTGGCCGCTGCGCGGGCGCGAGGCGGTGCCGTTGCGGTCACGGCGGGGCGGGTTGGGACGGGCCATGCTCATCGGCGCGCCTCCGCGGCACTGGCCGGCGCCGCCTCGGCGGGCGGCGGCAGCACGATGCCGGACAGGTACTGGGTCTTGCCGGGGTTGACCGGCGCCATCTTCAGCTGCGCGCGCGCCGTGTCGGCGATGCGCGCGCTCTTGCCCAGCGCGCTCTGCTGGTACTGCAGGCGCGACCAGTCGATATCGAGCTGCTTCTCTTCAGCCTGGGCCCGCTCCAGCGCGACGAACAGCGTGCGCGCCTGGTGCTGCGCGCTCACCAGCGACAGCGCGCACAGGATCAGCGCGGCGAGCAGGAAGAAGGTCAGGCGGTTCATGCGCGTGCGCCTCCGCCCGCAGGGGTCGAGGCAGGGGCCAGCTTCTCGGCCACGCGCATCACGGCCGAGCGCGCGCGCGGGTTGGCGGCTACCTCCTCGGTGCCCGGTTTGTAGCGGCCGAGCAGGCGCAGCGTCGGTTGCGGCAGGTCGGCCGCGCGCAGCGGCGCGCGGCGCAGCGCCGGGTCGGCATCCTGCTGGGGACGGGCGTGCGCCGCCATGAACCGCTTGACGATGCGGTCCTCCAGCGAGTGGAAGCTGATCACCACCAGGCGCCCTCCGACCTGCAGCAGTTCATACGCCGCCTTCAGCCCTCTTTCGAGGTCCTCAAGCTCTTGATTGACGTGAATCCGTAGAGCCTGAAAGGTGCGGGTCGCAGGGTCCTGACCCTTCTCGCGTGTCTTGACGGCTTTCGCCACGAGCGCGGCAAGGTCGGCAGTAGTGGCGATGGGTCCGCCATCGCCGGGTTCGCTCCGGCGAGCAACAATCGCCTTTGCAATCTGTACAGCAAACCGTTCTTCCCCATAGTCTCGTATCACCCTGGCAATGTCCTGCTCATCCGCCTGCGCCAGCCACTGCGCGGCAGTGATGCCGCGCGTGGTGTCCATGCGCATGTCCAGCGGGCCCTCGAAACGAAAGGAAAACCCCCTCGCCGCCTCGTCGATCTGGGGCGAGCTGATCCCCAGGTCAAGCAGCACGCCAGCGACGTGGCCGCGCCCCGACAGGCGCTCGGCCATGGCCGCAAAGCTCGCGTGCTCAATGGAGAAGCGGGCATCCTTGATGGTGCCCGCTTCTGCGATTGCTGCTGGGTCCTTGTCGAACGCAACCAGGGCCCCGTCTGGCCCCAGCCGGGCCAGCACCGCCCGGCTGTGCCCTCCCCTGCCGAAGGTGCCGTCGACGTAGACCCCGTCTGGCCGCCAGACCAAGGCGTCGACGGCCTCGTCCAGCAGCACGGTGCGATGGCGCAGGGCGGGGGTTGCCGGCGTTCCGGTAGGACTCATGACCTCGTCAGAAAGAGAAATTCTTCAATGCTTCGGGCATGCCCTGCGCCATCGCCTGCTGTTCCTTGGCGGCGTAGGTCGCGGCATCCCACACTTCGAAATGGCTGCCCATGCCGAGCAGCATGACTTCCTTGTCGAGCAAGGCGGCACTGCGCAGTTCCGGGGCGATCAGCACCCGGCCCGCGCCGTCCATTTCCACGTCGGCGGCGTTGCCCAGGAAGATGCGCTTCCACCAGTGCGCATCCATCGGCAGCGCTGCAATGCGCGTGCGGAAGGTTTCCCACTCGGGCCGGGGAAACAGCAACAGGCAGCCATCCGGGTGCTTGGTCAGCGTCACCCGGCCCTCGGCCTGCTGTTGCAGCGCCTCGCGGTGCCGGGACGGAATGGACATCCGCCCCTTGGCATCCAGCGAGAGTGCCGATGCTCCCTGAAACAAGCTTGCTCCCGGTCCATGCCGGCCGGTTGTCGGCCAGCATGCGCGTGAATCCCTTCTGTTCCGACTATGGCGACATCATCCCACGGCCGGGGCCCAATTTCACACAAAAATACACTTCCTCACACTATTTCCCACTTTAGAGGAAGCGATATGGCGGGTCAAGGCTGGTTGCAGGGCAGCAAACGAGTTTTTTTGAATCAGAACAATGACTTAGCGCGCACACTTCACGCACCGAAAAAGTGAATCCTTAATGAAATGAAGATCTTAGGGAGGAAAGCCGAGAAACCACCTGAGAACCACTTGCGGAGGAACTGCCGGCGGCACGGGAAAGACCTGCCCCGTCGCGCGAAGAGAGGATACAACAATTGCCCGCCAGCCCTGCCAGAACCAGGGCCAGCGAGGGGCAGGCAAGGGCCGGCTCAGATCCGGTAGGCGGCGGTGGTCATCACGCGCGAGGCGCCGCGCATCAGTGCCCGCACCGGGGCGGGCAACGGGATCCCGCCGGCATCGCGCGCGGCATCGCCGTGGCGGATCTCGTCGTCGCGCATCTGCTCGAGGATGGCGCGCGAGCGGCCGTCGGCCTCGGGCAGGCGGTCCAGGTGCCCGCCTAGGTGGTGCTCGACCTGGCGCTCGGTCTCGGCGACGAAGCCCAGGCTGACACGATCGCCGGCGCGGCCGGCCACCCAGCCGATGGCGAAGGCGCCGGCGTACCACAGCGGGTTGAGCAGGCTCGGGCGCGAGCCCAGTTCGCGCAGGCGCTCGGCGCACCAGGCCAGGTGGTCTTCCTCTTCGCGCGCGGCGGCATCCATCTGCGCGCGCACCGCGCCGTTGCGCGCGGTGAGCTTCTGGGCCTGGTACAGGGCCTGCGCGCAGACCTCGCCGACATGGTTGATGCGCATCAGCCCGGCCACGTGGCGGCGTTCATCGGCGCTCATCTGTTCTGTGTCCGGCGCCAGCCGGTCAGCCGGGTTGGTGCGCGCGGTGCGCGTGGCGCCGGCAATGGCGCGCAATGCCACGTCGAATTCTTTGATCAGGTTGTCCATGTCGCAGAGGCAGTTGGTCTTCGTTCCCGCCAGCCCCTGCCATCGTGGGGTGCGCAGCCGCGGCGCGGCACGCGCAGGGGCCATCGGGATTACCCGCATTGTAGCTTGCCTCTAATCGGCGCCAACCCGCATCCCGCCTTGCATTGATGCGCCTGGCTACTCAGAAACCCTGAGTTGTTAAAAGAAGACAAAGGGGGATTGGCCTGACTAGTGAATTAAGGGTTGTTTGTTACAGTACTTCGCAACTTCCAAGGAAGTTTGACGCACGGGGGATGGAGACCAACAGGAGGTTCTCCCGGGCCGTCACCAATAATTCTTACAGTGGAGATCAACGAGCATGAAGAAATCGCTTCTGGCGCTGGCAGCGCTTGGCGCATTTGCTGGGGCGGCGCAGGCCCAATCGAGCGTGACCCTGTACGGCGTGGCCGATGCGAACCTCGAATACGTCAGCAATATGTCGACGACCAACCCGACCAACGCCAGCCCCACTAATCCGTTCCCGGGCCCAGCGCACAACCTGTTCCGGATGTCCTCCGGCGGCCTGTCCGGCTCGCGCTGGGGCCTGCGTGGCGTCGAGGACCTGGGCAGCGGCCTGAAGGCGCTCTTTGTGCTTGAAAGCGGTTTTGGGCTGGATGACGGGAAATCGCAGCAAGGTGGCCGCCTGTTCGGTCGTCAAGCCTACGTCGGCCTGGAAAGCGACCAGGTCGGCCGCGTGACCTTCGGTCGCCAGTACACCTCGCTGTTCGACATGATGGCCAACTTTTCGCCGACCGGCTATGCCACCCAGTACGAGCCGGTGGTCGCTCAACTGGGCCTGAACTTCCGCTCGGACAACACCGCCAAGTACACCGGCAAGTTCGGCCCGGTGACCGCGGTCGCGCACTGGTCGTTCGGTAACGGCGTTGCCGGCGGCGGCGAAGTCCCCGGCCAGTTCCGCCGCGACACCGGCTACGGTGCCGGCCTGGCGTGGGCCGCCGGCCCGTTCGGCATTACCGCCGCCTATGACCAGTACAACCCGACCCTGAACGCCGCCGGTGGCACCGGTGACTTCAAGAAGGCCGCGGTTGCTGCCAGCTATGCCTTCGGCCCGGCCAAGCTGATGGCCGGCTATCGCTGGGGCATGAACAAGGCACCGAATGACAATACGATCCTGAAGGACAACTACTACTGGGTCGGTGCCAACTACCAGGTCACGACGGCGCTGGGCCTGACGCTGGCTTACTACTACGACGACGTCAAGAACCTGAACCTGGCCGCCACCGGCGCCACCAACAACATCAAGAACCCCTGGCAGATTTCGTTCGTCGCCGACTACAACCTGTCCAAGCGCACCGACCTCTACCTGACCACCGCCTATTCGAAGAACGCCGGCCTGAACTTCGACACCTCGGCCATCAGCTTCGCCAACGGCTACTTCCTGGGTTCCGGCAAGGACAACATGGTCGGCGTCGCCCTGGGCATCCGCCACAAGTTCTGATCGCCTGTCGATCCCGGTCGCAAGGCCGGTCTGCAAAGGCACCTCCGGGTGCCTTTTTTCATTGGCGCGCCCCCCAACTCCCATAGGGCATCACCTCATCGGCGCCACCCCGGCAGCGGACTAGAATGCACTTACCGTAGCCGCCCCACCGACCTCACGAGCGGACAACACCAGGAGACTCACGCATGCAACCCAATCGCCGGCGCGCCGTCGCGCTGCTGCTGTCCGCCAGCCTTGCCGCGCTCGCCAGCCAGTCGGTGCTGGCCGCCGACCCGTACCCGGCCAAGCCGATCCGGCTGGTGGTGCCCTTTGCCGCCGGCGGCACCACCGACATCCTGGCCCGCGCCGTGGCCGCGGAGCTGGCCAGGCTGCCGGGCTGGAACGTGGTGGTCGACAACAAGCCCGGCGCCGGCGGCAATATCGGCGCGGACCTCGTCGCCAAGGCCGCGCCGGATGGCTACACGCTGCTGATGGGCACCGTGGGCACCCATGGCATCAACCAGTCGCTGTACGGCAAGCTGCCGTTCGACCCGATCAAGGACTTCGCTCCGATCACCGAGGTGGCGGCCGTGCCCAACGTGCTGGTGCTGAACCCGGCGTTTGCGCAGCAAAACAAGATCGACAGCGTCAAGGACCTGATCGCCTACGCGCGCGCCAACCCCGGCAAGATCAACATGGCCTCCAGCGGCAACGGCACCTCGATCCACCTGGCCGGGGAGCTGTTCAAGACGCAGACCCGGACCTTCATGGTCCACTTCCCGTACAAGGGCAGCGGGCCGGCGCTGACGGACCTGGCCGGGGGCACCGTGCAGGTGATGTTCGACAACCTGCCGTCGTCGATGGCGCTGATCAAGAGCGGCAAGCTCAAGGCGCTGGCGGTGACCAGCGCCAGGCCGTCGCCGGCGCTGCCGGGCGTGCCGACCATCGCCCAGGCCGCGGGCCTGCCGCAGTATGAAGCCAGCTCCTGGTTCGGCATGCTGGCGCCGGCCGGCACGCCGCCGGATGTCATCCACCGCATCCAGCAGGAAGTGGCCAAGGCGCTGAATGCCCCGGCCGTGCGAGAACGCCTGCAGGCGCAGGGCGCCGAGCCTGTCGGCAACACCCCGGAGCAGTTCGCCGCGTTCATCCGCGCCGAAACCGCCAAGTGGGCCAAGGTGGTCAAGGATTCCGGCGCCAAGGTGGATTGACGCCGATTTGATCGCCGGCAGGGCGGCGGCCCATATCGCGCATATACTTGAGGCATCAAATGTCGGCTGCCCGCCCCGTGGGCAGCCTCTGGCGGCTGCGGCCGCACCCCTGCGCACCGATGCACTGAAGATGCCAAACCCGTCCCCTGCCGCCGGCGCCGAAAGCGCGCCGGTCGACCTTGAAACCCGCGCCGACCAGACCGAGCACGAAGCCCTGCGGCTGTGGTTGCGGCTGTTGACCTGCACCACCCTGATCGAGGGCGATATCCGTTCGCGGCTGCGCCAGGATTTTGCCTGCACGCTGCCGCGCTTCGACCTGATGGCGCAGCTCGACCGCCACCCTGAAGGCCTGAAGATGGGCGAGCTGTCGCGCCGCATGATGGTGACAGGCGGCAATGTCACCGGCATCACCGACCAGCTGCAGCAGGAAGGCCTGGTCTCGCGCGAGGCCCTGCCCACTGACCGCCGTGCCTACCTGATCCGCCTGACCCCGGCCGGGCGCGCCGCGTTCTCGCGCATGGCGCGCGCGCATGAGGACTGGATCGAGCAACTGTTCTCCGGCCTGGCCGAGACCGACCGGCGCGCCCTGTTCCGACTGCTTGGCCGGCTCAAGACCGGCCTGATCTCGCCATGAAACCGCTTGCCCTCCTTACCCTGTGCGGCCTGCTGCCGGTGCTGGCCGCCTGCAGCAGCACGCCGCCGCCGCCACAGGTCACGCCGGTGAACGCCACCATCAAGCTTGGCCGCGTCACCGAGAGGACGTTCCTGACCCGCCTGGACGTGGCCCAGGTGCCCCCGTACTACGGCGGCGGCACCAGCGTCGGCGTGGGCGCCGCGGGTGGCGGCGGGGGTGGCGGGGTGGGCGTGGGCTTTGCCTTCGACCTGAGCCGGCTGTTCAACAAGCCCGCGCCGGTGCAGCAGGTGGACCTGTTCCAGTACAAGGTGCGAACCATGGACGGCGCGATCGTATCGGCCAACGCGCCGGCGGTGCCGGGGCTGGAGCCAGGCGCGTGCGTGCGGGTGATCTACCCCGACGGCAGCCAGGAGGCCCGCCTGGCGCCATCGAACGAGTGCTGAGCCGCCGCAACGCGGCCTGAAAGCACAACGGCCTCCACTCGGGAGGCCGTTGTCGTTTGCAGCGGCTGCCGCTCAGGCGGCCTTGCGGCTGTCGCGCAGTTCGCGGCGCAGGATCTTGCCGACGTTGGTCTTGGGCAGCTCGGTGCGGAACTCGACGTACTTGGGCCGCTTGTAGCCGGTCAGGCGTTCCTTGCAGAACTCGATCACATCGGCCTCGGTCAGCCCCGGATCCTTCTTCACCACGAACAGCTTGACCACCTCGCCCGAGTGCGTGTCGGGCACGCCCACGGCCGCCACTTCCAGCACGCCCGGGCACTCGGCGACCACGCCTTCGACCTCGTTCGGATACACGTTGAAGCCCGACACCAGGATCATGTCCTTCTTGCGGTCGACGATCTTGGTGTAGCCGCGCTCGTCCATCACGCCGATGTCGCCGGTCTTGAAGAAGCCGTCCGGGGTCATGACCTTGGCGGTCTCGTCCGGGCGGTTCCAGTAGCCGGCCATCACCTGCGGGCCGCGGATGCAGATCTCGCCCGGCTGGCCGAGCGGCACGTCCTTGCCGTCGTCGTCGCGGATCACCACTTCGGTCGACGGCAGCGGCATGCCGATGGTGCCGGAGAACACGTTGGTGTCGGTCGGGTTGCAGGTGGCCGAGGGCGAGGTCTCAGACAGGCCGTAGCCTTCGATGATCGGGCAGCCGGTCTTGGCCAGCCACTGCTTGGCCACCGCCTCCTGCACCGCCATGCCGCCGCCGTTGGCCACGCGCAGGCCGGAGAAATCGACCTTGCTGATCTCCGGGTTGTTGAGCAGCGCGTTATACAGCGTGTTGACCGCCGGAAACATGTTGAACTTGTACTTCTGCAGTTCCTTGATGAAGCCCGGGATGTCGCGCGGATTCGGGATCAGCACGCTGGTGCCGCCGCTGCGCATGCCCAGCAGGCAGCAGACCGTCAGCGCGAAGATGTGGTACAGCGGCAGCGCGGTGATGGTGATGGGCTGGTCGATATGGGCGCCCTTGTCCAGCGCCGGCTGCATCCACGCCTCGGACTGCAGCACGTTGGCCACCACGTTACGGTGCAGCAGCACCGCGCCCTTGGATACACCGGTGGTGCCGCCCGTGTACTGCAGGAAGGCAACGTCCTCCGGCCCCGTGGTGGCCGGCTGCAGCGTCAGCTTGCGGCCTTCGGCCAGCACGCTGTTGAAGCGCACGCAGTTGGGCAGCTCCCACGCCGGTACCATCTTCTTGACGTTGCGCACCACGAAATTGACGATCGCGCCCTTCAGGCCGCCGAGCAGGTCGCCCATGCTGGCCACCACCACGTGCTTGACCGGGGTCTTGGCCAGCACCTGCTGCAGCGTCGAGGCAAAGTTCTCCAGGATCACGATGGCCTCGGCGCCGCTGTCCTTGAGCTGGTGCTCGAGCTCGCGCGGGGTGTAGAGCGGGTTGACGTTGACCACCACGAAGCCGGCGCGCAGCACCGCCGCCAGCACCACCGGGTACTGCAGCACGTTCGGCATCATGATCGCCACACGTGCGCCGGGGCGCAGCCCGCGCGACTGCAGCCACGCGGCAAAGTGGGCCGAGAGCTGGTCCAGTTCGCCGTAGGTGATGGCCTTGTCCATGCAGATGAAGGCCTTGCGGTCGGCATAGGTGCGGAAAGACGCCTCGAGCAGCGCGGCAAGCGAGCGGAACTGGCTGGCATCGATCTCGGCGGGAACGCCGGCCGGGTAGTGTTTCAGCCAAATTCTTTCCATAGCACCGTCTCCTGAATTTCTGAATGGTCGTTCGATTTTGCCGAGATGCTAAACGTGCGCCCCGGTTAAAACAACAACTTAGACGAAGTCCTCGGGGTCACCGGACAGGCCTTGATGCCCCTGACGGGCATTATGCGCCACCGATCGGGCGCAAGTAGCGGGATAACCCCTAGTGAGGCAAACCCGCACTCACCCGCCGCTGGGCAGCGCCAGCTTCATCATGCTGGCGGCAAGCTCCTGCGCCAGCGTCTCCGGGTCCATGCGCCCGGGTTCATGCCAGGTGTACAGGAACCCCACCACGCTGCCGATCGCGTGCGCCGTCACGCGCGCGTCGCCGAAGGCGAACACGCCGTCGCGCTTGCCCTCCTCCAGCAGCGCATAGAGGTCGCGATAGAAGTCCCGCGCCATGCTGTCGAGCCACGCCACGGTGTCGGGGCGCAGGTACTGGTTGTCGCGAAAGCTCAGCGTGGCCGGCACATGGCAGGCGACGCAGCGCCGCGCCATCTCGAGCAGGCAGGCCTGCAGGCGCTCGCGCACCGGCAGCGCCGGGTCCGCGGTCTCGCGGATCACGGGCAGGCAGGTCTGGGCCGACTCGCGGCACAGGATGTCGAAGATCTCGTACTTGTCAGTAAAGTAGTAGTAGACCGCCGGCTTGGTCACGCCCAGCGCGCGGCACAGGTCGTTCATGGTCATGCCGGGATAGCCCTTGCTGTAGAAGAGCTGCGCGGCGGTATCGAGGATCTGGCGGCGGCGGGCCTCCTGGCGCTCGGCGATATGCGGGCGGGCCGGCTGCGTCTCTGGCGGTGGGCTCAACGGCGGGTTCAGCGGTGCGGATCTGGGTGCAATCGACATGATGCAATTCTCGCACGGCGGGACGCGGCAGCTTAGTTGGCCGCCGTCTTGCCGCCCGCGGTCAGCGTGCCGGTGCGCGTGGCCGGCGGCGCCAGCCGCTGCAGCGCGGCCTCGCGCTCAGCGGCGGGCAGCGCGCCGATACGGGCGGCCTCGTCATAGAACCGCTGCCAGTCGCCGTTGCACCGCGCCAGCAACGCGGTGAAGGCCGGCACCCACTGCTGGTAGGTGGCCACCGCGGCCAGATGGGCGTTGGTCAGTGGCTGGTCGAACCAGCGGTCATAGCCGCTGAAGCCGCCCCACTCCGTGCGCAGCCGCGCGTACTCGGTGCGCAGGTCGGCGAAGATCCTGGCCTTGCCCTCGCGCTTGGCGTCGTCATCGAGCGGGGTCTGATACAGCGCCACCAGCCGGTCGCGCGTGCCCAGCAACAGCGCGCGGAACTGCTGGCGCCGGGCATCGTACTGCCGATAGCTGGCGCGCGCCTCCTCCGACGCATCCTCGGCCAGCCAGCGCTCCACGCCCGCGGCTTCCACCGCGGTGGCGAAGGACTCGTTGAAGGCGGTGTCGTTGCGCACGTACACCACCTGGTGCGCCAGCTCGTGGAAGATCAGCCGCGCCAGTTCGCCCTCGGGCAGGTAGACGAAGGTATTGAGCAGCGGGTCGTCGAAATAGCCCAGCGTCGAATAGGCGGGGATGCCTGCCACGTACGTCTCAAGCCCGTCGCGGCGCAATCCCTGCGCATACTGCTCGGCATCGGACTGGGCGTAGTAGCCGCGGTAGCTGATGCAGCCGACGATGGGGAAGCACCACCTGCGCAGGTCCATCGACAGCTCGGGCGTGGCGAACACGCTCCACACCACATAGGGCCGGTGCAGGTTGGCGTAGCGGCGGTAGCTGCCGTTCTCGGGCAGCTTCAGTTCGCGCGAGGCAAAGTCGCGCATGCGGCCGGCCAGCGCCAGCCGCTGCGCCAGGCGCGCATCGTTGGCGTCGCGCGCGCTGGCGATGGCGTCGGTCAGCGGCTGTGCCTGGGCCATCACGCCCAGGTGGCCGCCGATCGACTGCGCGTAGTAGCCGACGGCCTCGCACCCGGCCGTCACCAGGACCACCGCGGTGAGGCCGGTCGCCGCCAGGAGTGCCGCCCAGCGCCGGCGGCCAGGCTGCGGCGTCATGCCGGCAGGACTGCCCCTTCCGTGCAGGCCTCGACCTGCACCAGGCAGTCATAGAACACCGGCGCGCGGCCCAGGTCGGTCAGGCGCTGGCTGGTCAGCTCGTTGGCGTTCTTGCCGTCCGAAGCCAGCTTCTTCCACCAGATCGACAGGCCCACCACCAGCCCGCGCCGGGCGCGGTCGGTGACGCGGGCGCGCGCCACCATGCTGCCGCGGTCGTTGAAGACGCGCACCATGGCGCCGTGCACGATGCCGCGCTCGGCCGCGTCGGCCGGGTGGATGTCCAGGTGCGGCTCGCCCTCGGTGGCGCGCAGGCTGTCGACGTTGACGAAGGAGCTGTTGAGGAAGTTGCGCGCCGGCGGCGAGATCATCGCCAGCGGATAGCGCGCCGCCAGCTCGGGCGCGGTCAGCGGCGCCTCGTACTGCGGCACGTAGTCAGGCAGCGGGTCGAAGCCGTCGCGCGCCATCGGCTCCGAATAGAACTGGCACTTGCCCGATGCGGTCGGGAAGCCGCCCTCGGCGAACGGCGCCGCCGGCAGCGCCAGCTTCTGCCAGCCCTGCTCCTTCAATGATTCCCAGCTGATGCCGGCCGCGCGCGCATCGCCCGGAATGATGGCCTGCGCGGCAATGGCCTCGTCGCTGTCGGCAAAGCACGCCTCGGTGAAGCCCAGGCGCTGCGCCAGCCGGCGGAAGATCTCGGTATTGGGCAGGGCCTCGCCCATCGGCGCGATGGCGGCGTTGTTGGCCAGGAAATAGGTATGGCCGTAGGCCTTGTGCACGTCGGTGTGCTCAAGCTGCGTGGTCGCCGGCAGCAGGATGTCGGCATAGTCGGCTGTGTCAGTGCGGAAGTGCTCCAGCACCACCGTGAACAGGTCCTCGCGCGCAAAGCCGGCGGCGACCTTGCCGGATTCCGGCGCCACCGCGACCGGGTTGCTGTTGTAGACCACCACGGCCTCGATGCGCGGCGCGCCGGGCGCCGGCTCGGCCAGCAGCGCGTCGCCGATGGTGCTCATGTTGACGATGCGCGGCAGCGTCTGCGGCCAGCCAGGCAGCAGGTCGGGGCGCTGCAGCGCGGCTTCGTCGATCGGGAAGAAGCCCGAGGTCGACAGCTGCAGCCCGCCCGCGGGCTGGCGCCAGGCGCCCACCAGCGACGGCAGGCACGCCACCGCGCGCACCGCCTGGCCGCCGCCGTGCACGCGCTGCATGCCGTAGTTCAGGCGGATTGCCACCGGCTGGCGCTCGCGCACCGCCAGCTGGCCGTAGAGGCCGGCCAGCCATTCGATGTCCTCGGCCGGGATGCCGCAGATCTCGGCCGCGCGTGCCGGGGTGTAGGCCTGCGCGCGCTCGCGCAGCGCATCGAAGCCGACGGTGTGGCGTTCAATGTAGTCGTGGTCGAGCAGGTCGTCGCGGATCAGCACATGGATCAGCGCCAGCGCCAGCGCGCCGTCGGTGCCGGGCATCGGGGCGATATGGCGATGGCACTTCTCGGCGCTCAGCGAGCGGTACGGGTCGATTGCCACCAGCGTGGCGCCGCGCCGCTTGGCTTCCTGCGCGCGGGTCCAGAAATGCAGGTTGGAGGCAATCGGGTTGCCCCCCCAGATGATCACCAGCCTGGCATCGACCACGTGCTCCATGTCCATGCCCACGCTGGCGCCGTAGGTGTAGCGCAGCGCGGTGGCGCCGGCGCTGGCGCAGATGGTGCGGTCCAGCCGCGACGCGCCCAGCTTGTTGAAGAAGCGCGCGGCCATGCTCTCGCCCTGCACCAGCCCCATGGTGCCGGCGTAGCTGTACGGCACGATCGCCTGCGGATCGCGCGCGGCGATCGCCTGCAGGCGGGTGGCGATGGTGTCCAGCGCCTCCTCCCAGGAGATCGGCGCGAACTTGCCTTCGCCCTTCCTGCCGATGCGCTTCATCGGCGTCAGCAGCCGGTCCGGGTGGTAGGTGCGCTCGGTGTAGCGCGACACCTTGGTGCACAGCACGCCCTGCGTGCCGGGATGGTCGGGATCGCCCGCTACCTTGACGGCACGGCCGTCCTCGACGGTGACGAGCAAGGCACAAGTGTCGGGGCAGTCATGCGGACAGGCGGCGCGGACGATGCGGGAAGCCATGGGGTCTCCGGGCGGGGTGTGTTGTTTTCGTTCGTTCGTACGGAACTGGAGATGCCGGCGCAGGCGGCGGGTTGCGGCGCCCGAGCTGCGCCGGCGGGCGGCGCTTTCCCGGCCGTGCGGGGTGATGGCGGGGAGTATCTCGATCCGATTGTATTCGATTATGATGTGCCGGCGCGCTGCCTGCACAGACCGGTACGCGCACCATGCCGCACGACGTGAGCAATTCGCCGGCGAGAGACCGGCCGACGCGGCCAACGGGTAACCGAACCACATTTCGCGGGGGTTTATGTCTTTCCGATCCGGGGTCAATGGCCGGCTTGCCGGCCTGCTGGTGGCGTGCGCCATCGGCACGGGTGGCGCATCCTGCGCTGCCTTCGCAGCCAACACGGCGGGCACCGCCGACACATCCGAAAACGGCGTCACTGCCGACACCATCCTGCTGGGCCAGTCCGCCGCCCTGACCGGCCCGACCGCTGTGCTCGGCAAGCAGATGAACTCGGGCGCGCGGCTGTATTTCGACCATATCAACCGGCAGGGCGGCATCTACGGCCGCAAGATCCGGCTGGAGGCGCTGGACGACTACTACGAGCCCGAGCCCGCCGCCAGGAACACAAAGAAGCTGATCGAGGAAGACCGCGTCTTCGCCCTCTTCGGTTATGTCGGCACGCCCACCAGCCAGGCCGCTCTGCCGCTGGCAATCCAGGCCAGGGTGCCGTTCTTCGGCCCGTACACCGGGGCGCAGTCGCTGCGCGAGCCGCGCAGCCGCTACGTCTTCCACGTGCGCGCCGGCTACAACGAGGAAACCGCGGCCATCCTGCGCCAGATCCATACCACCGGGCTCAGGCGCGTGGCCGTGGTCTACAACGAGGACGCCTACGGAAAGGCCGGACTGGAAGGACTTGAGCGCGCGCTCAAGGCCGCGCCCGACAGCGGCGTACAGATCGTCGCGCGCGAGCCCGTGGTCCGCAATACCACGGAAATCGGCGACGCCATCCAGGGCTCGATGAAGACCAGGCCCGACGCCGTGGTGATGATCAGCGCCTACCGCACCGCCGGCGCCTTCGTGAAGGAAGCGCTGCGCCGCGGCTACAACGGCCAGTTCTACAACGTCTCCTTCGTCGGCACGCAGGCGCTGGCCAACGAGGTCGGCGCGCAGGGCAGCGGCGTGATCATCTCGCAGGTGATGCCGCACCCGGGCAACGCCACGCTGCCGATCGTGCGGGAGTACCTGCGCATGCTGCAGGCCGCCGGCAAGCCCAGCGAATTCGACTACGCCAGCATCGAAGGCTTTATCGCCGCCAAGGCCTTCACCGAAGGCCTGCGCCGCGCCGGCAAGGACCTGACGCGCGAGAAGCTGGTGACCGCGCTGGAGTCAATGCGCAGCTATGACCTCGGCGGGTTTATCGTCAACTTCACGCCGGAGAACCACGTGGGTTCGAAATTCGTGGAGATGACGATCATCAATTCGAAGGGCCAGGTGATCCGCTGAGACTCCGGGTTTTCTCCTCCCTGCGCGCGGGAGGAGAAAACCATGCCCTACTCCATGTCGTTCAGGTGACACGCCGAGAACCGCATCGGCGCAATCTCCTTCAGCAGCGGCTGCTCTTCCCGGCAACGCGGCATCGCATGCGGGCAGCGCGGGTGGAAGTGGCAGCCCGGCGGCGGGTTCAGCGGCGACGGGATCTCGCCGCGGATCGCGACATAGGTCTTGCGGGCCACCTCCAGCTTGGGCGCCTCGGCCAGCAGTGCCTGGGTATAGGGATGGTTGGGCGCGGCGAACACGTCTTCGGTCGGCGCGGATTCAACCACCCGCCCCAGGTACATGATCACCACGCGGTCGCTGATGTGCTTGACCACGCCCAGGTCGTGGCTGATGAACAGGTAGGTCAAGTTCAGGTCTTCACGCAGGCGCATGAACAGGTTCAGCACCTGGGCCTGGATCGACACGTCCAGCGCCGCCACCGACTCGTCGCACACCAGGAACTCGGGCTTCACCGCCAGCGCCCGGGCAATGCCGATGCGCGCGCGCTGCCCGCCGGAGAACTGGTGCGGAAAGCGCCGCAGCACGGTCGGGTCCATGCCCACGCGCACCAGCATGTCTTCCACATAGCCCTTCTGCGCGCCGCGCCCGACCATGCCGTGCACCACCGGCGCCTCGCCGACGATATCCAGCACGCGCAGCCGCGGATTGAGCGAGGCGTACGGGTCCTGGAAGATCATCTGGATCGCCAGCTGCTTCTCGCGGCGCTTGTCGGGCGGCAGGTGGTCGAGGTTGGTGCCGCGCCAGAAACGCTCGCCCTCGGTCAGTGAGTGCAGGCCTACAGCCATGCGGCCCAGCGTGGACTTGCCGCAGCCGGACTCGCCCACCAGGCCGACCACCTCACCGGCACGGATACTCAGGTCGACGCGGTCGACCGCGTGCACCACCTCGTCATGCGCATGGGCGCCGAACAGGTTGGCGATGCGCGCGGCGGCGTCGAGCGACTTGACGAAGCGCTTGGACACGCCGCGCAGCTCCAGGATCGGCGCGCTCGGCGTGGCCCCCTCTTCAGCGGCAGGATTCGTCATCGGTCGGGATTGCAGTTCAGTTGCGCTCATGCCGCCTCCTGGTTGGCCAGCACCGGATGGAAGCAGCGCAGGCGGCGGCCGTCGGCGGCGGTCTCCAGCGGCGGCTCGGTCTTGCAGGCAGCGGTGGCGTAGGGGCAGCGCTCACGGAAGGCACAGCCGCCCGGCAGGTTCAGCAGCGACGGCGTCATGCCCGGGATCTGCCGCAGCGGCGCGCCGCGCGGATTGCGCGACGGCGCCGAGCTGATCAGCCCGTGGGTGTACGGGTGCTCGGGGTGCTCCAGCACCTGGCGCACGTCGCCGGCCTCCACGATCTTGCCGGCGTACATCACGCACACGGTATCGGCCAGCCCCGCCACCACCGACAGGTCGTGCGTGATCCAGATCAGCGCCGTGCCCGATTCGCGGCACAGGGTCTGCATCTCGTACAGGATCTGGCCCTGGATGGTGACGTCCAGCGCGGTGGTCGGTTCGTCGGCAATGATCAGGTCGGGCTTGTTCAGCAGCGCGATCGCGATCGCCACGCGCTGGCGCATGCCGCCCGAGAACTGGTGCGGATAGGCCTGCAGGCGCTCGTCCGGCGACGGGATGCCGACCCGCGCGAGCGCATTGCGCGCGCGTTCGCGCGCCACCGCCTTGCCCACCTTCTCATGGGCCAGCACCGCCTCGATCATCTGCGTGTCGATGCGCAGGACCGGGTTCAGCGTCATCATCGGGTCCTGGAAGATCATTGCGATGCGGTTGCCGCGCACGTCGCGCTGCTGCGCCGGCGTGAGCGCGCGCAGGTCGCGGGTGATGCCGTCGCGGCTGGTCAGCGCGATGCGGCCGTCGACGATCTTCCCGGGCGGGTCGATCAGGCCCATGATCGAATAGCCCGTCATGGACTTGCCCGAGCCGGACTCGCCCACCAGCCCCATGATCTCGCCGCGGCCCACGGTGAAGGACACGTCGTCGACGGCCTTGGCGATGCCGCCGCGCGTGTGGAATTGCGTCTTCAGGTGTTCAACCACCAATGTCGGTTGTGCCATGTTCCGCTCCTGGTTATTGCGTCTGCAGGCGCGGGTTGAGCACATCGCGCAGCTGGTCGGCCACCAGGTTCATCGCCACGATGGTGACCACCAGCGCGATGCCCGGGAAGAAGCTGATCCAGTACTTGCCCGACAGCATGTACTGCTGGCCGTTGGAGATCAGCGAGCCCAGCGAGGGCTCGGTGACCGGCACGCCCAGCCCGAGGAAGGACAGCGTCGCTTCCAGCGTGATGGCCGAGGCCACCTGCAGCGCCGCGATCACGATCAGCGGCGGCAGGCAGTTGGGCAGCAGGTGGCGGAACATGATGCGCATCGGCGGCAGGCCCAGGCAGGTGGCGGCCTCGATATATTCCTTGCGCCGCTCCACCAGCGCGGCACTGCGCGTGGTGCGGGCGTAGTAGGCCCACTGCACCGCCACCAGCGCGATCACGATATTGCCCAGGCCCGGGCGCAGGAAGGCCAGCAGGATCAGCGCCAGCAGGATCGGCGGGAACGACAGCTGCAGGTCGGCCACGCGCATGATGAAGGCCTCGGTGCGCCCGCCCAGGAAGCCGGCCAGCAGGCCGAGCGTGGCGCCCAGCAGCAGCGCGATCACGGTGCTGACCACGCCCACGCCGATGCTGATGCGCAGGCCGTACATCACCGCCGACAGGATGTCGCGGCCCTGCTCGTCCGAACCCAGCAGGAAGGTCATGCCGTTGCCGGCCTGCTCGCCCGGCGCCAGGCGCGCGTCAAGCACGTCCAGCGTGGCCAGGTCGTAGGGGTTCTGCGGCGCCAGCCACGGCGCGAAGATGGCGATCAGGATGATGATGACCAGGGTGGCCAGCCCGGCCACGGCAATCTTGCTGGAGAAGAACTCCGCGGCAAAGCGCCGCCACGGCGATTGTTCGCGCGCCGCGGCGGGCGGCGGCGTCTTGTCCTCTTGTTCGACAGATACGGCACTCATGGCTCAGCCCTTGTTGTCGGCAATGCGCACGCGCGGATCGAGCATGCTGTAGATGATGTCCACCACCAGGTTGATCAGGATAAACAGCGTCACGATCACCATCAGGTAGGCGACGATCACCGGCCGGTCCAGCAACTGGATCGAGTCGATGATGAGCTTGCCCATGCCGGGCCAGGCGAAGATGGTCTCGGTCACGATCGCAAAGGCGATGATCGAGCCGAACTGCAGCGCTATCACCGTGACGATCGGGATCAGGATGTTCTTCAGCACGTGCACGCCGACGATGCGGGTGTTCGACAGGCCCTTGGCGCGCGCAAACTTGACGTAGTCCTGCATCATCGCCTCCTGCGTGCCGGCGCGCGTGAGCCGGATCACCATGGCGATGTTCAGGAGCGACAGCGTCACCGCCGGCAGGATCAGGTGGCGGATGCCGTCGGCGGTCAGGAAGCTGAGCGGGATCCCAAGCACGCGCACGGTCTCGCCGCGTCCGTTGGAGGGAAGCCAGCCGAGTTGCACCGCGAACACCATGATCAGCATCAGCCCGACCCAGAAGGTGGGCAGCGAGAAGCCCAGGATCGACACCCCCATGATCGACTTGCCGGCGATGCCCTTGGGCCGCAGCCCGGCCCACAGGCCCAGCGGGATGCCCAGCACGATCGCCAGCAGGATCGCGCAGATGGCCAGCTCCATGGTGGCGGGCATGCGCTCGAAGATCAGCTTGAGCGCTGGCGTGCCGTGCGCGAACGAGGTACCCAGGTTGCCTTGCAGCGCATTCTGCAGGAACACCCAGTACTGCTCCCACAACGGCTTGTCCAGGCCCAGCGCCGCGATGGTGCGCTTGATGTCCTCCTGGTCGGCCTGCGGGTTGATCAGGATGTCGACGGGATTGCCGATGGCAAAGACGCCGAGGAAAACCAGCAGCGACATGACGAAGAGCACGACCACGCTCTGCATCAGGCGCCGGATGATAAAGACCAGCATATTCGAACCACTTTCCTTTCGCGCGCGAATGCACGCCACACCCGGGCCGCGCCGTGGCGCTTCCCGGGTGTGGCGCGGCAGCCATGCGCGGCACCGCAAACTCGGCCAGCAGACCATCCGCGGGCCGAGGCTCCTGTCTGGGCTGACCGGAGCTTACTGGGGCTTGAAGTTATGCGCGTAGGTGCGCTCGTCGGTACGCGGCACGTAGACGATGCCCTTTTGCGTGGCCCAGGTGGTCACCTGCTGGTGGATCGGGACGATACCGCCATCGTTGATCGCGATTGCGGTGGCCTCCTGCAGCAGCTTGGAGCGCTCCTTGTCATCCACGGTGGACAGCGCCTTCTCCAGCACCACGTCCATCTTGGGGTTGCAGTACTCGCCCCAGTTGGTGGTGCCGAAGCCCTTCTTGCTGTCCTCGCATGCCAGTAGCGCGCGCAGCGGCGAGCTGACCTCGCCGGTCTGCGCGCCCCAGCCCAGCAGCCCGAACGACCACTCGTGCTTGATGCCTTTGGACGAGTATGTCGCCATCGGCATGCCTTCGACCTTGGTGGCGATGCCGATGCGAGTCAGGTTCTGCGCAATGGTCTGCGCGATCTTCTCGTCGTTGACGTAGCGGTTGTTGGGCGTATGCAGCGTCACGCCGAAGCCGTTCGGGAAGCCGGCGTCGGCCAGCAGCTTCTTGGCGGCCTCGGGGTCGTACTTGACCGTCTTCAGGTTGGGGTTATAGCCGAACAGCGTCGGCGGCACCAGGTTGTTGGTCGGCTCGGACAGGCCTTCCATCAGGCGGTCCTTGATGCCCTGCCGGTTGATCGCCATGCTGATGGCATTGCGCACGCGCGCGTCCTTCAGCGGGTTCTTGTCCAGCGGTGCGCCTTCCTTGGTGGTGACATAGGGCGACTTGTCGCGCTTGGCATCGAAATACAGGTAGATCACGCGGTGCGAGATCTTGGAGAAGAACGACAGCTTGGGATCCTGGCGCACCTTGGGCAGGTCAGGCGTGGGCACGTTCTCGATGGCCTGCACGTCGCCCGACAGCAGCGCCGCCAGGCGCGTCGCCGGATTGGGGATGAAGCGCAGCGTGACCTTGTCCCAGGCCGGCTTGGCGCCCCAGTAGTCGTTGTTGCGCACCAGCTCGACCCGGTCGTCGCGGGCATAGCTGACGAACTTGAACGGCCCGGTGCCGACCATGCCCTTGCCCTGCGCGAAGTCATCCGAGCTCAGCCCCTGCGTGGCCTTCTTCTGCACGATGAAGATCGACGTGAGGTCGTTCAGCATCAGCGGATAGGGCTGGTTGGTGGTCAGCTGGATGGTGTACTTGTCGATGATCTTCTTGTTGACGATCGCCTTGGTGTAGACATCGAACTTGCCAGGGCTGTTCTGGATGGTGGCCGGGCGGTCCAGCGACCAGATCACGTCTTCGGCGGTCAGCTCGGAGCCGTCGTGGAACTTCACGCCCTTGCGGATCTTGAATTCCCAGGTGAGGTTGTTGACCAGCTTCCACGACTCGGCCAGGCCCGGGATGATGCGGCTGTCCGGGTCCATCTTGGTCAGCGAGTCAAAGACATGCTCGGAAACGTTGATGTTGGAGAACAGGTTGTAGAAGTGCGGATCCATCGAGGTTGGCGGCGAACTCATGGCCAGTTTGAGGTCCGCGGCCTGGGCGGTGCCGGCAAGCGCCAGGCCAAGGGCCCCGGCTACCGCCACCACACCAATTGCCTTCTTGAAAGTGCGAAGGGACATCGCGCAATTCTCCCTGTAGGAAGTGAAGCAGACGTATTAGGATCGGCAATGCGCCGCGGGTCACGCGGCGGCGCTGCGTTTTGGTGCGGTTTGGGGTGCAGTTGCGCATCACAAAGCGACGAAATTGCCGGCCGGGCACTTCAAGCATGAACTGTTCCAGCAGAGCCCATGTCGCGGCAATGCGGGGAAACCCACCCGCGCTGGCATATTGCACTGCGCCAACCGGGCAAGCGCGCAGGAAATCGCCGCATTTTGGCGCTTTGCGGAGAGGCATCGTATGATCGGGGTATCCAACGCTAACGCCCCTAACGTCCAGGGCAGCCAGGCATCATGAAGCTCATTCCCGAAATCCTGCAGGCACAAGCCGAAATCCGCGCGATCCGGCGCGACATCCACGCCCACCCGGAACTCTGCTTCGAAGAACAGCGCACCGCCGACGTGGTCGCGCAGAACCTGGAATCGTGGGGCATCGAAGTTCATCGCGGCCTGGGCACCACCGGCCTGGTGGGCGTGATCCGCAACGGCAACAGCCCGCGCACCATCGGCCTGCGCGCCGACATGGACGCGCTGCCGCTGCAGGAAGCGAACACCTTTGATCACCGCTCGCAGCACACGGGCAAGATGCACGCCTGCGGCCACGACGGCCACACCGCCATGCTGCTCGGCGCGGCGCGCTACCTGGCGCAGCACAAGCCCTTCGACGGCACCGTGCACCTGATCTTCCAGCCGGCCGAGGAAGGCGGCGGCGGCGCCCGCGAAATGATCAAGGATGGGCTGTTCGAGCGCTTTCCGTGCGACGCGGTATTCGGCGTGCACAACTGGCCGGGCATGCCGGTCGGCGCGTTCGGCACGCGCGCGGGCCCGCTGATGGCATCCAGCAACGAGTTCCGCATCGTGGTGCGCGGCAAGGGGGCACATGCGGCCATGCCCAACAATGGCAACGACCCGGTCTTCACCGCGGCGCAGATCGTGTCGGCGCTGCAAGGCATCATCACGCGCAACAAGCGCCCGATCGATACCGCGGTGATCTCGGTCACGCAATTCCACGCGGGCGACGCCACCAATATCGTGCCGGACCAGGCCTGGATCGGCGGCACGGTGCGCACATTCACGGTGCCGGTGCTGGACCTGATCGAACGGCGCATGGAAGAAGTGGCGCGCGCGGTGGCGGCGGCGTTCGACTGCACCATCGAATACGAATTCCACCGCAACTATCCGCCCACCATCAACAGCGAGGCCGAGACCGGCTTTGCCACCGAGGTCGCCGCCGAACTGGTCGGGCCGGGCAACGTCGACAGCAATGTCGAGCCCACCATGGGCGCCGAGGATTTCTCGTTCATGCTGCAGCACAAGCCCGGCTGCTACCTGTTCCTGGGCAACGGCGACGGCGGCCATCGCGACGCCGGCCATGGCATCGGACCCTGCATGCTGCACAACCCGAGCTACGATTTCAACGACGAACTGCTGCCGGTCGGCTCGACGTTCTTCGTGCGGCTGGTGGAAAAGTGGCTGGCGCCTGCGTGACGTTACGTACCTGAGCACAGCACAACGATAACAACAGGGGAGCATCCGGATGGGCCGCCTGGCGCTGGATCGCGAGACAGCGCGCAGCTTCGCGCGCGTGGCGCTGGACAATATCCTGCGCCGCTATCCGTACAAGCTGGACCACATGATGGCCAGCGCCGATGACCTGGCCGAACCGGCGGCCTGGCATCCGGTCTTCTGCGGCAGCTACGACTGGCACTCCAGCGTGCACATGCACTGGTTGCTGGTTCGGCTGCTGGCGCTGTCGCCGGACCTGGAGGAGGCGCCGCGCATCCGCGCAACGCTGGATGCCCAGCTGCGCCCAGAGCACATCGCGGTCGAACTGGCCTACTTCCAGCGGCCCCATTCGCGCACCTTCGAGCGCCCCTATGGCTGGGGCTGGATGCTGAAACTGCAGGCGGAATTGCTGGCGCTGGCGCGACAGGACGCCCAGGCAGCCACCTGGGCCGAGGCGTGCGCGCCGCTGGCATCGCACCTGTCACGGCAACTGGCGGATTTCCTGGATGCAGCGGTTTTCCCGGTGCGCACCGGCACCCATTACAACAGCGCCTTCGCCCTGGTGATGGCCGTGGCCTATGCACGCACGCACCAGGACCTCACCTTGCGGCGCGCCATCGTGCGGCGGGCCCACCGCTGGTTCGGACATGATCAGAAATACCCGGCGCGGTATGAGCCCGGCGGCGATGAATTCCTGTCCGGCGGGCTGACCGAAGCCGTGCTGATGCACGCCGTGATGGACGGCTGCGCGTTTTCAGAATGGTGGGAGTTGTTCGTGCCAGGGCAGGTGGAACTGGCCAACTGGCTGACGCCGGTCGAAGTGACCAATCGCAGCGATCCCAAGACCTCGCACCTGGACGGACTCAACCTGTCGCGCGCCTGGTGCTGGCGCATGCTGGAGCCCGCCCTGCCCGAGCCGCTGCGGCCGCTGGCCATCCGGGCCTGGTCGGACCATCTCGAAGCGTCGCTGCCGCAGGCGGTCGAGGGTGAGTATGTGTCGACGCACTGGCTGGCCTCGTTCGCGGTGCTCGCGCTGGCCGAGCCCATCGGCGGCTGATGGCGCCGCCAGCGTCCTTCAGTCCAGCGCGATGTCGCCATACCAGGACTCGGCCTTGCTCTTGGTGTTGTCGGTATCGGTCATGATGCCCACGGCGATGACCCGGCCGGGGTCGGTCCCGAAGGCCTTGCGGTAGTCGGCGCGCAGGTCGCGCTCATGGCAACGCCACTCATTGGCGTGCTTCATGCCGCTATCCACCACGATCATGCGCACCCGGTCCGTGTGCGGATTTTTCACCACTGAGCCTTCCGCGCGCCGTCCGCCCCAGATATACATCAGCGTGGCGTAGGGCATTTCGCGGCCGGTGGTCAGCCGCGCCATCTCGTACATCAGCTGGTCTTTCAAGGACAGTGCACCCTTGTCGCCGTCGAAGGCGACAAATAGGCGCAACGGCGAATCCTCGCGCGGGCCGTGGCTGTTGTCGGCGTTGCGGATAATGCCGCTGGTCTTCCAGGTCCAGCGCAGCATGCCGGCATCGCGATCGCGCAGCGGGACATACAGGCCGGAGGCCGAGCTCTCGGCCTGCGCATGGACGACCACGCGCTGGTCGACCTCTGCCATCGAATAACGGGTGGGCGTCTTGTTGCGGTTGATGGTCCACGGCTGCCAGCCGACCGGCAACTGGCCGCGATGCGGTGAGACCGAGAACAACGGCAGCGTGGCCAGGGTCGGCGGCGGCGCGGCATCGGCGACTTCGCCGTCGTCACCCGCCTCGGCTTCCGCCGCACTGGTGTTGGCGGCAGCCAACGGCTCGGGCGACGACACCGCAGGCAGCGCCGGGTCCGTCTGCGCTGCCGCGTATGCGGTCATGCGCCTGGCGAACGTCTGGCAATCGATCGCGGAAGTACCGGCCGTATTGGCCGTGTCATCCGGATGAACCGCGGAAACAGGGGGATTGGATGCGCATCCTGCCAGCAGCAGCGCGCCGGCGGCGCCAGTCAAAACCAGCCGAAACACCTTGGCCGTCATGTAACCCCTCGAAACCCGAATCCGGACCTGCTCTGTTGGCAAGGGTCCGGCTATTGCCCACTACTTGCTGCAAACACATGTTGCAACCGCCTACGTGCCGCATGTGGGCACTTGGGGGTCGACCATAGCAGAAGGCGCGCAGTCCCGGAATGCTCGCCGACCCGCGTTGCGGCATGAAAACAACGAGGACGCGCATGCCTGCGCCCGCCACGGCATTTTCGCCGCGCCAAAGCAAAAACCCCCAGCCTTTGGGGCTGGGGGTTCTGCGGTATAAGAGCCTGGCGATGACCTACTTT
>NZ_JBWKQZ010000038.1:0-92508 GCF_059419025.1 Cupriavidus sp. GW821-FHT07C08
AGCCGGATGAGCGGAGACGTTCACGTCCGGTTCCGTGAGCGCCTTGGGGGGAAGTTCCCCGGGGCGACTCGACTCGTGATCACCGGCAGTACGCCGGAAGTGTTGGAACACGAAGTGAAGCCGTGGGTAGAACGGTTCCTTGCAGTACGGGGGCTGACGCTATCGACGGAGAAAACGCGGATCGTCAATATCGCTGACGGCTTTGACTTTCTGGGGTGGAATTTCCGGAAGTATTCGGGAAAGCTGCTCATCAAGCCAGGTAAGAAGAACGTGAAAGCGTTCTACAGCAAGGTGAAGGAGGTCATCAGTGCAAACAAGACGGTCAAGCAGGAGAAATTGATTCGACTGCTGAACCCGATGCTAAGGGGCTGGGCGCAGTATCACTGCCCGGTGGTAGCGAAGGCGGCGTTCACCCGAATGGAGAACCTGATTTTTAGGGCTCTATGGAGGTGGGCAAAACGGCGACATCGAGGGAAGAACTCCGAATGGGTGCGAAAGAAGTATTACGCCTCAGTTGGGGATCGGAACTGGGTGTTCGGAACCACTGCTGTGAACAAGGCAGGTGAACGCTACTGGATGGAGTTGTATTCGATTCCGAGTACGCTCATCCGGCGGCACAAGAAGGTGCGGGCGGACTACCATCCCTTCGACCCGGCGCAGGAGATGTATGGCGAGAAATTGCGGCAGGAACGCATGGCAGATCGCATGTCGTACCGAAAGCAATGGGCAAAGCTGTACGTCTCTCAGCGAGGCTTGTGCGCGGTGTGTCAAGGCGCGTTGACCGACGAGACTGGATGGGATGACCATCACATCGAACCCCAGATTCTTGGGGGCTCCGATGCTCTAGGAAATCGCGTATTGGTGCACCCCGATTGCCATGTCCAAGTTCATCACTACGGTACAATAGCTGTGAAACCGGTGTTTGAATAAGTTCAATCACTTTGTAAAGGCTTGAGCCGTATGCGGGGAAACTCGCACGTACGGCTCTTAGGGGGGAGGAGTTCCAGTGATGGACTTCTCCTACCCTCCCCCCGCTGAGCATGCCATCATGACCGGCTCCACCCAAGACCCCGATGCACGCCGCATGGCGCCCGCCACCGAGCGCAACCGCGAGCCGATCCTTGCGGTATTGCGCAATGTGCTGCCCGCCAGCGGCACGGTACTGGAAATTGCCAGCGGCACCGGCCAGCATGCCGTGCACTTCGCCGCCGCGTTGCCGGGACTGACCTGGCAGCCAAGCGATCCGGAAGCTGCCGCGCGCGCGTCGATTGCCGCGTGGACCGCGCATGCGGGCCTGGCCAATGTGCGCGCGCCGCTGGCGCTGGATGTCTGCCGCCAGCCGTGGGGCATCGACGCCGCGGATGCGGTGGTGTGCATCAACATGATCCATATTGCCCCATGGGCCGCGGCCGAGGCGCTGTTCGAGGGCGCCGGCAAGCTGCTGGGCCCTGGCGGCGTGCTGTTTCTGTACGGTCCCTATCGCCGCGGCGGCGCGCATACGGCGCCCAGCAACGCGGCCTTCGACGCGCAATTGCGCGCCACCGACCCCGACTGGGGCGTGCGCGACATGGAAGCTGTGATCGCGCTGGGCGAGGCGCAGGGCATGCGCTGCGACGAGCCGGTGCCAATGCCGGCCAACAACTTCAGCCTGACGTTCCATGTCAATGGAATCAAATAGTTAGCGCATTTTCTTGGGCGCGGCACAAGCGCCATCAGAACGCCTTGCTGATTTCCAGCCCGCCATAGAATGCGCGCGGCTGCCCACCGGTCTTCTTGACGCCACCATAGAAGCCAAGCTTCACGGTCTGGCCGAGCGAGATGCCGGTCAGCACCAGACCGCCCTGCGTGGAGTGGTAAAACGGATCGCCATGCTTGATGACCTCCGCGCCGGCCCACGCATCGCCGAAAATCTTGTAGAGAATCCGGCCGCGCGCCCAATACGCCTTGGGCCCGAAGTTGTAGCTCGCGATGCCGTTGACGGCCCAGTGTTGCGCGAACTCCTGCTGGCCGAGGACTGTCAAGGCCAGGCCCCATTCGCCGCCGTCGGCACGGTTATCGGCGCCTTCTGGCGACACGCGATTGTAGCGATAGCGCGCGCCGGCCGTGGCTTCAACCCAGCCGGTCTCCCAGCCTTTCTGTACGCCAAGCGCCGCCTCAGCCGATTGTCCGTTCACTGACACCGTCGTGCCGTTCGAGCCGTACTTGTAGTGGTAGTCGCTGACGACGAGCTTCTGGGTGAGGAAGGGCACCGGCAGCCAATTGCCGGTGACACCAGCGTATTCGCTACGCTCACCTCCACCGGCGAAGCTTGCCCCGCCGAACAACGTGCCCGCCATAGCCGGCAATGGGACGATGGCCGCGCCACAGAGGGTTACGATGGCGAGAGCACGGTCGGCCCGAATATTCTTGCGCGTGTCCTGCGTCATGCGGCCTTTTTCTTTCATACCGTCGTCGCGTGCGGCGTAATGTTGTAAAGGTGGAAATCGCCGGTTGGCGTCGCTAGCCTGCCCGTGGGCGTCAGCCTGACCGCATGTTCCGTGGCCATGCCTTTCGTGGTACGACGCAACGTGGCACCAGTGTCCAGATCGAGTTCGATGCTGCTGAACAGCAGCGGCGCCGCGCCCTCGATCGTGGCAATGACCACCGGCAACACACCGGCACGCAGCGGCTGCATCAGCAGTCCCGGTGCCCAGTTCTGCGTCAGCAGTGGCGCGCCCCCGTCGCGGCTCAGCAATTCAGCCAGGCGAGTAAGAGGCGGAGTCTCGGTTTCGGAAAGGTTGCCCATTTCGAGCTGCAGCCGACTGCCGTACAGGAACGTCTCGAGTGCGCCGGTGTTGCCCTGCGCATCCCAGCTAAAACGCAGTCCCACTGTGGCCTCCCCGGCGACGCCCGCCGCGGCCTTTTCCGCCCACGCCGCGGATCGGTTGACGAACGTCGCCACGGCCGCATCGCATACGATTAGATTGGGCAGGTGGATGGCTATGTTTACCGTGCTGCCGCGGGATAACGTTGGAATTGGTTCCCCGATGTAAAGCGCGCCGTTGGGGGAAAGGTCCGATGTCAAGCCAAGGTATGAGTTGCCATCAAGGGTCAGCGTGATCGGCAGCCGCAGCGGGAAGCGGTACTCGGTGCGGCGGTTGCTTGCATGGCGGTGAGCGTACACGGTCACCATCGTTGCCGTGAGAAGGGTCACGCAGGTCCATATGAGCGTGATGACGCCTGCACCGAACGGAATGCTCCCTGTATGCATCCGGTACAGGCCTATCGGCACGCTGATTGCCGTAATCCCCGCCAGCACCAGCACCGGCGACATCCAGAGCCACATCCTGCCAGTATCGGAAAGCTGCTTGTCGGTCACGGCAAACGGGATGTTGCGACGAAACAGTCCAACGCTCGTTGACATGAAGGCAAAGAATCGAGCCATGGCGTACTGCTCGCTGAGTAACAGCGAGTTGTAGCCGCGTCCCAGCTCAAGGTGAACCAACATCGACAGCAGGTAGTACAGGCAGAACAGCAGCAGGAAAGTGTTGAGCGATGAGACTATAGGTAGGTCGCCCGAGAGAAATACTGCCGGCGGTGTCAGAATGAAAACAAGCTTCTGCCAACCTTCGAAGAAGAAAAGTGCCGACGCGAAATAATTGAGTCGCTGGCCCAGCGTCAGGCCCCGGCTGAAAAGAATTCTTTCGCGCCGGAACACCTGCATCGCTCCCATTCCCCAACGCATGCGCTGCTTCAGGTAGGTGTCAATGCTGTGTGGCGCCAGGCCAAAGGCAAGTGATTCGGCGTAGTACACAGACTTGAATCCCAGCTTGTGCAGCTTGACGGCCGTATGGACATCCTCCGTAACGGTCTCGGTGGCGAAGCCGCCGATTCTCTTCACCGCGGAACGTCGGATCACCGCACAACTGCCGCAGAAGAAGGCAGCATTCAGTGCGTCCTTGCCGCGCTGTATGACTTTGAAGAAGAGCGCCTGCTCATCCCAGACCCGCTTCTTGCCGACGCGGTGGTTGAATGAGTCGATATTGAAGAAGTCCTGCGGTGTCTGCACGAACGCAACGTCTGCATCGCGGAAGAATCCCAGTGTCTTCACCAGGAAATCCTTGCGAGGAGCATGGTCGGCGTCGAAGATCGCAATGAATTCGCCTTCGCAGAACTGCAGCGCGTGGTTCAGGTTGCCGGCCTTGGCGTGGGAGTTGTTATCGCGGGCGAGGTAGCGGCAGCCCAGATCCTCCGCCAGCTTGCGCATGTCTGGCCGCCGGCCGTCATCCAGTAGCCAGGTAACATGCGGGTACTCCATCCGCGTGGCCGCCAGCAGCGTACGGCGCAGCAGGTCCACGGACTCGTTGTAAGTGGGCACGAATACATCGACCTTCAGTCCCGCTGGCGGCGGTACTACCTCCCGCACGCTGAGCCGAAAGGTCATCAGCACGAACAGAAGTCCGCTCAGATAACCGTAGACTTCAGCGGCATACAACGGCAGAGACAGCCACGGCGCGTCCATGTTGACGGTTCCTACGCGCCAGGCGAGATACGCGAATCCGCAAGACACGTAGACGGCAACTAGCAAGGCGATATAGCGTTTGGGCTGCTCAGTCTTCATGTTGGCTTCCAATGGGCGCCTTGCCCGTCGAGCTACAAGCGGAGACCTATATCGGCATAGTCATACGACTAGTCCGCATGGTGCCATAGGCGGGAGCTCTTTGACGACCTCATGTCGCATCAGACGGTTGTTGTTTATTTCTGATATGAAGATCATTTAAGGCAGGGGCGGGGACGAGCTGGATAGTGACCAAAATCTACGAGCAGATTCCACGGTTGCGTGAGTTGATCGCCGAGCGCCTGCGCGATTGAGCGGTGGCCTGCGCAGGGCATACGGTCAATGGTTAAGGAGGGCATTGCAGACGATACGATCCTGGCATGAAACGTTCCGCCTGCGTGGCGCTTTGCTCTAGAATCGTCCCGTCATTCGATCCTGCGATGCCAGTGCCTTACAGGCCTGCGGCATCGCGCCCGCCACGGAGAACAAGATGAAGGTCCAGAACATCCTGCAGACGATCGGCAATACCCCGCATATCCGCATCAACCGGCTGTTCGGCAACGGCCATGAGGTCTGGATCAAGTCGGAGCGCAGCAACCCCGGCGCCTCGATCAAGGACCGCATCGCGCTGTCGATGGTGGAAGACGCCGAGCGCCGCGGCGTGCTCAAGCCGGGCGGCACCATCATCGAGCCGACCTCGGGCAATACCGGCATCGGCCTGGCCATGGTGGCCGCGGTCAAGGGCTACAAGCTGGTGCTGGTGATGCCGGACAGCATGTCGGTGGAGCGCCGCCGCCTGATGCTGGCTTATGGCGCCACCTTTGACCTGACCCCGCGCGAGAAGGGCATGAAAGGCTCGATCGCGCGTGCCGAGGAACTGGTCGCCGCCACGCCGGGCGCGTGGATGCCGCAGCAGTTCGAGAACCCGGCCAATGTCGACGTGCACGCGCGTACCACCGCGCAGGAAATCCTGAACGATTTCCCGGAGGGGCTGGATGTGCTGATCACCGGCGTCGGCACCGGCGGCCACCTGACGGGCTGCGCCCGCGTGCTCAAGGACAAGTGGCCGCAGCTCAAGGTGTTCGGCGTCGAGCCGGTGGCCTCGCCGGTGATCTCCGGCGGCGCGCCGGCGCCGCACCCGATCCAGGGCATCGGCGCGGGCTTTATCCCGAAGAATCTCGACACCTCGTTGCTGGACGGCGTGATCCAGGTCGATGCCGAGCCCGCGCGCGAGATGGCACGCCGCTGCGCGCGCGAGGAAGGCATCCTGGTCGGCATCTCGTCCGGCGCCACGCTGGCCGCGATCGCACAGAAGCTGCCCGAGCTGCCGGCCAACGCGCGCGTGCTGGGCTTCAACTACGACACTGGCGAGCGCTACCTGACCGTCGAAGGGTTCCTGCCCGCCTAAGCAAGCATGAGCGCCCCGGCCCGTGAGGCCCGGGCGCTCAGAACGTTTTGGGCAGCCGCTCAGCGCGACGACAGGCCGTGCCGCTTGTGCCAGTCCGCCAGCGATTCCTCCGGCCAGGTGCGGCAGTGCACATGGCCTTTGCCCTTGGGCACGTCGACCCAGGGCGCGACAGAATCCAGCGCAGCCTCCACCACCTCCGGCGGGCGCGGCAGCGCTGTGTCGATGGCCGATGCATGCGGATGCACCAGGTGCGGCCAGCGCGGGTCCCAAAGCCACAGCGCGCTGCCGCATTTCACGCAGAAATGCCGCTGCGCCGGCGAGCGCCGCGCGCGCTTGCCGGGCTCGCGCAGCACGGCGTGATAGATGCCAAGGTGCTTGCGCCCGCGCACGCGCAGCGTGGCCGCGTCGCCGCCCAAGTTGATCGCGTAGCCGCCGCTCCCCGCCGTCTTGCGGCAGATCGAGCAATGGCAGTGCATATAGGGATAGGGGGAATCGGACTCGAGCGAGAAATGGATGGCGCCGCAATGGCAGGAGCCGTCTAGATGCATGGTGTGAGCCTTTGCACGGTGGCGTTCAGGACAGTCCATTGACTGTAGAAAACCCCCGGCAAAGTGCCAAGGCGGCGGTGATGGCTAGAGCGCCTTGCGGAATGTCAGGTTGATGCGCAGCCGCCCCAGCAGCGGATGGTCGCCATCGGCCAGCGGCGCCACGCCGTGGAAGGCCAGCCGCGACGGCCCGCCCCACACCACCACGTCGCCATGCGCCAGCCGCACCCGCTGCGGACGGTCCGCGCGGCGCATGCCGCCGAACAGGAACACCGCGGGCAGCCCCAGCGAGACCGAGACGATGGGCGCGCTGAAATCGCGCTCGTCGCGGTCCTGGTGCAGCGAGAGCCGGGTGCCCGGCTCATAGCGATTGATAAGACAGGCATCCGGCTCAAAACCGGAAAAGCCCGCTTGCGCCGCCGCGGTGGTGGCCAGTTGCCGGAAACTCGCCGGCATCTCCGGCCACGGCTTTCCGTTCAGCGGATCGACGGGGTCATAGCGATAGCCGCGCGCGTCGGAGACCCAGCCGACCGTGCCGCAGTTGACCATTGCCACCGACATTCTCAGCCCGCCGGGGGTGATCATGTGCCGCCAGGGGGCAAGCGCGATGATGGCCTGGACGTCGGCCAGCAGCACTTCGGCATCCGCACGGGCCAGGCCGCGCAGGACTACGGCGCCGTCGGCGAGGGGTTCGATGGCGGAGCCGCTCGGAGGCAGATCGTCGAACAGGTCGAAAGTCATGGGGTGGAGGATTGAGGGCGTCCTGGCACGGTCAGGCGACGGTCAGTTCCAGCCGCTTCCCAAGCGCCCGGAATGCAGCCTCGATCGTATCGATCTTGGTCGCATGGTCCAGGTTGACGATACGCTGCACCTCCTGCTTGCGCGTATGCAGCCGGCGCGCCAGTTCCGCCTGCGTCACGCCCTGCGCGATCATCTCGTTAAGCAGGAGCACCTTCGCCGACACGCTGGCCGGCAGTTCAACCAGATGCTGGCCGCGTTTTGCCTTCGACGGCAGCGGCACCGGGCGGCCATCTTCGAAATAGAACTCCATGGCCGTGGCGAGCGCATCGGCGGCCATCTCGCGGGCCTGTTCGATGGTGTCGCCGCTGGTCAGGGCTTCGGGGATATCGGGAAACGACACAGCAAAGCCACCGTCGTCCGGGACGATGTTGGCAGGGAAACGCAGCATATTGGGACTCCTCCCGCGACAACGGATGCGAAGTCTATGGTAATCAAAAATGTTTACCAATTCTAGCAGCAAGCCGTTAAATCCGGTTGCAGGATTGTGAGCGAAATACATGAATCGCCCCGCCGCTGACATGACAAAGGCCGCCCATCGGGCGGCCTTGCATTCTTCCATGGCGCGCAATCACCACGCGCTACACAGCGCGAATTCAGGCAAACGTATCGATCTCGCCACGCCCAAGCACGCGTGCGGGACGGGCCGTCGTACCGGCCACCGCCGCCGGCTCAACAGCCGCCAGCGTGCCGGCACCAAAGCTGGTTTGCCCGCGCCCATTGCCCGGCGCCTGCTGTTGCTGCCCGTTGCCATTGCCCGCCTGGCTGGCAAAGCCGTCTGCGCCCACCGAAGTCTGTCCAAGCTGGATGCCGCTTTCCGACAGCGCGGTGCGCAGGTGCGGCAGCGCCGCTTCCACCGCGGCGCGCACGGCCTGGTGGGGCGAGACGAACTGGGCCTGGGCCTGGTCGTTGACCACGTTGAGCACGACCTTGAGCGGCCCGAGGTCAGGCGGGTTCAGCTGCAGTTCGGCGCTTTGCTGGCCTTGCGTGCTCATGCGGATCATCTGCTGGCCAAGGGCCTGCGGCCACTGGCTGTCGTACAGCGGCGGGGTGACCACGGAACGGGCGGAGGCTACTGCAGCGGCTGCAGTAGCCGACGGGGTAGCCTGGCCGGCCAGCGCGGCAGCCATGGCTTGTGCGTTGTCGGGGCTGGCGGCGGTAGCCTCGCCGGTGCGGGCGGCAGCCTGTGTGGCGGCGAACGGCGTTACCACGGGTCTGGCGTCCGCCGTGCCGGTGTTGGCGGCAAGGGAATCGGCGCGGTGCTGGGCGATGCCGCTGTCCGGGCGATTGCCCGATTCGCCGGCATGCTGGCCGTTGGCGTCTTGCTGCTGGACGGCCGGCACGTCGCCCGGGATGGCCTGAGTCGTGCCGGCCTTGCCGTCGGTGCCTGCGCTGGTGCTGGCCTGCATCGCGGCGCGCTGGGATGCGATGGTGGCCAGCGTGTCGGCTACCGAAGGCTGTGCGGGCCGGGCTTCGGTGGTGACGACCTGCAGCGTACCCGGCAGTGGCGTGGCGGCAGCCGGCATGGCATCGGCCTGGGCATCTGCCGTGGCCGGCTGGGCGGCATTTGCCAGCGCCGCCTGCAGTGCCGCGGCGCCGCCGGTGTCGGCAACGCCGGCGAGGGCGGAACCCGCCGCGCCGGCCGGTGTGCCAGCGGGGCTGGCCGGGGCGGCGGCAGGAAGCATCAGTGCCAGGGCCGCAGCGGCCGCGGCTGCGGCATCCGTCGGCGTGGCCGCCGCGGTGTCGTCCTGGTCCTGGTCTTCATCCTTGTGGCCAGCTGCCGGCTTCTTGCCGGCCGCGGCGACTGGCTGCGGCTTGCCGGCATCGGCCTGCGCCGCGGGCTGGCGGGATGCGGGCTGGTCGCGCGCGGTGGTTTCCCTGGCCGGCGGCGCGGGGGCCTTGCTGCTTTCGCGAGCGCGCGACAGCGCGTCGCCGAATCCGCTCGCGGTTGCGTCGGCGGTGGCGCGCCTGGCGCCCTCGACCGCATTGGCGGCGCTGCTGACAATCTGGCTGATATCGATCATGGGGTTGGCTACGGGTGTGGCCCGGGTCAGGCTTCGCTGAGGCGGCTGGCCGTGGTGCGGACCAGACGGGCGGCGTATTCGTCGTTGGCGCGCTGTTCGCGGCGCGCGGCAACCTGGTCTTCCTTCGCTTCGGCGCGCGCGATCAGCGTGTCGAAGGAGTTCAGGCGGCGCTTCTGGTGCTGCCAGTGGTTGCGCCCTGCCAGCAGGTCGGCCTCGGCCTTGGCCAGCGCCGCGCCCTGCTGGCGGATGGCATGGTCGAGCGAATCGAGAAAGCGCGAGAAATCCTGCCAGCGGCTGGAGGTCATGCCTTCGGCGGCCACCACCTGCATGCGCGCGCGGTACTCATGGCGGTACTCGGTGAGCTGGTTGAGCTGCTGCTCAGCCTGCGTGCGCAGTCCCTGCAGCCTGCCCAGCTCGCGCGCGGCGGCGTCGGTATCGTTCTGGGCGAGATCAGCCAGCGTATTAAGCGGTGAATGCTTGAGCATGTTCACTCCTGTCGAAGAGGCTGTGAAGCTGGGCGATGGCGTCGTCGTAGCCGGCGCGCTCGTGGATGTCTTGCTGCAGGAAGGCTTCCATGCGCGGGTGCAGGCGCATCGCCAGGTCCAGCTCCGGGTCGTTGCCCGGCACGTAGGCACCCACGCTGATCAGGTCGCGGTTGCGCTGGTAGCGCGACATCAGCTGCTTGAAGCGGCGCACCGAGCCGAACTGCTCATTCGGGATCAGCGCGGTCATGGCGCGGCTGATCGATGCTTCCACGTCGATGGCCGGGTAGTGGCCGGATTCGGCCAGGCTGCGCGACAGCACGATATGGCCGTCCAGGATGGCGCGCGCGGAATCGGCGATCGGGTCCTGCTGGTCGTCGCCTTCGGTCAGCACCGTGTAGAACGCGGTGATCGAGCCGCCGCCTTCGGGGCCGTTGCCGGTGCGCTCGACCAGCGTCGGCAGCTTGGCAAAGACCGAGGGCGGATAGCCCTTGGTGGCCGGCGGCTCGCCGATGGCCAGCGCGATCTCGCGCTGCGCCATGGCGTAGCGCGTCAGCGAGTCCATGATCAGCAGCACATGCTGGCCCTGGTCGCGGAAATACTCGGCCAGCCGCGTCGCATAGGCGGCGCCCTGCATGCGCAGCAGTGGCGAGGTATCGGCCGGCGCGGCCACCACGACCGAACGTGCGCGGCCCTCGGGGCCAAGGATGTTCTCGATGAACTCCTTCACTTCGCGGCCGCGTTCGCCGATCAGGCCGACCACGATCACGTCGGCGCTGGTATAGCGCGCCATCATGCCGAGCAGCACGCTCTTGCCCACGCCGGAGCCCGCGAACAGTCCCATGCGCTGGCCGCGTCCTACCGTCAGCATGCCGTTGATGGCGCGCACGCCGGTATCGAGCACAGTCTCGATCGGCGCGCGCATCAGCGGGTTGATCTGCTCGCCGGCCAGCGGCACCTCCATGGCGGCGGTGATCGGGCCCAGCCCGTCGAGCGGGCGGCCCGCGGCATCCAGCACGCGGCCCAGCAGGCCGGCGCCAACCGGCAGGCGCTTGGAGCCCGGCTCGCGCGGCGTGGTGATGCCGGCCGGCTGCGGCGATGGTTCCAGCGGGTAGACGCGCGCGCCCGGCAGCAAGCCCACCACATCGGATTGCGGCATCAGGTAGAGCCGGTCGGCGCCAAAGCCCACCACTTCCGCTTCCGCGGTGCGCGGGGCATTGCTGTCGGTGGTGAACTGCCCGGCGGGCAGCTCGATCAGGCAGTCGCTGCCCACCGGCAGGCGCAGGCCCACGGCTTCCAGCACCAGGCCCGCGGCGCGCGTCAGGCGGCCGCAGCTGCGCTTGCTGTCGAGCCCGGCGATGCCGGCCGCGGCGCTGTCCAGCGCGCCGATCCAGCGTTGCGCGTGGGCCAGCGCGGAATCCGGCGCGGGCGTGGCTTGCTCGGCGGCATCAGGCATGTGGCGGCTCCCACGGATCGTCGCGGCCCAGCGCCTTGACCACGCGGGTCCAGCGCGTAGGCAGCGTGGCATCGCGCTCGCCGCTGGCGGCGCTGGCGATGCAGCCGCCGCACGCCACCGACGGATCGGCGCGCACGGTCCAGCCGGCGGCCGCCAGTTCGCCATGCAGGTGGGTTTCCACCAGCGCCACGTCGTCGGGATGCAGCAGCAGGCTGGGCGATCCGCACAGCGCGGGTTCGCTGGTCAGCAGCTCGCGCACGGCCGGCAGCAGCACCGCGGGGTCGTTTGCCAGGGCGGTGCGCACCAGCTGGCGCGCCACGTCCAGCGCCAGCGACACCAGCGCGCGCGCGACCTGGTCGTCCACGCCGCCGAGCGCGCTGCGGAAGTTGGTGGCCAGCGCCTGCAGCTGCGTGGCCTCGTTGCGTGCGGCTTCCAGGCCGCGGGCGTAGCCTTCGCGGTGGCCGTCGCCGTAGCCCTGGGTTTGCCCCTGGGTGTAGCCCTGGGCATAGCCTTCCTTGCGCGCGCCTTCGCGCATCGCGTCGAGCGCCTCGAAATCGATCGGCGGCGGTGCGGGCTCGGATGGCATGGCGGCCAGGGCTTCGGGCGGCTCGCTTTCCCGGGGATCGAGCGAGCCCATCTGCCAGCGCTGCCAGCCGGCCGCGCCGCCACGCGCGCGGCGCGGGGGCTCGAACGGCGCAAAGCCGCCAGGATCGGCGGCCGCGCCGTTGCCGGCAAGGGAAGTGAGCGGGTCGCCGCGCGGCGCGCGGCGTGCGGCCTGGCCGCGCTCAGGGTTTGCCTCAGACATAGGCATCGTCGCCTCCGCCGATCTGCACTTCGCCCGCATCCGCCAGGCGTCTTACCACCTGCAGGATGGCCTTCTGCTCGGCCTCGACCTGCGACACGCGCACCGGGCCCAGCGCGTCCAGGTCCTCGCGCAGCATCTCGCCGGCGCGGGTGGACATATTGCGGATGAACTTGTCGCGCAGCTCCTGCGGCGCGCCCTTGAGCGCGACGATGAGCGACTCGGTGGCGATTTCCTTGAGCACGCGCTGGATGCCGCGGTCGTCGACCTCCAGCAGGTTCTCGAACAGGAACATCTCGTCGATGATCTTCTGCGCCAGGTCGCCGTCGTGCAGGCGCACGCCGTCGATCACGGCCTCTTCGTGCGCCGTGCTCATCAGGTTGATGATCTCGGCCGCGGTGCGCACGCCGCCCATGCGGCTGCGCTTCAGGCTCTGGCCCGCCAGCAGCTTGGTCAGCACGTCAGTCAGTTCCTGCAGCGCGCCTGGCTGCACGCCGCCGAAGGTGGCAATACGCAGGATCACGTCGTTGCGCAGGCGGTCGGTGAACAGCGCCAGCACCTCGGACGACTTCTGGCGGTCCAGGTGGATCAGGATGGTGGCGATGATCTGCGGGTGCTCGTCGCGGATCAGCTCGGCAATGGCCGTGGCGTCCATCCAGTTCAGCGAATCGATGCCGCCGCCCGGATCGCGCGACTCCAGGATGTCTTCGATCACCGACTGGGCGCGTTCCTCGCCCAGCGCCTTGTTCAGCACGCTGCGGATAAAGGCGTTGGAATCGACGTTCAGGGCCAGGTACTGCTCGGTCTCGGAGCGGAACTCGCCCAGCACCTCGGCCATTTCCTCGCGGGTGACCGAGCTGAGCGTGGCCATGGCCGAGCCCAGCTCCTGCACTTCACGCTGCGACAGGTGCTTGAACACCTCGGCCGCGGCATCCTCGCCGATCGCCATCATCAGGACGGCGCTCTTTTGCAGGCCAGATTCGGACATGCCCTTAGCGGTTGTCATTGGCAATCCAGTTCTTGATCACGCTGGCGACCAGGCGCGGGTCGCGCTGTGCGGCGTCGCGCACCAGCGCGAGGTCGCTTTCATACTTGGCGGCAAGCCGCAAGATTTCAGGGTTGGCGGGCTCGTCCGGCGGCAGCAGCACCGCCTCGGTCTCGTCCCTGGCTTCCGGCGCCGGCAGCGGCGGCGAGGTGTAGCGGCGCAGGATCGGGCGCGCCACCTTGAACCACACGAACAGCGCCAGCACTGCCAGCAGCAGGTAGCCCGCAAGGGTCTTGCCCAGCTCGATCATGTCGGGCTGCTTCCACAGCGGCACCTCGGGCGCCGTCTTCTCGCGCTCGGCGGTGAACGGGCTGTTGACCACGTTGATGGAGTCGCCGCGGTCGGCCGAGAAGCCCATCGCTTCCTTGGTCAGGTTCTCGATCTGCGCCAGCAGTGCCGGCGGCAGCGCTTCGGCCACGAGCTTGCCCTTGGCATCGGCCTGCTGGCGGTAGTTGACCACCACCGCCACCGACAGGCGCCGCACGCCGCCCGGTGCCTGCTGCACGTGGCGCACGGAGCGGTCCAGCTCGTAGTTGACGGTGGAGTCGCGGCGATTGCTGCTGGGGCCGCCGGAAGCCGTGGAATTGGCACCCTGAGCCGCCTGGCCTGGCTGGGCAGCTTGCCCGGGCTGTCCGGGTTGCCCGGCAGCCGGAGCACCGGCCTGTCCCGGTGCCTGGCCCGCACGCGGCGTCTGCGGCGTGGTCACGGGCGCGGCGGCGGCAGCCGGCGGCTGGTTCGACAGCGCGCCGGGCACGCCGCCCGGCGGCGTGGCACCCTGCTGGGTCGATTCGCTGGTCTGCTGGCTGCGGATGGCCGAGCGGGTCGGGTCCTGGTTAGGCTTGTAGCTCTCGTCGGTGTGCTCGACGATGGAAAAGTCCACGTCGGCGGTCACCTGCGCGCGCACGTTGTCCTTGCCGACGATCGGCGTCAGGATCGCTTCGATGCGCTTCAGGTAATTTTGCTCCAGCGCCTGGACGTACTTGAGCTGGGTCGCGTCGAGCATGCGCTCGTTGCCGGTGTTCGACAGCAGGTTGCCGTGCTGGTCGACGATCGAGATCGACTTGGGCGTCAGCTCCGGCACGCTCGACGACACCAGGTGGCTGATGGCCGCGACCTGGCCTTCATCGATGGCGCGGCCCGGGTACAGCTGCAGCACGATCGACGCGGTCGGCTTCTGGCGCTCGCGCACGAACAGCGTCGGCTTGGGGATGGCCAGGTGCACGCGCGCGGACTGCACCGCGGCAATGGATTCGATCGAGCGCGCCAGTTCGCCTTCCAGCCCGCGCTGGTAGTTGACCTGCTCGGCAAACTGGCTGATGCCGAACTTCTGGTTGTCCATCAGCTCCATGCCGGCCGTGCCGCTCTTGGGCAGGCCCTGCGATGCCAGGCGCAGGCGGATTTCATGGACCTTCTCGGCCGGCACCATCACCGCGCCGCCGCCTTCGGCGAACTTGTATGGCACGTTCATCTGCTGCAGCGACTGCAGCACCGCGCCGCCGTCGCGCTCGGACAGGTTGCTGTACAGCACCTTGTAGTCCGGGCTGCGCGACCACAGCACGCCCACGGCGATGGCCGCGGCCAGGGCTGCGCCGGCAAGCATCAGCGGCAGCTTCGGGTTGGCTTTCAGGCGCTCGATCACTTCCGCCGGGCGCCCGGGCAGTGCCACGGCCGCGGTCATGCGCGTGCTCCGGATCCGGCGCCGCGATGCTCGCAACGGCACGGGCGATGCTGACCGCCTTGGTCGTCGGCGCGGCTCACGGCACGGCTCACATTACGCTGCAGAGAAAACACGCGTACTCCCGAATCGATGGTTGTCTGGTGATTTCCGGAGCCAGCACGGGACGACAGCCCGCGCTCTTCCGGCACGGTGGCAATGATCGGCCAGACTTGAGCGCGACAATCCGGTGAATAGACGCGGTTTTTTGTCCGATTTCGGCCCATGGGAGGGCGGAGGCGGCGGGTACTCTGCGGGGGCTGAAACTGGGTGCGAACCGCCTGAGGCCCGCCTGCCGGCAGGCCGTTATGTGATGCAAGGGGCGCGCCACAAGACGAACTCTGCCGGTAGACCCGGCATACGACGAGCCAAATGACCACTATCTCTTCCATCGAGGGCATGCTGCAGCAACTGCGCGGGATGTCCCAGGTTGCCTCGGGCAACAGTGCCAGCCAGTCCGCCGCGCCGGTCGGCGGCGGCTTTGCCGGCGAGCTGCAGCGCTCGCTGGGCCGGATCAACGCCGCGCAGGAACGCGCCTACGGCCAGGCCGAGGCCTTCGAGCTGGGCAAGCCCGGCGTGGCGCTCAATGACGTGATGATCGACCTGCAGAAGGCCAATGTGTCGTTCCAGACCGGGGTGCAGGTGCGGAACCGGCTGGTGGCGGCATATCAGGAAATGATGAATATGGCGGTGTAAGCCCAGCGGCCTGCCCCGAAAGCCAAGAGCCCCTGGCGCGCGCAAGCGGCCAGGGGCTCTTGTCGTCCGGGTCAGGCCTGCGCTTCAGCGCCCGCGTCCATGCCCGCTTCAAGGTGGTAGATCCACGCCAGCAGTTCCGCCACGGCCACATAGAGCTGCGGCGGCACGTGGCTGTCCAGGTCGACCTGCATCAGCAGGTTCACCAGGGTGGGCGAATCGTGGATATAGACGCCCGCTTCGCGCGCGCGGGCGATGATGGCTTCGGCCACCACGCCATAGCCCTTGGCGACCACGCGCGGGGCCTTGTCGCTGTGCTGGTAGGACAGCGCGATTGCCGTGCCGCGGTCTTGCGCCGCTTCGCTCATCGCGCCGCTCCTTCGGTCAGGTTGTCCTGGGTCTGCACGCTCAGGCGCTGCAGCACGATGCCCTGCGCCTCCAGCTGGTTGCGCAGCAGCGGCCGAGCCGCGATGAAACGCGCCGCGACATCGGTCTCGGGCGTTGCCACGCGGGCGTCGAGTCCTGCCGGTCCCAGTGTCAGCACCGCTTCGACGATGCCGAGGCTCGGCAATTGCAGCCGCAGGCGGCTGGACCATGGCCGGGCGCTGTCGTCACGGGTTTGCGCGGCGCCATCCGCATCGGGGCGCAGCAGCTCCCACTCCATCGGCACGCCGGGCCAGGCTTCGCCGGCAAAGCGGAACTGCTGCGTGGCGAGCAATTCCAGCTGCTGGCGGACCACGCCTTCGGTTGCCGGATGGATGGCCGGGCCGGCTGCCGCGGCCTGCCGGCCGGCGTCCGCCGAGGTGGTGTCCGGAAGGCCGGCGGCGGCGCGCGCCGCGTGGGGGGCGAGGCTGTCCGGCGCAGCGGTGCGCGCGCCAGCCTCCGCGGTGGTCTGGTAGGCCTGCGTGGCCAGCGCCGCGGCGGACTGGCGCTGGGTGCCGGGTTCGGCAGCGGTTTCGCGAGTGTAGGCCGCCGTGGTGGCGGTGCCTTGCCGCAGCGCCTGTTCCGCCGCCGCATGGCTATGGGCCACGCGCGGATTGCCGGCCGAGGCCAGCGCTTCAGCCAGCACCTGCGAGGCCGGAATCAGCGGCGGCGCTGAGGGCCGCGCCGGCTCTGCCGCTGCCGCACCGCCCGCATAGGTCAGCAGCGCGGACGGCAGAGTCGTTGCGGCGGCTTGCGCAGTGCCACCTGGGGCAGCCGCTCGGGCCGGCACCGGTACTTGCGCCTGCGGCTCCTGGCGGATGCCGGGCAACCCGCGCGCGCCCGCAACCCACTGCGCCAGGTGCGATTCGTAGAACAGGCCGCTCTGCCCGACCGTGTTGGCAAGGGCCGCCGCGGCGGCCTGCGCCGAAGCTGGCGTGGGCGCGGCGGCCAGCAGCGGGCCGGCGCTGCGCACCGGCTGGGCCTCGGTGCCGTCCATCACCGCCAGGATGGCGCGCGCCACCGCGCTCAGCGATTCCTGCGTCGAAGTGCCCGGCAGCAACGCAGCCTGGCCTGCCAAGGCGTTGGCGCCGGTGGCCTGCTGGCTGTGGCGGATCGCTTGGCCGGTGGAGTTCTGGACATTCGACTCGGTGGCCTCGGGCACGGGCTGCAGCGCCGCCAGCTTGTCGATGGCAAGCGCGGTGCGCAGCGGTTGTGGGTCCGGGGCCTGACCGGGTGCCAGGCCTGGAGGCAGATGGATGCCGGTCATACGGGTCGCGTGAATGCAGACGGCGGGCTTTCCGGCCCGCCGCAGGGAGTAGCGTAGCCGTCAGGCTGCGTCAGGCCGTGGCGCCGTAGGCGGCGGACAGTTCGAACTGGCGGCGCGAGCTGGTCAGCATGTTGCCGAGCTTCTTCAGCTGCGGCACGGCCAGGTCACGGATGCGGGCATCGTAAGTGAGGATGCGGTCCAGCAACTGGTAGCGGCGCATGCGTTCCGCATCGGAGAACGGTGCCTCGTGGTCCATCTGGCGCAGGCGGTCCACCTGGGCCAGGTAGCCCTGCTGCAGCTCGGCGACAGTGTCCCAGTCAACTGCCTGGGCGGCCTCATGCATGCGTGCGGACAGCGCGAGGATTTCCTCGTAGCAGGCCACGATCGGGGAGAACTTGGGAAGGGAGACCATGTCAGTTGTCCTGCAAGGCGGGTTGCTGATCCGCGGCTGCGGCCGTGTCGTCGATCTGCGCCCAGGCCGAAGCCAGGCTTTCGAGCAGCGTGTCGACCTCAGCCAGCAGGGCCGCGTCGCTGCGCAGGTTGGCCAGCATCAGCCGGCGAACCATGTACTCGTACAGGGATTCGAGGTTGGCGGAGATTTCCCCGCCAGCCTCATGGTCGAGCACGGCGCGCAGGCCGTTGTCGATGATGTCGATGGCCTTGGAGATGGCGTTGCCGCGTTCGGCAATGCTGCCGCCTTCCAGGTGGAACTTCGCCCGCGCAATCGCCGCGCGCGCGCCGTCGTACAGCATGGTGATCAGCTTGTGCGGACTGGCGCTCATGGCACCGGTCTGGACGCCGACCTGGGCGTAGGCATTGGCGGATGCGCGGGCGAACATGTTTGGGTTCCTTCAGGCTGTGGGGTGCGGCGGGACGGTTACTTTTTGGCGCTGTTGTTCAGCGCATTGAACTGCTGCGTCAGGTAGCTGCTGGTGCGGTTCATCTGTGCGACCACCAGGTCCAGTTGCGTGAACTGGGCCTTGTAGCGATCGATCGTGGCAGTCACACGGTCCTGGACGCGAGTGTAGTCACCTTCCAGGTCCTTCAGGGTCTTGGTGATGCCGTCCTGCGCGGACTTCAGTGCGCCATCGGTCTTCGTGAGACTGTCGATATAGTCGCTGGCCTGCTTGCCGAGGCCACCACTACCCGTGGTGCTGGAAAACATTGCGGTCACACCACCAAGATTGTCGTTCAGGGCCTTGGTCAGCTTCGTACTGTCGAGCGCCATCGTGCCGTCCTTGTTGAATGAGATGCCGACGTCGATCAGGGTGATCTTGCCGCCGTTACCGTCATCCATGGCGCCGCCCAACATCGTACGGAGACTTGACTGGATTGAGCGCAACGTGCCATCACCAGTCAGCGCCGATGATGTGCCGGCCTTCGTATCAAACGCCGTCAGCGATTTAGCTGTGCTCTGGATATTGTTGTACGCGGTGACAAGAGCCTGCACAGATGTCTTGATTGCATCGTTGTCGCGCGTGACCACCAATGTGGTGGTACCAGTCTTGGCCAGGTTCATGGTTACGCCTTGGGAGGCGTCCACTACTGCGTTGCTCTGGCTGACTACGTCAATGCCGTTGATCTTCAGCGTGGCATTGGCCGGTGGCACCTTCTGTTCCATCTTATTGACGCCAGCCGCAGCGGCCGGGTCGAAGGCGATCACGTTGTTTAGGGCGGGGTCGGTCGACGACACGCGCATGGTTGCCTGTGTGCCAGTCTTGTCCGAAGTCAGCACCAGGCGATACGGGCTGGCGCTGCCGTCATTGATGATGCTTGCAGTCACTCCGATGCCGGCCTTGTTGATGGCGTCCCGCATGCTTTCGAGGGACGAATCTGCCGGAATGGTGACCTTCTTGGTGCTGGTGGCCGCACCGCCAGTGGCCAGCGCCTCGCCAAAGTCGAACACGAGTTCGCCGCCGCCGATGGCGGCCTTCTCGTTTGCAACATTGCCGCTCACCAGCGACTGTGCAGTGGCCAGCGCACCGACCGTGATGCTGTAGTTGCCGGGCACCGCGTTGGCTGCGGTTGAAACTGACATCACGTCGGGCGTGCCGAGGGTGGCCTTGACTGCGCCGAACGTGGTGGCATCCGACAGCTTTTTTGCCGCGGCCTGATAGGCGCTCAGCACGCTCTGCAACTGGCTGTATGCCGACAACTTGGTCTGGTAGCTCTTGGCCTGCGCGTTGATCGCGTCAAGCGGCGCCTGCTCTGCCTTCTGCAGCTGGTCCAGCAGGGTGCTCAGCTGTAGGTTGGAGCCGATGCCGATGGAGGAGATCGTTGCCATATTGTTGTCTCGTCTTCAACTGATGTTCAGGGCTCAGGCCGCCTGGCTGACGAACAGCCCTTGCAGCTTGTCGATGGCGCGGGCGATGCGCAGCACCTCTTCGGTGGGCATCTGCCGGATCAGGTCGCCGGTTTCCTTGTCGATCACCTTGGTGATGACGCGGTGCGTGGTCTCATCAATCTCGAAGCGCAGACTGATGGAGGTGGTTTTGAGCGCCTCGACAAGTTCGCCGATAGCAGCGGAGGTATCCCCGGCAATCGGCGAGGGAGCGATGGCCACTTCCTCCAGTGACCGCGATCCAGCCGGTGCGCGGGCTGGGGTGTTGTTGGCCAGCGCCGCAGACGGCAGGCGCACTGCAGTCGGGTTCACTGTCGGGGAGGCCGCCATGTTCGCTCCAATTAATTGCATGGTTCACATACAGATCGAAGCGCTTAGCAGGCAGCGGGCTGCCTGCTAAGCGTTCCGGCAAAAAGGCCGGGCCTTGCGGCCCAGCCTGGAATGCCTGCTTGCAGATGCGATTAACGCAGCAGCGACAGCACGCCTTGCGTGGTCTGGTTGGCTTGCGCCAGCACCGAGGTACCAGCCTGCTGCAGGATGTTGCCGCGGGTCATATTCGACACTTCCGTGGCGTAGTCCGCGTCCTGGATGCGCGAGCGCGAGGACGACAGGTTGGTGATGGTGGTGCCCAGGTTCGAGATCACCGAGTCAAAGCGGTTCTGCACGGCACCCAGCGAGCTGCGCAGGTCGTCCACGATCTTCAGGGCGGAGTCCAGCAGGGCCTTCGGGTTGTTCGAAGCCGTGCCCTTGTACTCGGCGGACTTGCCAAGCACGAGCGCCACGCCGTCCGTGCCCGCACCGTCAATGTCCGTCATCGTGGCGGTATTGTTGGTCAGGCTGGTCGTTTCGAAGTTGTGGCCCTGGATGGTGATGTAGCCAACCGCGTTGCCGCTGGCGTCCGCTGCCACCTTGATGTTGTACGCGGCGGCGGCGGCGTTCAGCGTGCCGTCCTGGTACGTGATCGTGTTAGCCGTCTTGCTCAGGGTGACGGCGCCGGTTGCGTCAGCAACGTCCACGGCGTACATGTCGTCGCCGGACTTGACTACGTACTGGGAGGTAGCTGCCCCAGTCGTCGGGTCCAGCACGCGGTGCAGGCTCGTCGAACCAGCAGCGACATTCAGGCCGGCTGCGCCTTCCACGGCCGACAGATCGACCTTCTTCAGCGCGGCGGATCCACCAACTTCTTCCACGGCATCGCCCACCTTCGGCTGCGAACGTGCTACCGAGAAACCAGACAGGCCCAGCGTCTTCGAGCTGATTTCCTTCAGGTTGATCGTAATCGTTTCGCCGTCGTTGGCACCCACTTGCACGGTCAGCGGCTTGGCATTGGACGACAGAACCTTCACACCGTTGAAGTCGGTCTGCTGCGACGTGCGGTCGATTTCGTCCAGGCGCTGCTTGATTTCGTCCTGGATCGACTTCAGGTCGGATGCCGAGTTCGAGCCGGTGGCGGCCTGCACGCTCAGTTCACGGATGCGCTGCAGGTTGTTGTTGACTTCCGTCAGCGCGCCTTCCGTCGTCTGCGCCAGCGAGATGCCGTCGTTGGCATTGCGCTGGGCTTGCGTCAGGCCGCGGATGTTCGAGGTGAAGCGGTTCGCAATCGCCTGGCCAGCGGCGTCGTCCTTGGCGCTGTTGATGCGCAGGCCCGACGACAGGCGTTGGATCGCCGTGTTCAGCGACGATTGCGAAGCGTTCAGGTTGTTCTGAGTCATCAGAGACAACGAATTGGTGTTAATGACTTGCGCCATGGTACGACTCCTATATGCAAAGTTTTGGGCATCCCGGCTAGTGCCGTAACGTTGGCGGCCTGCTTTGCAGGGCGTAGAGTGCCTCCGTTGCTTGGGTTATCGACCGGGCAAGGGAAAGGTTTAGAGTGATCTCGGCGATAGTTTCGCGGGGTGCCGGCAGGGCGGGCGGAGGCGCGGCGCGGCAGGGGGCGCCGGAGAGCGGGAAGGCGTGTGGGGCGGGCGTTGGTCTAGCGGCGCTTGCTGGTGCGGGGGATGTAGATCGGCAGGAAGTCCGGCGCCGGGGCCGGATCCGGTGCCACCACCGGCGCGTCCGGCGCATTGGCCAGCGTGACCAGGCAGATGGCCCGCTTGTAGACCACCGTGGGACGGATGTCGTCCGGCTGCCGGCCAAGCAGCACCACGTAGTCGTCTGACGCCAGCACGAGGCCCTGCAGTCGCGCGCCGTTGGACAGGTGGACGATCACAGGCGCCTGGCTGGTGTTGTATGCAGCAAATTGCTGGTGCTGCAGTTGCTTTCGGCTCGGTGACCTGGGCCGGGTTTCCTTCTTCTTCACAACGACTCCGGAAGAGCCCACTAGGGTTCTGGCGGCTGATAATGGTCCGTTGGCCGGCGGCTTGGGGTGCGGCGCGGCCAGGGCGGCAGGGGAAACATCCGCTCTCGGTAGCTGCGGCGTCGCCGGTTGGTGCTGCCAGAAGAGAAGGGGAATACTTCGGGGCTGAGAGTAACAAAGTTCTACAAGCGTTGACGAAGCGCGCGCCAATTCGGGTCTAGAGTCTTTGCTCTATAAAATGTGTTGCTCTCGAACCTGGGATATTGTAACAGATTGTGCGCTGCCGCATGCTGCGGCCAGGGCGGCAGGCCCGGCAGTCCCGGTGTGGACGGGGCCCGTGAGGAAATTGCCAGCCCATGGGAAAAATGCCCTGATGTAGCGTCAGGGCCCAAATCATAAAAAGTGCGCAAACGAGCTCATATCGTCATGAGGGAATCCCCTGATAGAAACGGGATTTACACCTCATGTAAGCGCGTTTATATTCTTGGCAAGAGCCTTTCGGCTCGAGCAGTCCTGGAAAGCCTACGAGCACCCCGCGCGTAGGCTTCTTTTTTTGCCTGCGTCTTTGAATCGCGCTCTGTGGCGCTGTGCCTGGTGCGGTTAGTAAATCCGACCGGCCGTTCGGAATGCCGAGGCAGATTTAACGCCACTTTCGCGGCGCTCAATCCTCCGAAATGCGAGGGTTTTTGCCGCCATTTCTCATTTCCCTTCAAGAAGTGCCCGCTGAACGCCGATAGCCGGCGCGGCCCTCAGCCGGCCGTGGTGGCGGTGCCGCGGGCCACGCGCCGCCGTGCGCGCGCTGCCAGGCCGGCGCCCAGCACCCAGCGAAGTGCCGGTGTCAGCACATGCATGCCCGCGAGTGCGGCCGGGCGCCGTATCGAAGGGCCGTCCAGGTCGAGCTGGTGCCGTGCCCACGGCGGCAGCAGGGCGATGCCCGCGTCGGCCATGATGCGCACCGCCGGCTGCAGCAGCGGGTTGGCCACCGGCATCTTCCGCACCAGCCGCACCACTTCGCTGGTGCGTTCGCTGGCCAGCAGCGCAGGCCGCATGGCCTCCAGGTAGGCCGTGACTTCGGCGCGCGAGCGCGGCACGTCGGCCGCGCCCAGCATCTCGGCGATGCGCGCAACCTCGTCGTAGTAACGATCCTGCTCGGCGCTGCCCAGTGGCCCGACATAGCGCAGGTAGCCAGCCAGGAAGCTCGAGACCTCGGCCACGTGTACCCACGTCAGCAACGCCGGGTCGGAGGCCGCATAGTGCCGCCCGTCCGGGGCCACGCCAACCACGCCGGCATGGATGCGCCGTACGCGCCCGATCAGCGCCATGGCATCGGCACGGCTGCCGTAGGTGGTGCCCGCGATGAACTGCGCGGTGCGCCCCAGGCGCCCCTGCATGTCGGTGCGAAAGCTGGAGTGGTCCCAGACCCCGGCCAGCGCCAGCGGATGCAGCGTCTGCAGCAGCAGAGCGCTGACGCCGCCCGCGAGCATTGCCGGAAAGTCGGCGTGCACGCGCCAGCAGACCGCGTCGGGCCCGAACAGGCCGGGATCGCCCGGCGGGTTGTCGTAGTCGAGGGTCAGGCCGGAATTGCTGCGGGTCAGCGCGCGCAGGTGCGCGCCGGCGCGTTCACGCAGCCTGGTGGAGAGCTGGTTCAGCGGGCCGCGTCGTGGCTGCGCAGAGCGGCCGGCGGCGGGGTCGGTAAAGCTGGACAAGGCAGGTGGTGCCTGGATGGGAATTCAGGGCCAGCATACACGGGATGCGGGACGATGTGCGCGGGGTCACGCCGCTGCCGTTGCCGAAAAAAAGGGCCGGAACCCCCTCGCGGGAGTCCCGGCCTGCCAATCTCCGGCGTATGCCCCTGCGGCCGCACCGCATGTTGCGGCCGCACATACCCGGAAAGCTGCCTGTTTTCGTAGCTGGCGCGGATTACGGCTGGCGTTGTCCGCCTTGCTGACCACCCTGTTGCCCGCCCTGGCCGCTTTGCTGGCCGCTGCGTTGGCCACTTTGCTGGCCCGGTTGCGAGCTGCCGCGATCCTGCTGCTGTTGTTGGTCCTGCTTGCGGTCCTGGTTACCCATCTGACCGCCGCCTTGTTGTTGTCCCGGCTGTTGCTGGCTGCCGCGTTGGCCAGATTGTTCCTGCTGCTTCTGATCCTGCGGCTTCTGGCCCGACTGCGATTGACCCGGCTGTTGCTGCTGTCCCATTGCTAGCTCCTTGACGCGGCGAACTGCCGCATTCCCTGATTCGCAATCGCCATGCCAAGCATGGAAGGACCCGGGTGCCGCCGGCATCGGCGCTGTAGCGCGCGATGCAGCACACCGTGCGGCGGGCGCTTTTACAACGGGCGGCCCGATTTACACACCCTGGGTCCCGTCAGGGACGCCTGGCGCGGCCTGGCCGGCAGGTATGGAGCTTGCTGAAAAATGGCTTACCAGTGGTTCCACGTGCCAGACAAGGCACGGCAGCGGATGCGCTGGTGACCCGAACAGGAGGCAGCCATGCGTTTTTCCCGAATCCCCGCGCGCACGGTGCGGATGGTCTGTGTTGCTGCGGCGCTGGCGGCGGCCGGCAGCGCGCTGGCGCTCGACAAGAGCGGCCTGATCCTGGTTGCGGCGGACAATACCCCCGCCGCACCCGTCAATTCCGCTCCGGGCATGCCCGGCCGTGCCGACCCTGACCGGGGCGCCGCCCCGGACATGAGCGTCGACAAGACCAAGCGCGCCGTCGAGGACAGCGCCATCACCACCAGGATCAAGACCAAGCTGCTCACGACCAAGGACCTCAAGTCCACCGCCATCCATGTGAAGACCCAGCAGGGCACGGTCGACGTGAGCGGCACGGTGCCGAGCCAGCAGCAGCACGACATGGCGCTGGACGCGATCCGCAGCGTCGAGGGCGTGACATCGGTCAAAGACAACCTGAAGGTGTCGTCGCGCTGAGAGATTGCTCCCTCTCCTGCAAGCGGGAGAGGGAGAACCCAAGCGGGATTTGGCGAACCGCAGCGCCGGCCTAAGCCGCGTGCTTCCTGCGCGCAGTGCCTGCACTCTTGCGCGCGGCCGGCGCGTGCGACTCGCGCTTGGCCGGTGCGCGCTTGGTCTTGGTGGCAGTGCTGGCGCGCTTGGCAGGCGGGGTTGCAGCCCGTTTTGCAGCGGGCTGCTTACTGGCGGCGGCATGCCGCGCAGGGGCCTTGCGGCGCGCGGGGGCGGCGCCTTCCTTGTCTTCCTTGCCGCGCTGGCCCAGGCTCTGGCGCAGCAGCGCCACCATGTCGATGACCTTGGCGCCCTGGCGCGGCGCTTCTTCCTCTGCCGCAGGCGGGGTCAGCTGGTGGGTCTTGCCGGAGTCGATCTTTTCTTCGATGCGCGCCATCAGGTCGTCACGATAGCTGTCGCGGTACTGTTCCGGCTCCCAGTCTTCGCTCATGTCGTCGACCAGCTTGGTGGCCATCTCGATCTCGCGCGCGTGCGCGCCGGTGGGTTTGCCGGTGGCTGCCTTGGGCAGGCGCAGTTCGGAGATGGGCAGCACCTCGTCGGCAAAGCGCATGGTGTTGAGCACCAGCGCGTCGCCGTGCACCAGCATCGCGGCCAGGTGCTGGCGGGCGCGCAGCACCACCAGCGCCAGCGCGGCACGCCCGGTGCGGCGCATGGTTTCGTGCAGCAGCGCGTAGCCGCGCTCGCCGCGCTTGTCGGGCTCGAGATAGTAGGGCGTATCGAAGTAGTACGGCGGGATGCTCTGCCCGTCGACAAAGCTGACGATATCCACCGTCTGCGTGGCCTCGACATTGGCCTGGCGGAAGTCTTCCTCGTTCAGCAGCACGTATTCGTCCTTGGCGTACTGGTAGCCCTTGACGATATGCTCCTTGTCGACCGGCTTGCCGGTGCTCTTGTTGATGCGCTGGTAGCCCACCGGCGCCATGTCGCGCACGTCCAGCAGGTCCAGGTCCAGCGTCTGGCTGCGCGACGCGGGCCGCAATACCACCGGGATATTGACCAGGCCAAAGGTTATGGCGCCTTTCCAGATGATGCGTGACACGTGACGGCTCCTTTGCCAGCCGCACGCGCACGTTGCGGCGGCGGTGGCGGCAGATCGCCCGGAGGCGGGTCTGCCACCGGTTCGGGCGGGCCCGGCGGAGGCTCCGGCGGCGGGGTTTCAGGCTTGCGCTGCGGGATGTCGGGGTCGGGCGTGGTATGCACGGAGCTTCCTTGCTTCCTTGTTCAAGGGTGGATGGGATCGGCGGCCGGCACTGGCAACGCGCTAGGGGTGGCCCGCGCTGAGTTCGTCCAGCAGCCGTGTCAGCGCGTCCAGGTCGGCTGGCTTGACCAGGTGCTGGTCGAAGCCGGCTTCCAGCGCGCGGCGGCGGTCCTCGGGCTGGCCGAAGCCGGTCAGCGCCACCAGCGTGGCGCCGCGCATCTCGGGCAGCGCGCGCAGCCGGCGCGCGGTCTCGAAGCCGTCCATGGCGGGCATGCCCAGGTCCAGCAGCACTACCTCCGGACGGGCGTCGGTGGCGCGCGCCAGCGCGCTGGGGCCGTCGGCGGCGGTCACCACCGTATGGCCGAGCGTCTGCAGCGTCATCATCATGGCTTCGAGCGCGTCAGGGTTGTCGTCCACCACCATGATCCGGCGCGGCACGCCGCGGTGCGGCGCAGCGCGGCCGGAGCCTGGGTGCCACTTCTGCCACGGCTCCAGCGGCAGCGTCACCGTGAAGGTGCTGCCCTGTCCGGGGCCGGGGCTGTCGGCGCGGATGGTGCCGCCATGCAGGCGCACCAGCTTTTGCACCAGCGTCAGGCCGATACCGGGTCCGTCCTGCTGGAACGCGCTGCGCGGCGGCTCTGGCTGGGTGCCGTCGTCGTGCGGGGCCAGCGGATCGAACAGCTGCCGCTGCAGCGCCTCTGACAGGCCGGCGCCGTTGTCGCGCACGCGCACGCTGACGCGGCCACCGGACGCGGCATCGGGCGCAGTGTCCGCCGCGCTGTCTTCAAGACTGGCATCGACGGCGATCTGGCCGCCGGCGGGCGTATAGGCTGCGGCGTTCTGCAACAGGTTGCTGAAGATCTGCGTCAGGCGCACCAGGTCGCCCCGTACCGGCAGGGGCTGCTCGGGCAGCGACAGGCGCAGCGTATGGCCGCAGGCCTCCATCGTGGGGCGCACGGCTTCCACCGCGGTACTGAGCGCGGTGCGCAGTTCCACCAGCTCCTCGCGCAGCGTGATGCGGCCCTGGTTGAAGCGCGAGATGTCGAGCAGCTCATCCACCAGCCGCGTCAGGTGGTGCAGCTGCCGGCCGATGATGTCGCGCGCGCGGAACATGTCCTCGCGCGAGGGCGAGAGCTGCTGCAACAGGTCCGCGGCGCTGCGCAGCGGCGCCAGCGGATTGCGCAGTTCATGCGCCAGCATGGCCAGGAACTGGTCCTTGCGCCGTTCCTCGTCGTGCAGCGCGCGTTCGGCGCGGTTTTGCAGCGTCACGTCCTGGCAGGTGCCGGCAATGCGTGATGGCGGCGCGCCGGCCTCGGCCGACGGACCTTCCCCGCTGCGCACTGGGAACGCCTGCGCGCGGATATCGCGCAGCTCGCCGTCCGGGCGCGTCAGGCGGAACTCGATGTCCAGCCTGCCGTCGCCCAGCATGCTGGCAAAGGCCGCTTCCACGCGCGCACGGTCGGCCGGGGCCACGCGCTCCAGGCAGCGGCGCGGCGCTTGCACCAGCTGCTCGGGTGTATGGCCGCACAACGCGGCGAGCGAGGGGCTGGCGAACAGCAGGCGGGGCTCGGCCGGGTCGAGGATCCACACCACGTCGGCCAGCGATTCGGCCAGCTGGCGGAACATGTCTTCATGCGCATGCAGTGCCCGCGAAGTGCGGTGATAGGCGTCCTCAGCACCGCGCAGCCGCAGCAGCGCCTGGATCCTCGACAACACCTCGTCCGGCTCGGCAGGCTCGACCAGGTGGCCGTCGGCGCCGCCGTTCAGGAGCTCTGCGCGCTGGCGCGATTGCGCCAGCCCCGGCGAGGTCAGCAGCACCAGCGTGTGCGCGGTCTGTGGATCGGCCTTGAGCAGCCGGCAGACTTCCAGCCCGCTGATATCGGGCAGGCGGGCTGCCAGCAGCACCAGCACGGGCGCATGCTGTCGCACCAGCGACAGCGCCGAATGGCCGGTGGCGGCCTCGATCACGGAATACCCGCCGCGATGGAGGATGCGGCTCTTGACGTAGCGCGGCCCCTCGCGGTCATCGACGTTCAGGATCAGCGGGGCCGGGTTGGCGGCGTGCGGCTTCATGGCATCACGCTGACAGGCGCTTGCGCGCCCGCGGAGGGTTGCTCAGGGGCAAGGCCCGGGATGGTCCGCGGCACCGTGTAAAACCGCGCCGGCCGCGCCGCACCGCTTGCAAGCTTTGCCGCGCCGGCGCGGCTGCCGGTTGTAGTTATTACATGCGTGCAGAAGTCGTCCATCGCCATTCCCCCTTTTGCATCAGTACGCCTGCGGTCTGTGCCAGGCTGTTGCGCTGGCAGTGGCAAGAGACGTGCCGGGCGCGGCAAGTGAACTGCGTGGCATACGTTGCGCACTTCAGTGGCGGGCCGCCTCGCCGCCATGCGCTTCGGCGCTGGGGGAGGTGCCGCCGTGCGGTCCGGTTGAGCCGGTCGCTTCGGCAGCCTTCTGCGGGATCTTGCCGGGCTCGGTGGCGCCGCCGCTGGTGGCGCCCTTGCCAAAGCGCGCGGCGATCCGGTCCTGAACCCGGCCCAATGCGTCGGCCTGCTGTTTGGCCGCTTCGGCTTCCTTGGTCTTCTTGGCTTCGGCGGCCTGCTGCTGCTCGGGCGTTGGCGCCGGCAGGCGTGCCTGCACCGGGCTGGCGGCAAAGGACAGCATCGCGCAGGTAACCAGCAGGTGACGCAAGGCGCGCCGGTTGCGTGGCGCGGCGGTGGCGGCTCGCATCTTCGCGGCGATCCTGAGTTGGCTCATCATCACGTCTCCATGTCGTCGTTGCACTGGCAGCAGGGCAACGCGGCGCACGCGGCGGGTGCGCCGGGCCGTGTGCCATGACCGGGATGCGGCAAGAAATGTGCCGCTTGGCGTTTGCTGCGGAATCCGGCAGGAACGCGCGGGATGGCTAGCCGGTGCGAGCCAGTCGCGCAGCGGCGCGCGTGATCGCCTGCCGGGTATCGGCGTAGTCCGCCCATGGGTCGTCGGCGGCCACGGCGTCGAGCCTTGTGCCCGCATTGGCGACGGTCCACTGCGCCGCGCCTTGCAGGGTATCGAGTTCTTCCCACCACACCGGCATCGACACGCCCAGCCCCGGGCGTGCCCGCGCCGAGAATGCCGCCGCCGTGGTGGCGCCGACGCCATTGCGCAGGTAATCGATGAAAATCTTGCCAACGCGGTTGCGTGGCCCGCTCTTGGCCACGAAGCGCTGCGGAATGGTCTTGGCGACATGGCGCACCACGTCATGCGCGAACGCCTTCACCTCGTCCCAGCCCGCGCGCGGCGTGATCGGCACCACTACGTGCAGCCCCTTGCCGCCGCTGGTCTTCAGGAAGCTGGCGAGGCCGAGTTCATCGAGCAGCGCCTTCATCAGCGTGGCGGCTTCCTGCATTTGTGCCCAGGGCACGCCTTCGCCCGGGTCCAGGTCGAAGACGATCCGGTTGGGGCGGTCGATGCTGCGTTTGCTGGCGTTCCAGGTGTGGAACTCCACCACGTTGAGCTGTGCCGCGGACACAAGCGCTTCGGCCGACGCGATTTCCAGCAGCGCGGGATGCCCGGGCCACAGGCCCGGATCGAGCACGTTGAGGCCGTCCACCCGCAGCGTGTCGCCATGGCGCTGGAAGAACTGCTCGCCGCCCACGCCCGACGGCGCGCGCACCATCGCGATCGGACGCCCGCGCAGGTGCGGCAGCATCAGCGGCGCGGCGCGTTCGTAGTAGCGCACCAGGTCGCCCTTGGTCAGGCCGGATGCTGTGTCGATGACGCGCCCGGCATGGCTGATCGCGACTTTGCCGCCGGCGGCGGTAGCACGCTTTGCAGCGGTGCCGGGCTTCGGCTGTGTCCCGGTGTGCCTTGCTGCTTTTGGCGCGGGCTTGCCCTTGGCTGCCGGCGTTGCCGGCCGCTCCACCGACACCGCGCGCGCGGGCTTGTCGGTGCGCAGGCCGTGGAAGACGGCATGGCGCACGCGGCCTTCGCGGGTCCAGCTGCCGAACGAGACTTCGGCCACCAGCTTTGGCCGCACCCAGTGCCCTTTCACGCCTGCCGGCACGCTCTCAAAGGGCGCGGAATCGGCGCGCAACGCGTCCAGCTGCGTGCGCAGCGCGCCCAGCGTGCGGGTGTCGAAGCCGGTGCCGACATTGCCCGCGTAGCGCAGCCGCCCGCCGCTGTCGTGCACGCCAAGCAGCAATGAGCCGATGCCGGCGCGGCTGCCCTTCGGATCGGTGAAGCCCGCCACCACGAACTCCTGGCGCAAGGTGCATTTGAGCTTGATCCACGTATTGGTGCGCGCGCTGACATAGCTGGCGTCGGCGCGCTTGCCGATCACGCCTTCAAGCTTCATGCGGCAGGCTGCCTCGAGCATGTCGGCAGGGCCGGCCTCGAAGTCCTCGCTGAACTGCAGGCGCGGCGAGGGGTTGTGCGCGAAGATCCGGCGCAGCAGGGCGCGCCGCTCCACCAGCGGCACCTTGCGCAGGTCATGGCCGGCAAAGTAGGGCAGGTCGAACACGAAGTACTGGATGGCCTCGACGCGCGCGGTATCGAAGGCGTTCTGCAGCGCCTGGAAGTCGGTCGCGCCATGCTTGTCGAGCACCACGATCTCGCCATCGAGCCAGCCGTCGGGCAGGCCCAGGGTGCCGACGTCGCGCGCCAGCGCACGCAGCTTGCTAGTCCAGTCGTGGCCCTGGCGCGTGAACAGGCGCACATCCTTGCCGTCGATGCGGGCCAGCAGCCGGTAGCCGTCGAACTTGATCTCGTAGTGCCACGCCTGCGCGTCGGACGGAGGCTGTTCCACCAGCGTGGCCAGCTGCGGCGCCAGCGCCAGCGGCAAGGCCGCGCGCGGCGCGCCGCGCGGCGGCTTCAGGGACTTCACCGTGCTGCGCGCATCTGGTGCGGCTTCGTCAGGCGGCTGGGTGGTCTTTGCGCGCTTTGCCGCAGGCTTGCGCTGCGTACCGCCCAGCACGCTGTCCGGCAAGGCCTCGACCACGTCGAACTCTGATGCTGGCACGGCGGTCTCGTCGCGCTCCTTGATCAGCAGCCAGGCGTCCTGCTCCTTCTGCCGGCTGCCGTGCATGCGCACCAGGGTCCAGTGGCCGTGCAGCTTTTCGCCGCGCAGCTCGAACTTCAGCTTGCCGGCGCGGTAGCCGGCCTCGGCATCGCCCACCGGCAACCAGGTGCCGCGGTCCCAGACGATGACCGTGCCGGCGCCGTAGTGGCCTGCCGGGATCACGCCCTCGAAGCCGGCGTAGTCCAGCGGGTGGTCCTCGACATGGATGGCCATGCGCTTGTCGGCAGGGTCCAGGCTCGGGCCCTTGGGCACGGCCCAGCTTTTCAGCGTGCCGCCAAGCTCAAGGCGAAAGTCATAGTGCAGCCGACGCGCCGCGTGCTTCTGGATCACGAAGGACAGCTCGCCGGCGCGCTTGTGCGCTTTGCCGCGGGTGCGTGCGGCGGCGCCGGCGGGCTCCGGCGTGGCGCCGAAGTCGCGCATGCGGCGGTATTTATCGAGTGCGGCGGGGGCGGCCTTGGCGGCTGGCGCGCCGCGTGCCGCCGGGCGCGCCGTGCTGGCGCGCTTGCCGGTATGCTTGCCGGCGCCTTTTGCTAAGGCGCGGCGTTTGCCTGGATCCTGTGGCGCTGTCGGTCGCGTGGTCTTGGCCATGGCTGTCGCCGGTTACGTGGGATGTATCCAGCTTAGGCAGCACATGCCGTCGCTGAAATCGGCGCCCGTCCTACAGTGCCCTGTGGCAGCCCCATGCGCGCGCCGCGCATGTGCTTCTTACCGGGCGTTGTAAATCTGCGGCGGCCAGCCTGCCGTGGCGCCGCCACCCAGGGCCGCACCGGACAGGAACGCTCCTTGCGACTCCCCAGCGGCATGCCCGGCACCGTGCCGGGCCTCCCCGAGGAGGAAGCGGCGATGAAACCAACCCTGAAGAACATTGGCTCGCAGGTCATCGTCCTGACCGGTGCCAGCAGCGGCGTGGGCCTGGTGACGGCGCGCAAGGCGGCGCAGCAGGGCGCACGGCTGGTGCTGGTGGCGCGCAGCGAGGGTTCGCTGCACCAGCTGGCGGAAGAGTTGCGCGAGCACGGCAATGAAGTCATCACCGTGGTGGCCGACGTCGGCAAGCATGAAGAGGTTGGCAAGGTTGCGCAGGCTGCCATCGAGCGCTTCGGCGGCTTCGATACCTGGATCAACAACGCCGGCGTGACCATTTTCGGGCGCCATTGCGATGTGCCGCTGGAAGACCAGCGGCGGCTGTTCGATACCAACTACTGGGGCACCGTGCATGGCTCGCTGGCGGCGGCCGCGCACCTGCGCGAGCACGGCGGCGCCATCATCAACATGGGCAGCGAGGCGGCGGACGGCCCGCTGCCGCTGCAGAGCGCCTATGCGGCCTCGCAGCACGCGATCAAGGGCTTTACGGATTCGCTGCGGCTGGAACTGGAGCAGGAGCAGGCGCCGGTCAGCGTGACGCTGATCAAGCCTGCCGGACTGGAAACGCCGCTGGCGATGCACGCCAAGAACTTCCTCGATGTCGAGCCGCGCCTGCCGCCGCCGCTGTATGACCCGGCGCTGGCCGCCGACGCGATCCTGTTTGCCGCCGCGAACCCGCGCCGCGAGCTCTTCGTCGGTGCGGCCGCCAAGGCGTTCTCGGCCGCGGCGTACCATGCGCCGCACACCTTCGACCGCTTCATGCGCCGCTTCATGGGCCGCGCGCAACAGACGCACCACCCCGCGGGTCCGCTCGAGGACAACGCGCTGTATGGCAGCGGCAGCGGCCTGCAGGAACGCAGCGGCAGCCACAACGCGCTGCAATCCTGCCCCTACACCACCACGGCGCGCCACCCGATGCTGGCCACTGCGCTGGTGGTGGGTGCCTCCGCCGCGGTTGCCGCGATGTACCAGTTGCGGCACAAGCGCTAGTTTCCGGTGCCGCGCACATTGGTGGCGCATGGGCCGCGAACACCTATCATTGACTCGGATGCCCGCAGTTGCGGGTATTCGGCCCGCCGCCGCGCGGCGCCGCCAGGCCGCCCGCGCACGGGGCCTGCTGGCTTCACCCCATTACACAGAAGGTGTGCTCATGTCCGAGCCGCGAGCGGCAAAAGGTGTCCGTGCGTCACCCGTCGGCGAGCCGGACGGCACCAGGGTGGACCATGCCGGCGTCCCGCTGGCGGCACAGTACGGGCGCCTGCTCGATGCGGTGGAAGACTGCGCCGTGTTCGAGACCGATGCGCGCGGGTGCATTGCAATGTGGCCGGATGCCGCGCGGCGCGTGTTCGGCTACAGCGCCGGGGAAATCACCGGCCGTCACTTTTCCTGCCTGCATCGCCCTGAAGATGTCGCTGCCGGCCTGCCGCAGCAATGGCTGCAGGCGGCCGCACTTGGCGGCAGCGTGCGCGACCAGGGCTGGCGCGTGCGGCGCGACGGCAGCCTGCTGCAGGCGTCCTGCCGCATGCGGGCCATTGGCGCGGCCGGCGAGCCGGGCGCGGCGCTCAACCATGCGGATACCTTGTCCGGAGAGTCCGCAGCGGGCCAGGCCACCGGCTTTATTGTGTCGTGCCGCGACATTACCGTGCAGCAGGCCGCATCCGAGCACGCCGGGCTGGCCGATACCCGGCTGCGCCTGCTGGCTGAAAACCTGCCCGGCACCGCGGTGTGCGAGCTTGACCTGGACGGCACCATCCGCGCCTGGAACGTCGGCGCGCAGGCCCTGGCCGGCTACGCCGAGGCCGAAGCCGTCGGCCAGCCGCTGGCACTGCTCTATTCCCGCCAGGATGCCGCCGCGGGGCGCGACCGCGCGGCGCTGGAAGCCGCGCACGCCTGCGGCCAGTGGGCCGGCGACGAGCGCGTGGCACGCAAGGACGGCTCGGTGGTGCGTTGCCATACGCGCATGGTGCTGGTCCGCGACGCCGCCGGCTGCCCGACCAGCCTGCTGTGGACCGCCCGCGACCTGAGCGATGCGCTGCGGCTGGAAACGCTCGAGGCCGGCAACCGCCGGCTGCAATCGTTCCTGGCCATCCTGGCGCATGAACTGCGCAATCCGCTGGCGGCGGTGCGCAACGCGGTGGAAGTGATCGCGCTGACCCCGGATGCCGACACGCGCGTGGGCCGCTGCGCGGGGATCATCGACCGCCAGCTGCACCAGCTGGAGCGGCTGGTGAATGACCTGCTCGACGTGGGCCGCGTGACCGCCGGCAAGCTGAAGATGGAACTGACGCCAACCTCGTACAACGTCGTGGTGACCACCAGCATCGAAGCGATCCGCCCGGCGCTGGAGGCGGCCGGCCAGCAGCTTGTGGTGGCGCTGCCGGCAAGCTCGCCCTACGTGCGCGCCGATGCCGCGCGGCTGGGGCAGGTGCTGCTGAACCTGCTCAGCAACGCGGTCAAGTACACCCCGCGCGGCGGCACCGTCAGCGTGCATGTGAGCGTGGAGTCAGCGCGCGTGATCACCGCCGTGTCGGATACCGGCCGGGGTCTCGCGCCGGCGGCGCTGGACCGCATCTTCAACCTGTTTGCGCAGGAGGGCGACGCCGACAGCCGCAGCGGCCTGGGCATCGGGCTGGCACTGGCCAAGGCCGTGGTGGAGGCGCACGGCGGCGCGATCCAGGCCGACAGCGGTGGCGCGGGCAAGGGCAGCACCTTCACCGTGATCCTGCCGCGCGTCACCGCCCGCCCGCGCGCGGCCGCCACGCCGCCGCGGGGGCCGATGCCGCGACGCCGTGTGCTGGTGGTGGACGACAATGCCGATTCAGCCGACAGCATGGCCGAGCTGCTGGGCCTGCTCGGCCACGAGGCGCGCGCGGCCCATGGCGGCCAGCAGGCACTGGACGTGGTTGCCGAATTCCGCCCGGATTGCGTGCTGCTCGACCTGGAGATGCCCGACATGTCGGGCTTTGACGTCCTGCCGGCATTGCGCCAGGCATGCGGCCCGCGCGCGGTGCAGTTCCTGGCGCTGACCGGGCGCTGCACTGCCGAACACCAGCGGCGCAGCGAACTGGCCGGCTTCCATGCGTACCTGACCAAGCCGCTGGCGATCGAGGCCCTGTCGCGCGTGCTGGCCGCGCCGGCGCCTTACAAGGAGCGGTAGGCGTCCAGCCGGTTGTACAGCGTCTTCAGGCTGATGCCGAGCGCGCGCGCGGCCTGGCGCTTGTCGCCGTCAAAGCGCGCCAGGGTGGCCATGATGATTTCGCGCTGGGTGTCGGCCAGCGTGGTGCCCACGCGCACGCTGACCACGCCGTCCACCGTGGTGGGCCGCGGCGGCTGCGTGGCCAGGTTGGGGTTGCCGATTTCCACGACCTTGTCGGCCAGGATAAAGGCGCGGTAGACCGCGTTCTTCAGCTCGCGCACATTGCCCGGCCAGTCATAGCGCACCAGCCGCTCCAGCGAGGCGGCGGAGAAGGCCTTGTCGGTGCGCTCCATGGCGTTGTATTCGGCCAGGAAGTGACGTGCCAGCGGCACGATATCGTCGGGCCGCTCGCGCAGCGGCGGGATATGCAGCGGGAACACGGCCAGCCGGTACAGCAGGTCTTCCCGCAACTGGCCGGCACGCGCTGCCTCGACCGGATCGCGGTTGGTGGCTGCCAGGATGCGCACGTCCGTGGCGATGGGCGTGTCGCCGCCGACGCGGTGGAAGGTGCGGCCTTCCAGCACCCGCAACAACTTGATCTGCATGTCGAGCGGCATTTCGGTGACTTCATCGAGAAACAGAGTGCCGCCATGGGCCTGCTCGAAGTAGCCCGCCTTCTGCTCGATCGCGCCGGTAAATCCACCTTTCTCGTGGCCGAACAGCTCTGATTCGATCAGCGTGGGCTGGATCGCGCCGCAGTTGACCGCGATGAAGGGGCCCTTGCGGCGCGCGCTGCGCTCATGCACCGCGCGTGCCACCACTTCCTTGCCGGAGCCGCTTTCGCCTACCGCAAGCATGGTGACATCGGTGGGCGCCACGCGCTCGATCTGGGCCAGCAAGCGCTGCATGACGGGCGACGCGCTTTCCCACAGCAGCGAGACCTGCGAAGGGATGGCGCGGCGCGGCGTGGCCTCGCGCGCCGGCTCGGATAGGCTGGCGGCGTGGCTGGCGGGCTGGCCAGAGGGAGCGGCATTGCTGCGCCGCGGTGTGCTGGCGGTCACGGGCACAATGAAGGCCTCGGTCGAGATCGGGCTTGTCGTGGGAAGTTCCTATGCTAGCCTTTGGCGCAGTGGCTTGCCATAGATGCACGACCCCGCGCGGAAACATCCGACAGCTGTGTCAGACGGACACTGGCAACGACCGTGCCCGCCCGCGCTTAGACTGGCATTACGCAGTGGACTTGTGCAACCGGCTGACCATGTCGCAGTCGAAATCCTTGCGCCCCTGTGCCCGTCGCGCCACGCCTCGCATGGAGCGCGCCGGCGGGCGTCCCGAGCCCGGCAGCAATGCCCGCCGTGGCGCGCGAACGCAGGTGCAAGTGGATTTCGCCCAAGTTTCCAATAGGTCTCACTGACGGATCGTATGCCCCACATCCTGATTGTCGATGACGACGAAAACGCATGTGCCGCGCTAGCCGAGATCGTGGCCATGGAAGGCTTCAGTTCCGCCACCGCCGGCACCCTGCGCGAGGCACGGCTGCAGATCGGCTGGCGCATGCCGGAGGCGATCGTGGCCGACCTGCGCCTGCCGGACGGCAACGGCATGGAGCTGTTCGACGAGGTTGGCGCCTCGGGCGTCGAAGTGATCCTCACGACCGGCTATGCCAGCGTCGAAAGCGCGGTCGAAGCGCTGCGCGCCGGTGCCACCGATTACCTGGTCAAGCCCATCAACGTGGCGCGGCTGCAGACCGTGCTCAGGCGCCTGGCCACCACCGGCGAGTTGCGCGCCGAGATCCATTCGCTGCGTGGCGAGTTGCGCCGCTACGGCCGTTTCGGCCGGCTGATGGGCAGTTCCGAAGTGATGCAGGTGGTCTACGACCAGCTCGCGCGCGTGGCGCCGACTGAAGCCACGGTATTGCTGATCGGCGAAAGCGGCACCGGCAAGGAACTGGCGGCGCAGACCGTGCATGAGCTCTCGTCGCGGCGGCGCCAGCCGTTCCTGGCGGTCAACTGCGGCGCGATCTCGCCCACGCTGATCGAAAGCGAGATGTTCGGCCACGAGCGCGGCAGCTTTACCGGCGCGGACCGCCAGCACAAGGGCTATTTCGAGCGCGCCGACGGCGGCACCCTGTTCCTGGACGAGATCACCGAGATGCCCGCCGAGCTGCAGGTCAAGCTGCTGCGGGTGCTGGAGACCGGCACTTTCATGCGCGTGGGCACCAACCGCGAATGCCATGCCGATGTGCGCGTGCTGGCCGCCACCAACCGCAACCCTGAAGATGCTGTGGCCGACGGCAAGCTGCGCGCGGACCTGTTCCACCGGCTGAACGTGTTCCCGGTAGAACTGCCGCCGCTGCGCGCGCGCGGCGACGACGTGATCCAGATCGCCAACCTGATGCTGGAGCAGCTCAATGCCGAGCAGGGTACCCGGCGCCGCTTCGCGCCCAATGTGCTGGACAGCCTGCGCCTGCACGCCTGGCCCGGCAATGTGCGCGAGCTGCGCAACTTCGTGCAGCGCGCCTTCATCATGTCCGACGACGATCTCATCACCGAGGTGCAGGTGCCGCTGCAGGTCGCGGCCACGCAGGCGCCGGGCGCGGCGGTGGTGTCGGTGCCGGTGGGCATGTCCCTGGCCGATGCCGACCGGCAGCTGATCTTCGCCACGCTGGAGCAATGCGCCGGCGTTAAGAAGCATGCGGCCGAGATCCTCGGCATCAGCCTGAAGACTTTGTACAACCGGCTGGAAGATTATGCCGCGCGCGGCGAATTGCCAGAGTGGCTGCGCGCCTCGCGCAACGACACCGGATCGTCGGCTACCGGCTGACGGCGCGAGCCAGCGCCTGCGTTTGCGGGGATTGCGCAGGTGCCTGCGGACCGCAGCGCCCTGTGCAGCACGTTTCTTGCTTCCGTCCAAGGCATCCAGCCCGGCCAATGCGGCCGGGGACGTGCCAATGCCGAGCCGCACATGACGCAGCAACCCGCGCAGTCCGCGATGCCGGACGCTCCGCTTTCTTCGCCAGCCGCTGCCGTGCGCAGCGTGCAAGAGGTGAGCGCGCTGATCGAGCAATCGGCGCATGACCTGCGTTCCTCGCTGAACGCCATCCAGAGCTGGGCCTACGTGCTGGACCGCGCCTTCGATACCACGCCGGCGCCCGCGCAGCGCGCGCTGGACGGCATTCGTTCCGGCACGCAGCAGCAGCTGGCGCTGATCGAGGAGATGGAAGAAGCCGTGCGGCTGCTGGCCGACGAGGGCGCACCGCGCTGGCAGCGCCTGGACCTGCTGGCGCTCACGGCCCAGGCCGTCGCCGACCGTCGCCCCGCGGCCGAAGCCCGGGGCGTGCTGCTGTCACCGGTCGCCACTGACGGCGCGGCCGAATCGTCCGAATCGGCCTACCTGATCGATGGCGACGCCGTGCGGCTGGCCCCGCTGCTGCGGCACCTGCTGGTGCACTGCATCTGGCGCGCGCCGGAAGGCGGCTCGGTCGCCGTGAAGGTGCTCAGCGAGCCGGATCACGTGAAGCTGCGCATCACCGAGAGCCCGCCGCTGGACCAGCAGCGCAGCGCCAGCCGGCTGGCCGCGCTGACCGATTTCTTCGGGCGCCGGGCGGCACCGGACGGTGCGACCCCGGCCCGGCAGAGCAGCGCGCTGCTGCTGACGCGCCGCATGGTGGAAATGCACGGGGCGGCGCTGAGCGCGGAAAGCGATGACTGCGATAGCGACAGGATCAGCGTCTGCATTGTTGTCAGGTTCCCGCGCCACATGCAGGCCTGACGCGGCGCGGCGCATTGATGTAGTTTTTACCGGCATGTCGCATGCGCTACGCGTAGCGCTTGCCGGCCGGCCTTTGCCGCACTCGCCGCCCCCGCGGCGTCACGGCAGCGCCCGCACCGCTCCCGGCCGCTCTGCTGGCCTCTCCCGTTTCTGGCCCGCGCCTTGCATGGATGAATGACCCAACCAAGGAGGGTACAACCATGCCCAAAGCCAGCCGCAAATCCGACAAGGCCGCGCAGGTTGCTCACAAGCCGTCCGGCGCGAAATCCGACAAGTCCCGGGCTGCCCGCATGAGCGGGCCATCCGCAGGCAAGGCCGGCGCAGGCAGCAAGGCCGCCGCCGGCGACAAGCAACGGGGCAAGGAAGCCAAGACCTACCAGGCCGCCGTGGACGACTCGCTGGAGATGACGTTCCCGGCCAGCGACCCGATCTCGCCGAGCGCAGCCATGCACGCTGAGAAGAAGACGCAGACCGCGCGCGACGACGTCGACTGGAAGCTCAAGCGGGGCAGCGAAAAGCAGCCCGTGGGCGCCAAGCCGGCCGGCCAGCGCAAGGGGTCAGCCACGAAGCGCTGAAGCGCGTGTCCGCCATCCTGAGTCCAAATGCCGCGGCGCGGCGGCCCCAGTGCCCTGCGCCGCGGCCCGCCAAACGGAGACAGCCATGACCCGAGTCCAACCTGAACCCCCTGAAGAACGGCCGCCGCACGGCGCATCCATCGTCGGCGGCATCGACCGCGATTCCCCGGGCCCTGGCCCATTCGTGATGGCAGCCGACACGCTTGAGGGCAACAAGGTGGTTGACCCCGCCGGCGACGATATCGGCACCATCGACCACATCATGATCGACGTGCTTGGCGGGCGCGTGGCCTACGCAGTGCTGGCCATGGGCGGCTTCCTTGGCATTGGCGAAAAGCTCTTCGCCTTGCCGTGGTCGGCGCTCACGCTCGACACGCGGCGTAAGTGTTTCGTGCTTGGTGTTGAAAGGGACCGGCTCAAGGCCGCGCCGGGGTTTGACAAGGACCACTGGCCCAGCATGGCGGATTCGCAGTGGGCTACCAGTATTCACCAGTATTACGGGATTTCGCCTTATTGGGAGGCGGATCGGTATGACCCTTGGGATGAGAGGAGGAGGTGAGGGGGAAGGTAGGGGGATGGCTTTCGGGCTTGGTGCGAGGCGGCCGGTTGTCGCTCTTGGCGGGCGTGGCTGTTTCGCCGGCGTAGCCGGCGAGTCACTTTTTGTCCGAGCGACAAAAAGTAATCAAAAAACGCGTCGCCTATGCGGCTGGCAATAAATTTCACGGCGTTGGTCATATGGGCGGCGGTGCTTGCCGTTTGGGCGTGGGTGCCCGTTCGACCCTGCTAACGCCATGTGAGTGTGTGCCAGTGCCTTCGATAACCGGCTTTTGAAATATCCCCAAGTCGGGCGGTGGCCCGTGCTCTCGAGCGTTATCGCATCAACGCCTTCGGCTGCGCTTCGCGCAAGCGCCCAAAGACCGTCAGCGCATTTTGGGCCTGCGTAGCAGCCGTAGGCGTCCCCGCGATGCCGTTTGCAGCAGGCGGCCTACGCCCTGCATGGGGATCGTTCAATAGTGGGTTAACGCAGGCACTGTCACTGACTCACATGGCGTAGCAGGGTCGAACGGTTACCCACGCCCAAACGGAAAGCACCACCGTGCGAACCACCAACGCCGTGGAATTGATTGCCAGCCGCTCAGGCGACGCGTTTTTTGGTTACTTTTTGTCGCTCGGACAAAAAGTGACTCGCCGGCTAAGCCGGCGAAACAGCCACGCCCGCCAAGAACGACAAGCAACCGCATGGCGCCAAGCTAAAGAGCCACGCCCACCAAGAACGACAAGCAACCGCATGCCGCCAAGCTAAAGAGCCACACCCGCCAAACACCACAAACCAACCACATGAAGCCAATCCCAAACATCCACACTCCATGAGAGCGCAACAATGAACAATTCCAGCCCAATTCCGCCAGGCGTTAGCCATCGCACCGGGTCCAGCCAGCATGGCGTGCTGCATGCCTTTGACCGCTTCGCCGGCGCCGCCACACGCCAGGCAGGATCGCCCGTCGCATTCGTGCTGGCCGTCGCCGTGATAGCCGCATGGGCCATCACCGGCCCATTGTTTGCTTATTCCGAAACCTGGCAACTGGTCATCAATACCGGCACCACCATCGTCACCTTCCTGATGGTGTTCCTGATCCAGCAGAGCCAGAACAAGGACGCGGTCGCGGTCCACCTGAAGCTCAATGAATTGCTCGCCTCGCACCGCGAAGCCAGCAATATGCTGGTGTCGATCGAGGACCTGGATGAGGAAGAGCTGCGCCAGCTGGTGACCTTCTATCGCCACCTGGCCGAGCTTGCTGACAAGGAAGACGGTATCAAGTCGAGCCATTCGCTGGACGAGGCGCGCGAGAACCACGCCGCCAAGCGGCAGGCGCGCGCAGCGCGCGTGCGCCGGCTGGTCGGCAGCGATGCCGGGAGCCGCTCACCCACCGTGGCGCCCAGCTCTTAGCCCATGCGGCCCCTCCCACCCCATCGAGCGAGAGCCACCAGCAAGGAGCCGCCCGTGTCCGAACCGAGCAAGACAATGCATCGAAAATGCGCTGCCCCGGGCAACTCGCCGGCACGCAGCCGCGTGGTGATGGTCTACGGTTGCGAGTCCCTGGGCAAGGCCGACAGCCACCTCGGTACAACCCTTGCCAATATTGCCCGCAAGGTCGCTGACATCGCGGGCTTTTCCTTTGCAGGCCCCTACGCCGCGCCGGATGCGGGGCTGCCTGCGCCATACCTGGTGCCCGCGCAGACTCTGGTGGGCCGTACGCTGGCGCAGGACCTCGGCGTGCGCGACGCGGGCGACCTGTTTGGCGGCGTGGTGCCTTTCGCCTTCGTGGCCACCAAGGCGATCACGCACGGCTTGGTGGCGCCCGGCGCCGCAGCGCCGCGGGGCTGGTCCGAGGACTTTGTGCGGCGCGTGGTGGGTGCCACGCTGCCGGGCTTTACCGCCTTCACGCTCAGCGATGCGCGGATTGCGGCAATGCGCCTGCTGGCGCTGGGGCCGGTACGGCTGAAGGAACCGTGCGGCATCGGCGGGCTGGGCCAGCACGTGGTCCACGACGAACGCTCGCTGGACGAGGCGCTCGCCGCGATGGCGCCCGACGTGGTGCAAGCCCATGGCCTGGTGGCGGAGCGCGACCTGGACGCGCCGCAGACCTACAGCGTGGGGCAGGTGGAGCTGGCCGGCCTGCGGGCCAGCTATTGCGGCACCCAAGGGCTCACTGCCAACAACCACGGGCAGAAGGTCTATGGCGGCTCCACGCTGACGATGGTGCGCGGCGGCCTCGAGGCGCTGCTGCGGCATCCGTTCGACGCCCGCACGCTGGCCGCGGTGCGGGCCGCGATGGTGTACCACGAAGCCGCGCTGGCCTGCTATGGCGATGCCGGGGGCATGGTGCTGTCGCGCTGCAACTACGACGTCGCCTTCGGCCCGCCCGCGGGCAGCGCCGGCCACGGGCAAGTGCTTGGGGGCGTGCTGGAACAGTCCTGGCGGGTGGGCGGCGCGACCGGCGCCGAGCTGGCGGCGCTGGCCGCGCTGCTCGAGGATCCGCGCCGCGCCCGCGTGGTGGCTGCCACGCGCGAAGTCTATGGCAAGGGCGTGCGCGTGCCGGACGACGCTGAGATCTACTTCCAGGGAGAGGACCGGCACGCCGGTCCGTTGACCAAATACGCACGACTGGAGCCTGAATCCGATGGCAACGCATGAAGACCTGGTGCAGATACAAAGCGAAGGCGGCACCATTGCCGGCACCCTGATCAGCCCGCAGACCAGGCTGCCGGGCGTGCTGTTCGTCCATGGCTGGGGCGGCAGCCAGCAGCAGTACCTGGCCCGCGCGCGCAAGGTGGCGGGGCTGGGCTGTGTCTGCCTGACCTTCGACCTGACCGGGCACGCCGGCACCCAGGCGCAATACGAGACGGTCAGCCGCATGCGCAACCTGGCCGACGTGGTGGCCGCCTACGATGTGCTGGTGCGCCAGCCCGAAGTGGACCGCAACGCCATCGCGGTGGTGGGCAGCAGCTACGGCGGCTACCTGGCTGCGCTGCTGAGCACGCTGCGCCAGGTGCGCTGGATGGCGTTCCGCGCGCCGGCGCTGTACATGGACTCGGGCTGGGAACTGCCCAAGCGCCAGCTGCATCGCGAACAGGACCTGGTGGCCTACCGGCGCAGCGTGGTGCCGCCCGAGAGCAACCGAGCCCTGCGCGCTTGCGCGGAATTTGCCGGCGACGTGCTGGTGATTGAATCCGAGCATGACCAGGTGGTGCCGCACGCCGCGGTGATGAGCTACGTGGATGCCTGCGTGCACGCCAACTCCATGACCTACCGCGTGATCAAGGGGGCCGACCACGGCCTGACGGAAGAGGAAAGCCAGCGCGCCTACAGCAGCCTGCTGGTCAACTGGCTGCGCGAGATGATTACCGTCGCGCGCGCCGGCCCGGTCAGCGCCGAACGCGCGGAGCCGCCCGCGCCGCAGGTGCCGGCCGACGAACCGGGCATGCCGCTGGCCGAGTCCGCCAGCGCCCCGGCAGCGGCATCCGGCGCGCAATAGCGTGTCGCTGACAGCAGGCAAAGACGGCTGAACCCGCTCAGCACCCCAATGGGCCGATATAGCCCGGCAGGCCGCGCGCGCCCGCGGCGTGCGCCAGCCGGAACGCCTGCGCCAGCGCGATGGCAAAGTGATGCGTGGTATCGAACGGGCCCGCCACGTGGCGGCGGAAGTAGTCGGCCCAGCGAAAATCCATATAGGCGGTCTTGACCTTGCGATAGCCGCCGGCCAGCTGCACGAAGGCCTCCAGGCTGCGATACGGGTCGTCGCGCATGTCGTGGATGCCGCCGGGCAATTCCGTCAGCGGACGGCGGCGCCCGTGCTCGTCGTAAGGGTGGACCATATGCTCGGCCACCATTTGGCGCCAGAACGCCGGCACATTCATGTCGCTCAGGTCGGCGCGCACCAGGCCCGGCACATGGGTGAGCCCGAGATCGTGCCAGGCGCGCACCCAGTGATGGTGATCGACCACGTACAGGGCCTGTTCCGGACCGATCACCAGGTGTACGCGGTGCCGGTCCAGGAACGCGGCGCGGCGTTCCGGCGACACGCGCCGGGTGACATGGACCTTCTGCGCGACGTGGTAGCCGCCTACCGTGATCTGGGTGGGACGCAGGGCATCCAGCGGCACCATCAGCTTGCTGCCCGGGAGCAGCTTGCGAGGCTGGCGGCGCATGGGCGCATCAGCTCTTGTTCAGCGTGCGCTCGGGCGAGGTCCCCGGAGACGCCGTGTCGGTGGCATCGTCGCCGCCGACCTCAGAGCCGGCCGCCCACGCGGCGCCTGGCTGGCGCTGCACGCGCAGGCGATTATCCACCTCGGTGACGCCGAACACGGCATCGGCAATGTCCTCGATCACGTATTTCTCGCGGCGCTCGCGCACGGTGCCGTCCAGCGTCACCACGCCGTTGGCGACTTCCACGCTGACGTCGCCGACATCGACATACGGGTTCATCGCCAGGCGTTCGCACACATCCTCGCGTACGCGCTCATCGGTGCGGCGGTAGCCCTTGGGGCCAACCGGACGGCGCCCACGCTGGCCGCCTGGCGCTCCCGCTTGCGCTGCATAAGGCGCGTAGCGCCGGTAGCCCGGATCATCCGGGTACACACGCTGGCCGCCGCTGTATGACTGGCCACCGCTGCCGGCGTCGCCAAAGTAGCCGCCGCCATAGCTGGGTTGGCCGGCGCGCTGCGCGCGGTCGCGTTCCATGCCTTCGCGCCAATGCATGGCACGGCCGCCGCGTTCCCCCCACTCTTCTTCACCGTGCCAGGCACGGCCAGGCTGGCGCGGGTCGTCCGCTTCGCTGCGGCGTCCGCGCGGGCCGAAGCGGTCTTCATCGCGGTAGCCATAGCCCGATTCGCGTTCTTCGCTGCGGTAGCCGCTGTCCTGAGGGGCCGGCCGGTAGCCGCCATAGCCGCTGCTGTACGGATGGCCGGTGCCGCCGGTGTCGGCCGCGCCATAGCCCTGTTCGCCCCAACTGCCGCGGCGCTGGCCGGCAGGCGTGTCCTGCTGGTACCACGGGCCGCCATGGCGCGCAGCCTCGCTGTAGCGTTCCGGAGGCGCGGATTGGCTGCTGCTGTCGCCGCGCCAGTCCTCACCCCATTCCTGTCCCCAGTCCTGTCCCCAGTCCTCCGAGCCGCTGCCCCGGCTCTGGTCGCGCATCCGTTGCGCCGGGCCGCGTTCGCGGCGCTGCGTTTCGGTGCCGGTGCGGGGGCCGCTGCGGCTGCGCTCGTTGCGGAAGTTGAACATGGTTGCCTCCTGGCTGTGGGGCCCGGGCGTCCTCCGCCGCACTGCCTGGTGCGGCAGGCCAGTGCGGCAACTGCCGCAGGCGCGCCGGGCCGGTGACGTTCATGTCTGCAATGGCCGCAAAATCCGTGCCCCGGCGCGCGGGCGGGGCCAGGCGGGCTGGCGTCCCGGCGCGCTGTAAGGATTGCCGGGCGATGTAAGGGTTGCGGGCGGCGTGCCAGCCACGGCGGCGAGCGGTGGCCGGGACGCCGGTGCCGCGGCGTGGCCAGGGCTCGCCGTTTGCGGCATGGAATTTGCGCCGCACCTGCAAGGGCCGCGACGCGGCCGCGCAGACAGGAGCCAGCCATGTCCACACCGACCAGCATCCCGCCCCAGCACCAGTCGCGCCAGCCGGGCCTGGAGGCCGCCATGCGGCCGCAGCCGGACAGCGGTGCCGAGGACTATGTCGGCAGCGGCCGGCTGCGCGGGCGCGTGGCGCTGATCACCGGCGGCGACAGCGGCATCGGGCGGGCCATTGCGGTGGCCTTTGCGCGTGAAGGCGCCGATGTCGCCATCGCCTATCTCGATGAGCATGCCGATGCGCGCGAGACCGTCGAGCTGGTAGAGGGGGCTGGCCGCAAATGCCTGGCAATTGCGGGTGACCTCGCCGACCACGCGCATGCCGAGGCCGTGGCGCGGCAGGCGTTGCAGCAGTACGGCAAGCTCGACATCCTGGTCAACAACGCTGCCGAGCAACACCCCAAGGCCTCGCTGGAAGAAGTCGACCCCAGCCAGGTGGAGGCCACCTTCCGCACCAATGTGTTTGCGATGTTCCACCTGACGCGCGCGGTGCTGCCGCACCTGAAGGCGGGGGCGTCGATCCTGAACACCACCTCGGTGACCGCGTATCGCGGCAGCAAGCACCTGCTGGATTACTCCGCCACCAAGGGTGCGATCGTATCGTTCACGCGTTCCCTGGCGCTGCAGGTGGTCGAGCGCGGCATCCGTGTCAACGGCGTCGCACCGGGCCCGATCTGGACGCCGCTGATCCCGTCGACCTTCACGGCGGAAGAAGTGGCCGAGTTTGGCAGGAAGACGCCGATGGGCCGCCCGGGACAACCGTTCGAGGTGGCGGCGGGCTTTGTGTTCCTGGCGTCGGACGCGGCCAGCTACATCACCGGGCAGATCCTGCACATCAACGGCGGCGAGGTCGTCAACGGCTGAGGCGCCAGGACAAGGCATGTAGTTCCGGGGCCGCCTTTGCAAATATTGCACACCGGCGTGCGCGCCATGCGGGCCATGCGCGCGGCGTGACGCACAGCGGGCGCGGGCGTGGCTCTTGCAATGTGGATGGCAGCAGTCATGACCATCGCCACCATCTCATGGGAGAGTCATCATGTCAGCGATCGTAGCCGGACGTTTCGATTCGATAGCCAGCGCCGAAGACGTGGCACGGACCCTGTTCTCGCGCGGCTTCTCCGTGTGGGACGTATCCATCATGTCGGTGGGGCCGGACACTGCGCCGGACCGCGTCATGCTGGCGGCGTGCGTCAACAACGGCCTCGGTTCCGTCGCCGTGGACGTGCTGCGCGAGGCCGGTGCGAGCGGACTGGAACGTGCGCAAGGCAACTGGGAATGTGGCCAGTGGACGGATTTCAATCCCGCCCGCCACGGCGAGCCCGTACATGACGGCGAGGGCGAATACTGGCCGCGCCCGCTCACACGCGAAGCGATTGCCGAAGAGAGCACCGGCAACGAAGACCCGGGCAGCGAGCTTGAGCACTTCGTTGACCAGAAGCGTGCCGAGCACGACTGAGCGCCGCGCTGCCGACAGCGCGGACCACCGCGCGCCGCGCAGCAAGGCCGTTGCCGAACTGGCTCGCCTGCGCCCGACCCAACTGACGCTGGGCTATGCGCACGTCAGCTACAAGATGGACGTCACGCAGCGCCACGCGGACCCGGACGACCACGCGGCGCTGCGGCGCTTCATGCGCCGCCATCGCATCAAGACCGTGGCCGGGCCGGGCGGCGGCCTCTATATCATCGATCACCATCACTGGGCGCGGGCATGGCTGGATCTCGGCTACGAGCGGGCACCCGTGCGCGTGCTGCATGACTTCAGCCGCCTGAGCCCGTCTGCGTTCTGGAAACGGATGCGCCGTCTCGGCCATGTCCATCCCTATGACGAGCACGGCAGGCTGCTGGGCCTGAAGGCACTGCCGCCCACTGTGCGGGGCATGCGCGACGATCCCTATCGCAGCCTGGCGGCCTTTGCGCGCGAGGCCGGGGCCTACCGCAAGCCTGGCAGCGCTGCCGGCGATTTCTCCTGGGCCGGCTTCCTGCGCGAGCGGGTGGAACAGGATCTGGGCAGCATCGCGGGATTCGGGCTGGCGCTGGCGGAGTCGATCCGGCTGGCGCGCAGCGCCCGCGCAAGACGGCTGCCGGGCTATTGCGGCGGGCCGGTGAGGGGGCGGGTCGGGGGAAAGAAGGGCGGTGCCAGATAATCAGACAGTCTGGCAGACCGCTTGGGTGCTCCCTCTCCCGCAAGCAGGAGAGGGGAGCAAACCGGCAGCATTGCTGATTCTGGTTCCAGATCAACTGTCTGACTTGTGCTTCGGCATGCCCTTGGTCTTGGTCGAAGCCATCTTGTCGAGTTCCTTCTCGCTCATCGACTTATACATCGAGCGGGAAGGTCCCTTGAGCGATCCGGCCTTCTTTTCGCCGCGCTTTGCGGAGAGCGCCGCTCCCGCGGCCTGCTGTTGCGCCTTGGATTTTGCTGGCATCTGAATCTCCTTGCGAAAGGGGGGAAGGAACCGGGCGATGCGGTGACACACGCCCGCGCTTCGTTATAGGGCGCCGGCGCGGCAGCGACAAGGCTCGCCCCGCGCCGGCGCCGCTGCGCGCGCGTGCCGGCGTGCATCGCCCGCAGGCTGGCCGGGAAACACTAGATCCGGCCAAGCACCACGAGCAGCACCACGATCAGGACGATCAGGCCCAGGCCGCCGCTAGGCCAGTAGCCCCAGCCGGAGCTGTAGGGCCAGGCCGGCAGCGCGCCGAGCAGCAGCAGGACAAGAATGATCAGGAGGATGGTGCCGATTCCCATGGCGTGCTCCTTGTTTGTGGATCTGGCAAGCCGGGGGCTTCCGGACCGGGTGGCCTCGGAGAACCAACTGCTTACTGTTCAGCCTAGATCAGGGGGCGCCGGCATCCCCCCGGACTAGGGCTGATATCGGTGTAGGAATCGGACGACGCTGGGGTGTGGGGGGCACATGCAGGGCTGTCGTGGCTGACGCTGCGCCGCGTTCAGCACGCTGCGTTCAGCCCGTGCTCGACGGCATAGACGGCCACCTGCACGCGGCTGGCCAGGTTCAGCTTCTTCAGGATGTTCTGCACGTGGATCTTCACCGTGCTTTCCGCCACGCCCAAGTCGCGCGCGATCTCCTTGTTGCTTTCGCCGCGCGCCAGGCCCTGCACGATCTCGCGCTCGCGCGCGGTCAGCCGTGGCGCTTCATCCTGGCGCGCCGCGGCCACCGGCGCGGGAGCGCGGAACTGGGCCACCAGCTTGGCGGTCATGCTGTCGGAGATGACCGGCTCACCGGCCGCGGCACGGCGGATGCCGGCGATCAGCGCCTCGGTCTCGATATTCTTGATCAGGTAGCCGCGTGCACCGCCGCGCAGCGCGGTGGCCAGTTCCTCGGCTTCTTCCGACACGGTCAACACGATCACGGCGGTCCGCGGCAGGTCCTCCACCAGCAGCTGCAGGGCCTCCAGGCCGGACAGGCCGGGCATGTTCAGGTCCAGCAGGATCACGTCGGGGCGGTGCTGCTTGGCGCGCTTGATGCCTTCCACGCCGTCGGCGGCTTCGTCGACGATCTCGAAGTCGGCCTGCCGCTGCAGCAGCGCGCGGATGCCGGAGCGGAACAAGGTGTGGTCGTCGATCAGCAGGATGCGGATGGTCATGGCTGGGTCTCGGTGGTCGTGGGGGCGGGGCGGGTGTCGGCGAGTTCGCGGGCGCCGGAAGCGCGGCCGGCGGGCAGCACCAGTTCGATGCGAACGCCGTGGCCGGGGCGGGCCTGCACGTGCAGCCGCGCCCCCAGCCGCGCCGCGCGCTCGCGCATGATGTTCAGGCCGATATGCGCTTCGGCGCGCGTGGCAAGTTCCTCCGGGTCGAAGCCCTCGCCGTCGTCCTGCACCACCAGCCGGAAATCGCGGCCGTGGCTGAGCGCCACCGCCACGTGTGCCGCCATGGCGTGCTTGCGCACATTGGAGAGCGCCTCCTGCAGGATGAACAGCACCTGCAGCTGCTGCTCCGGCGCCAATGGCCAGGCGCCGCCGCTCTCGTCGATGGAGAGCGTTGCTTCGGTGCGGCATTGCCGACGAAAGCGGCCCACGGTCTCTTCCACTGCCGGGCGCAGCTCGCCGGTGCCGAGCCGCGAGCGGAAGTTGTTCAGCAGCTCGCGCACGTCCTGGTAGCTTTCTTCCACGCCGTGGCGCAGCATCGGCACGATCTCGCGGGTCTCGGCCAGGTCGTCGCGCTCGACCGCGGCGTCCAGCAGTTGCACCTGCAGGTTCAGGTAGTTCAGGCCCTGGGCAATGCTGTCGTGCAGGCCCTGCGCTACCAGGTTGCGCTCTTCCACCACCGCTAGCTGGCGCGCGGTCGCGGACAGGCGCAGGTGTTCCAGCGCGGTGCCAAGGTGCTGGCCCAGTGTTTCCAGCATCTGGCGGTCTGACGGGGGCAGCGCGCGCGGCGTGCGGAAGTGCAGCGCGAACACGCCGGTGGCGCCGCGCTGGCTTTCGATGCGGAAGGCCGCCAGCGACTGGAAGCCGTTGCGGCTGCAGGGCGTGGCATCCGCGGCGGCGCCCTGGCGCTGCGCCGCGCGCAGGTCGACGATGGCGACCACGGCCTCGCGCGTGGCGTCGCCGCAATGGCAGGCGTTGGCCGCCGCGCAGGATTCGGATTCGGCCAGCGCGGCCGGCAGGCCGGCGGCTGCCAGCAGGTGCATCCTGCCGTGGCGGCTGTCCAGCACGCGCACGCTGCCGCCATCGGCATCGAACTGGCGCATCACGCGCTCCAGGAAGCCGCGCGCCATGGCCTCGGCATCGGCGGCCTGGTTCAGGAAGGCGGCCATCTCGTAGAGCGTCTCGAGGTCGCGGTTCTGGCGTTCCAGCTCGGCGGTCTTCTGCGCCACGCGCGCCTCCAGGTCGTGGTACAGCCCCTGCAGTTCGCCGGCCATGCGGTTGAAGCCTTCGCTGAGGGTGCCGAACTCGTCGCGGCTTTCCACCGGCAGGCGCAGTGAGAACTCGCGCGCCGCCATGCGCCGCAGGCCGTCCTGCAGCCGCAGCACCGGCAGGATGATCCACAGGTAGAGCAGGTAGATCACGGCCACGGTGCCCACGCACGCCATTGCCGCCAGCGCGATCTGCGACACGCGCAGCCAGTCGGTCTTGCGCGCGCTGTCATGCTCGATCATGCCGACCAGGCGATCGGCCTGCGCGACGAAGCCGGGCAGTGCGGCGATATAGCGTGCCGGCGCAGCGTCGTTGCCGGATCCGGCCACTGCCAGCGGGCGCAGCCGTTGTTGCCAGTCCTGCGTGACGCGGGCCATCTGCGCATGGATGGCGGGTTCGTCCGGCAGGAACAGCGGGCGCGCCGCGTCGCCTTTCCTGAGCAGGGCCAGCGTGGCGTCCAGCGCCTGCACCTGCTCGGCCAGTGCATTGTCCTGGCGCGCCTGTGCCAGCGTCAGTTCGATCGCCACGCGGTTGGCGCGCATGCGCAGGCTGCCGGCGTCATTGATGGCGGCACCCGCGCCTTCCAGCTTCCATGACAGCCACAGCGTGCCGGCAATCATGCCCAGCACCACCAGCAGCACGGCCAGCGAGAGCGAGATGATGCGGGTGGAGAGGCGGTCGCGCAGCGCCGGCAGGCCGGCAGCGCCGGAGGCCGCCGTGGCGCTGGCGGCTGGAGGATCGGTTCGGAACATGGCGGTATCGGGGGCTACCAGTCGGGGAAGCCGGGTGTTGGCCCGGCGGCCGGCGCGTGCATGACTGTGCGCTGGCAGTGGAAGCCATTTTCCCTGCACAGCAGGCGGGGCTTCCTGCGCCAGATCAAGAAAGTCCGACTTTGGTGCGGTGTATGTGCGGTCGGCGGCGCATCGGCGGTTGATCACCGGGGATGTCGCCCCTCACCCGACCTGTCACGTCGTGATATATCGCTCCGCCGCATGGCGCGGGGATATGTCGTCGGACTTGGCTGCGGTCAAATTCCCACGACCTGCCCTGGCCTAGCATCCAGTCACCATTTGATGGGGAGAATCGAGGCGTGAAGGCAGCCAATTTCGACTATGAACGCGCCCCGCGCCTGGCCGTGGTGTTCGGCTGCCTGATGCCGGCGCCGTGGCTTGGCGCCGCGGCGGGCGTCTTGCTTGCCGCCGGTCCGCCCGACGGCTTGCCGGACCGCTTTGCGCCACTGGCGCTGGTGGCGGTGCATGTGCTGGCGCTGGGCATGCTGCTGCCGGTCATGGTGGGCGCGCTGTTCCAGATGATGCCGGTGGTGGCCGGCGTGGCCGTGCCGGGGGCGGGGCTGCTTGCGCCGTTCATGGCCGCGTCCGGCGCGGGCGTGGCCACCGCCCTGGGCATTGGCTTGCTCGGCGGTGAACCTGTGGCGATGCAGGCAGCGGCGGCCGTGGCCGTGATCCTGTTGCTGGCCGGGGCGATCCTGCTGGCTGCTGGCCGGCGCGTGGCCGCAGTGGATGCCACCACGCGCACCCTTGCCGGCATCGGCGCGCCGCTGATGGTCGCGGTGCTGTGCGGCATGGTGCTGGCCGGCGCCCTCGGCGGCTGGTGGCACGTGCCGGTGGCGCGCTGGCTTGGCCTGCATATGGCGTGGGCACTGGGCGGCTGGCTGGCCGCGCTGGTGACCGGCGTGGCCACCACCGTGCTGCCGATGTTCTGGCAGGCGCCGCGCCTGCCGGCGGCGATCGGGCGCTGGCTGCCCATGGCGCATTGGTTGCCGCTGGCGCTGTTCAGCGCCGCGGCAATGCTGTGGCCGGGTCACCGGGCACTGGCGCATGGCGTGCTGCTCGCGTGGCTGGCGCTCGTGGTGGTGGTGGGCGCGTGCGGGCTGGCCGGCACGCTGCGCGCGCGGCGGCGCCATGATCCGTTCTGGCTGCTCTGGCCGGTGGCATGCGCCAGCATGGCGGGCGCGGCGCTGCTGGGGGCGGCGGCAGTCGTGCTGCCCGCCGCCGGCTTGCCGCTGGCATGGTGGGCCGGCACCATGGCGCTGGTCGGCGTGGGCGTGCTGCCGGTCACGGCCATGCTCGGCAAGATCGTGCCGTTCGTGGCCTGGCTGCACCTGCGCCGGCTGCTGCCGCCGCGCGCGCGCGTGCCGGCCATGCAGGCCATCATCGAGCCGGGCCGGCAACGGTGGCAGGCATGGCTGCTGCTCGCGGCCTACGTGCTGCTGCTGGCGGTACCGCTGGCGCCGGCGCCGCTGGCCCGCGCTGGCGGCCTGCTGCTGGCGGGCGCCAATGCGTGGCTGGGGTGGCAGCTGCTGGGAGCGTTGCGCTGCATGCGGGAGATGAAGAAGCGCGGCGGATTACCGCCGCGCTCAGATTGCTGACAAGGTTCCCATGCTGCCGGTTTGCTCCCCTCTCCCGCCTGCGGGAGAGGGGCCGGGGGTGAGGGCAGGCGCTGGCACACTGACGCGCCTCACTTCGTAGACACTCCGGCCCTCTCCCCCACCCCTCTCCCGCAAGCGGGCGAGGGGAGCCTTGTTCGCGCGCGTTGGGCACGGCACGCACAACAGGCATGCGTCAGGCTGGTGTCGGGGTTTGAGTCAGACCCGCAGGCTTTTCCCCGGTCAACAGGTAGTGCATCAGCTCCGCCACCGGCCGGATCGCCTCGCCGAAGGGCAGCGCACCCCGGCCGCGAAAGAACAGGCCGCGCTCCACGTCGCCGCGCACGGCCTGCGCCAGCTTCAGGTCGATGCAGAACTGGCCGATGCGGGCAATGCCGTCGCGCAGCCCGCACGCCTGCAGGCAGTCGAAGCCCTCCAGGCATTCACGCGGCCTGGCGCGGCGCTGCAGCCGCGACTCGCTCGACAGGTAGCGCGACAGCCACGGCGTCAGCACCGCGCGCGCGGGCAGCCCGGCCACGCTGGTGAACTCGCGCAGGGTCTCGGGCCGCGCCGTGGCCAGCACCTGCTTGAAGGCCGGGTGGGCATCGCATTCCTCGGTCACGGCGAAGGCCGTGCCCAGCTGCACCGCGGCGGCGCCCTCGCCCAGCCAGTGGCGCACCTTGGCATGGCTGTCGATGCCGCCGGCCAGGATCAGCGGAATGCTGTCCCAGGCCAGCCCCAGCTGCGCAAACAGCTCGCGGCATTCGGCCAGCACGCGCGAAAACGAAAAGCGCGGCTCCGACAAGTCCTGGATGGTGGCCGCGCCCAGGTGGCCGCCGGCATGCGCCGGGTGTTCGACCACGATGGCATCGGGCAGCCGGCCCTTCTTCATCCACCGGCGCAGCACCAGGCCGATGCCGCGTGCCTCGGACAGGATCGGGATCAGCGCCACCCTGGGGTGGCTGGCGGTCAGCTCGGGCAGGTCCAGCGGCAGGCCGGCGCCCATGACGATGGCATCGGCGCCGCTTTCGCAGGATTGCCGCACCAGCGCGGCGTGCGAGCCCACCGCCTTCATCACGTTGACGGCGATCAGCCCGCGGCCCTCGGACGCCGTGCGCGCGGCACGGATCTCGCGATCCAGCGCTTCGAGGTTGGCGGCTTCGATGGCGGGCTTGTCACGGCTGCCGCGGGTGCGTTCCATCAGGTCGGGGTGGTGGTGGCGCAGGTCGATGCTGGCGATGGTGCCGACGCCGTTCTCGCGCGCGACGGCGCCGGCCAGCCGGTGGGCCGAGATGCCGATGCCCATGCCGCCCTGCACGATGGGCAGTAGGCGGCGGCCGGCCAGCTTGAGCCAGGGTTGATTCATAAAGTCTCCGGAAGAGGATGGGCGCGGGGCCGGCGTGCGGCCAGCCGCGGGGATGACCGGGCAAGCGTGGCACAGCGGCACGGGCCGGCGTTTGCCGCAGGTCAAGCGCGCGGTGGTGGCCTGCCATCGGCCTACGCCAACCGGCATAGGCCAACGCGGGCGGTGTGCCGTTGGCGTGGGTTTGCGCGCGGTCAAGCCCCTGCTGCAAGCGCTTGGCTAGCATCGGCCGCTGTCTTCATCTTCGCGCCGCCGCCGGCGCCATCACCGATGACCCCTGCCTCCCCAGCCCCATCCGCCGCGGCGAGCGTGCCGCGCCGGCCCCAGCTTGTTGCGCCCGCCGGTTCACTGGCGGCCCTGCGCATGGCACTGCAGCACGGCGCCGACGCGGTCTACCTGGGCCTGCGCGATGCCACCAACGCGCGCAATTTCGGCGGCCTGAACTTTACCGAGGCCGACATCCGCACCGGCGTGGCCGAAGCCCACGCGCGCGGCGCCGAGGTGCTGTTCGCCATCAACACCTTCGCCCAGATGGGCGCGGTGGCGCAATGGCAGCGCGCGGTCGATGCGGCGGCGGACCTTGGCGCCGACGCGGTCATCATGGCTGATGCCGGCCTGATGGGCTATGCGTGCGAGCGACATCCGGGCTTGCGCCTGCACTTGTCGGTGCAGGGCTCGGCCACGCACGCCGACGCCATCGAGCTGATGCGCGAGCGCTTCCATATCCGCCGCGTGGTGCTGCCGCGCGTGCTGTCGCTGGCGCAGATCGGCAAGCTGGCGCGCCAGACCAGCGTGGAGCTGGAGGTGTTCGGCTTCGGCAGCCTGTGCGTGATGGCCGAGGGGCGCTGCCTGCTGTCGTCCTACGCCACCGGCGACTCGCCCAACAACAAGGGCGTCTGCTCGCCCGCGCACGCGGTGCGCTGGACCGAGCAGGACGGCACCATGCAGGCGCGGCTGTCGGGCATCCTGATCGACAGCTATGCGCCGGGCGAGCCGGCCGGCTATCCCACGCTGTGCAAGGGCCGCTTCGAGGTGGAGGGCGAGCGCGGCTACGTGCTGGAAGAGCCGACCAGCCTCAATGCGCTGTCGCTGCTGCCGGCGCTGATCGACATGGGCATCGCAGCCATCAAGATCGAAGGGCGGCAGCGCAGCCCGCGCTATGTGGGCGATGTGGTCGGCGTGCTGCGCGCGGCCATCGACGCGGCCTGCGCCGATCCGGCGCGCTTCGTGCCGCGGCAAGAGTGGCAGAGCACGCTGGGGCGCCATGCCGAAGGCGACCAGGTCACGCAAGGCGCCTACGACCGGCCGTGGCGGTGACACCCATGACATCGATCTGCGTTGAACCGGCCATGATGGAGCTTCCCATGCCAGAGATTGCCGCGGCCGCGATGCCGCAAGCCGTAGCGATGCCTGATTTCGGCATCGCCCTGGGCCCGCTGCTGTACTACTGGCCGCGCGAGGCCGTGATGCAGTTCTATGCGTCGGTCGCCGATTCGCGGGTCGACCGCGTCTACCTCGGCGAGACCGTCTGCACGCGCCGCCATGAAGTCCGTCATGCGCAATGGCTGGAGATTGCGCAGATGCTGCGCGATGCCGGCAAGGAGGTGGTGCTGTCGACGCCGGTGCTGGTGGAGTCCGACACTGACATCGCCTGGATGCGCCGCGCCTGCGCGCAGGACGACTACCTGGTCGAGGCCAACGACCTTGGCGCGGTGCGCTGCATGGCAGGGCGGCCCTTTGTCGGCGGCCCCCACCTCAATGCCTACCACGCCGATACGCTGGCGTGGCTGGCCGGGCTGGGCGCGGCCGGCTGCGTCGCGCCGGTGGAGATGGACGGCGCCACGCTGGCAGCGCTGGCTGCGTCGCGCCCCACTGGCATGCGTTTGGAAGCCTTTGTCTGGGGACGCCTGCCGCTGGCGTTCTCGGCGCGCTGCTTTACCGCACGCCACCATCGCCTGCGCAAGGACAGTTGCGAGTTCCGCTGCATGGATTATCCCGACGGCCTCGTGGCCGCCACCGGCGAAGGGCAGGCCTTCTTCACGCTCAACGGCGTGCAGACGCAGAGCGCCACCTGCCTGGACCTGTGCGCAGAGGCGTTGGCGATGGCGCGGATGGGGGTGGGGATGCTGCGCGTGAGCCCGCATTCATCCGGCACGCTGCAGGTGGTGCAACAGCTCGCGTCGATTCGTGCAGGTGAACAGGCACCCGCTGCCAGCGGCATCACGCCGGCCGGCGCCCAGCCCTGCAATGGCTACTGGCACGGCAGCGCGGGCATTGCCTGGGAGGCCCGGGCATGAGCGCGCTGCACAAGCTGATCGCGGGCGTGCACCGGCGCATGCCCGCCCGTGCCCGGGCGCTGCCGCTGGTGGCGGCGCTGGAACTGGCGCGCCGAGCGGGATGGCTGGAGCCGCCAGCCGCACTGGACGGACATGCCTTCCTGCTGACGGTTCAGGATCTCGGGCTGGCCGTGCCGTTCCGCTGCGAAGGCGGGCGCTTTCGCGCCGCTGCAGCGGACGCCGAGCCTGAACTGACGCTGCGCGCCTGCGCGGTCGACTACCTGCGCCTGCTGGGCGGTGAGGCCGATACCGACACGCTGTTCTTCCAGCGCCGGCTGGTGATCAGCGGCGATACCGCGCTGGGTCTGGAGGTCAAGTACTGGCTCGATGCCGCGCCGCGGCCCGCATGGGTCAGCCAGGCCGCGGCGCGGCTGGTGGCCTTGCACGGGGCCACCGTGGGGCGGGCCGGTGCGGCGTCGTAGCCGTGACGCTCAGGCGTCGCCGTCCAGCATGAAGCGGTTGCGTCCCGCGCGCTTGGCCCGGTACATCGCGCTGTCGGCGCGGTGCAGCAGCGGCTCCAGCCGCTGCGCTTCCGGCACGGTGCAGACCGCGCCCACGCTGATGGTGACCACCGGCTGCACCGGCGTGCCGTTGTGCGCGATGCCGAGATCGCGCACAACCGCCACCATGCGGCGCGCCACGTCACGGGTCTCGTCGCGCGTGGCGCCGGGCAGCACCGCAGCGAATTCCTCGCCGCCCAGCCGGGCGCAGAACTGCTCGCCGGACAGCGTGCGGGTCAGGGCGCCGGCAATCTGCCGCAGGCAGTCGTCGCCGGCCACGTGGCCATGCAGGTCGTTGTATTGCTTGAACTGGTCCACATCCAGGATCAGCAGGCCCAGTGCCTGGCTGCGCTCGCACGCCCGGGTCACGGCCGCGATCGACTCGCGCTGGAAGTAGCGCCGGTTGCGGATGCCGGTCAGGGCGTCGATGTCCAGGTCGGCCTGCACCTGCCACAACTGCTCTTCGGTCTGGCCGAGCCGCGCGGTCAGGGCCAGCTCACGCGACTGGAAGCGGCTGATGTCGCGCAGGAACAGCAGGCTGCCGATCTGCCTGCCGTCCAGTCGGGCGACCCCCTCCACGGTGAGCTCGAAGGGCTCGCCCGGCGGCACGAAAGGCGTGGCCGCGAGGCCGGCAGTGTCGGCGGGCGAGTGCTGCAGCGCGGCTTCCCAGCCGGAGGGCAGGGGGTCGCCGCGGCGCAGGGCCGGCCAGAGCTGCGCCGCGGCCGGATTGAATTCGACGATGACACCATGGCTGTCGACGATCACGCAGCCTTCGCTGAGGGCATCGAACACCCGCAGGCGGGCGTAGTGGCCGATATCGTCAAGGTGCGTGCGCAGCGCGCAGAACCAGACCAGCGCCGCCATCAGCGAGAACGTCGCCGGCGTCAGGTCCCCGCCCAGCGGCCCGGTCCAGCGGTTGAGGTAGGCGACATTGGCAACCAGGGGCAGGGCCAGGCCCGACGCCAGGATGGCGCGGCCCCGGCGCGACAAGGCCCCGTTGGGCACTTCGGCCGTCACCAGGAAATACAGGCTCACCCCCAGCAGCAGGTACGACCAGACGGCCACCGCGGCATAGCCGATGCCATGGTCGAACACCGCGCCGGGCAATACGCCGGGAGGCATCAGCGTGATGCGCGGCCAGATCAGCCGGTGGCGCTCGTTGGTGAAGACCATCACCACGGTGACCACGGCCACCAGCACGGGCAGCCACAGCCTGGACCAGGGCACCACATAGCGCGGGCGGCTCAGGTGCACCATCGCCACCAGCCAGCCGATCGGCACGGCGACGATTCCGATGTACTGGATCTTGGCCCACAGGATGCGCCCCTCCAGGTCGGTGGCGCTGATCTCGAGCAGGCGGCCGCCGCTCCAGGTCGCCGCGCCGAATGCCAGCACCAGGAACGCCTGGACGGTCGGATCGTCGCGCCGCGGCCAGGTGGCGATGGCCATGCCGATGCAGGCAACCACGGCGACGGTAAGCAGGAGAACCAGGGAATATGAGGGCATTGAGGGCGGAGCGCATCCCGAGACCCGGGCGTTGGTTCCGGCGATCCGGGATCTCGTCAGCCAGCATGATACCGGGCCGCGCGGCTGGCTTGGCTGTGGGTGCGCCGATGCAACAGGTCGCAGGAAAGGGGCGCGGGGCGCCCCACTACCTGGCGTCGAGCGAACCGATCGGGATGATCGTCGCGACGGGGCAAGGCCGGAGTGGCCAGGTCATGCCGGCCGCGGGGTTTCGCGGACCAGCCAGAAGGGGATATCGGTGACGTCCCTTTGCATGCCTTGCCAGTCAGGCATCAGGCCCTGCGTCAGCAGGTGGCCCCAGCCATCGATCCACTTCTGCTGGGCCCGGGCGCACAGCTCCAGCATGGCCGACGCATAGTGCAGCGGGCCGCCGATCAGCGGCAGCTCGCAGGCAATCTCGCGCACGTAGAAGGCCTCTGGCTCCGGCGCGAGGATTGAGCCCATGGCATCGAACTGCAGTTCTTCATACATGGTGCGGGCGAAGTCCAGGTTGAGCTCGGCCATGCGGCGCCAGTTGTCCGACAGGTCGGCTTGCATGGCCTCAAACTGGTGCGCGCCGGAGTAAAAGGTGGGAAACGGCCAGAAGCCGAGCGGCCAGAAGACTTGCGTTGCGGTCATCATCACGGGAATCTCCGGTGGTGGGTGTGCGCGCAGTGAGGCGGCAGTTGCTGCACACGGCGATGCCGCGATGCGGGCGGCACCCGGACTAGCTTATGCGGTAACGGCGCGCATCGCCATGCCGGCATCCTGGCTCCCGAGTGTGTCAATCACTTGCATCCCAGCCGCTTGGCCAGCTTGTGCAGGTTGCTGGCATCGATGCCCAGCTGGCGTGCTGCCTGGGCCCAGTTGCCACCCTGGTCCTGCAGCGCCTGTTCGATGCAGGCGCGCTGGGTTTGCTCCACCGCGTCGCGCAGGGTGATGCCCGCGGCATGCGCCGGTGCGGCAAACGGGCTGGCCATGCCAGTGCCGGCATGGCGTGCCGCAGGCACATCCAGTCCGTCGAGATCGAGCAATTCAGGCTCCAGCGTCACGATGTCATTGCGGCCCGCGCCACGGCTGACGGCACGCAGGGCCGCGCGGCTGATCACGTGTTCCAGCTCGCGCACGTTGCCGGGCCAGCGGTAGCTGCGCAGCGCATCCTGCGCACCGCCTGACAGCCGCAGGCTGCGCAGCCCCAGGCGCGCGCGGTTCAGCTCCAGGAAGCGCCCGGCCAGCAGCAGCACGTCGTTGCCGCGCTCGCGCAGCGGCGGGATCGGGATCGGGTAGACCGACAGGCGGTGGTACAGGTCGGCGCGGAACGAGCCGTCGCGCACATGCTCGCGCAGGTTGCGGTTGGTGGCCGCAATCACGCGCACGTTGACGCGGCGCGGGCGGTCCGAGCCCAGCCGCTGGATCTCGCCGTTCTGCAGCGTGCGCAGCAGCTTGGCCTGGATCGCCAGCGGCAGTTCGCCGACTTCATCGAGGAAGAGGGTGCCGCCGTCGGCGGCCTCGAAGCGCCCCGGGCGCTCGCCGGTCGCGCCGGAGAACGCGCCGCGCGCATGGCCGAACAGCTCGCTTTCAGCCAGCGACTCCGGCAGCGCCGCGCAGTTGACATGCACCAGCGGCTGCGCGCGCCGGCGCGACTGGCGGTGCAGGCGGTGCGCGAACAGCTCCTTGCCCACGCCGGTCTCGCCCAGCAGCAGCACCGGCAGGTCGGTATCGGCCACCACTTCCAGTTCATGCAGCAGGTTGGCGATGGCCTCGCTCTGGCCGATGATCTCGCCGCCGATGTCGCCATGCTGGGCCGTGGTTTCGTCGGCATCGGGCGTGCCGCGTGCCAGCTGCAGCGCGCGGATTTCGCCTTCCAGCCGGGTGGTGCGGATGGCCGCTTCGACGATCACCGTCAGCCGCTGCAGTTCGGCCTGGGACGCGGCATCGAAGGTGCCGATCGCCAGCGCGTCCAGCGTGAGCGCGCCCCAGGGCTGACCGTCCACGGCCAGGCTGGTGCCCATGCAGTCATGCACCGGCAGCGGCTCGCCGACGTGCTCGTCGATCAGGCCGTCGTACGGATCGGGCAACACGCTGTCGTGATGAAAGCAGGTCACGCCGCGGCGCGCCAGGATGGCGGCCAGGCGCGGGTGCAGGCCGACCGCAAAGCGCCGGCCCAGCGCATCGCGCACCAGGCCATCGACCGCCACGGGGCGCAGGTGGTCTTCCTCCAGCCGCAGCAGCGCCACCGCGCCACAGCGGAAATGCGTGCGCAGCATGCTGACCAGCCGCTGCAGGCGCACCGCATGCGGCAAGTCGGTGACAAGGTCGGCCAGCAACTCGGGATACATCGCGCTCGGTAGCATGGTGAAAAACACCGTCAGGGTAATTAGTACCGCGAGAAGTATAAGGTATTAATCACCATCACTGATTCAAGTCATTGATCCGGATAGGTTTTTTTCAGGCACGCTCCTCGCGTAAGTCATGCAGGCATAACTTCCACACGGAGCAACCATCATGACTTTGCAGGACCATTCGCTTGGCCAACTGGCCCGCCTGATCCCCGGTGCCACCCGGATCTTCCACGACTACGGGCTGGACTTCTGCTGCGGGGGCAAGCAGACCCTGCGCGACGCCGCGCAGCAAAAGGGTCTAGATGCGGCTGCCGTCGGCACCATCGACGCCCAGCTGCGCGCGCTGCAGGACGAAGCCGGGCCGTCGGCGCAGGACTGGAACACGGCGGCGCCGGCCGAGCTGATCGACCATATCCTCACGCGCTTCCATGCGCGCCATCGCGAGCAGTTGCCCGAGCTGATCCGCCTGGCGCGGCGCGTAGAGCAGGTGCACGGCGACCGGCCCGATTGCCCGCTTGGCTTGGCCGACCACCTGAGCGAGATGCTGGGCGAGCTGGAAATGCATATGCAGAAGGAAGAGCAGGTGCTGTTCCCGATGTTGTCGCGCGGCCTGCATGCCGCCGCGGGCCGGCCGATCATGGTAATGCGCGCCGAGCATGACGACCACGGCGTGGCGTTGCAGCGGCTGGCGGCGCTGACCAACGACATCACGCTGCCGCGCGCGGCCTGCAATACGTGGCGCGCGCTCTACCTGGGCCTGCGCACGCTGCGCGAAGACCTGATGGAACACATCCACCTGGAAAACAACGTGCTGTTCGAGATCACCACGGCACCCGCCGCCGCGCAAGCCACCGGATGCGGTTGCTCGACGCACGCCTGAGCCCTCCCGCCACCATAACCAACGACTTCGCATCATGGGTTCCTACCGCAGACTCTGGTTCCTGCTGATCGCCGTGCTGGCGGTCACATTCTCCCTGCTCGGCTACTACGGCGTCGAGGTGTACCGGCAGGCCCCGCCAATGCCGGCCAAGGTCGTCACGACCGAGGGCCGCACGCTCTTCACCGGTGAAGAGATCCTTGACGGCCAGACCGCCTGGCAGTCCGTGGGCGGCATGCAGCTGGGCTCCATCTGGGGCCACGGCGCCTACCAGGCGCCGGATTGGACCGCTGACTGGCTGCACCGCGAACTGACCGCGTGGCTGGAGCTGGCCGCGCAGGACGCCTACGGCCGGCCCTATGCGCAACTTGACGCGCCGGCGCAGGCCGCGCTGCGCGAACAGCTGCGCACCGAGTACCGCGGCAATGCCACCGATCCGGCCACCAACGTGCTGATAGTGTCGAAGCGCCGCGCGCAGGCCATTGCCGATACATCCGCCTACTACGACAAGCTCTTCTCCGATGCGCCAGCGCTGCACACCACGCGCGAGCACTACGCGATGAAGGAGAACACGCTGCCCAGCGCCGAGCGTCGCGAACAACTCACGCACTTCTTCTTCTGGACCGCGTGGGCCGCATCGACCGCGCGCCCGGGGCACGAGGCCACTTACACCAACAACTGGCCGCACGAGCCGCTGATCGGCAACCAGCCCACTAGCGAGAACGTGGTGTGGTCGGTGATCAGCGTGGTGGTGCTGCTGGCCGGGGTCGGCTTCCTGGTGTGGGCGTGGGCCTTCCTGCGCGGCAAGGAAGACGCGCCGCCGCAGGCGCCGGCACGCGACCCGCTGCTGTCCGTGGCGCTGACGCCGTCGCAGCGCGCGCTCGGCAAGTACCTGTTCCTGGTGGTGGCGCTGTTCGTGTTCCAGGTGTTGCTGGGCGGCTTTACCGCGCACTACACCGTCGAGGGCCAGAAGTTCTACGGCATCGATGTGTCGCAGTGGTTCCCGTACGCACTGGTGCGCACCTGGCATATCCAGAGCGCACTGTTCTGGATCGCCACCGGCTTCCTGGCCGCGGGCCTCTTCCTCGCGCCGCTGATCAACGGCGGCAAGGACCCGAAGTACCAGCGCCTGGGCGTGGATATCCTGTTCTGGGCACTGGTGGTCGTGGTGGTGGGATCGTTTACCGGCAACTACCTGGCGATCGCGCAGAAGCTGCCGGCCCACCTGAACTTCTGGCTGGGCCACCAGGGCTATGAGTATGTCGACCTGGGCCGGCTGTGGCAGATCGGCAAGTTCGCCGGCATCCTGATCTGGCTGGTGCTGATGATGCGCGGCATCCTGCCGGCGCTGCGCGCGCGCGGCACCGACCGCAACCTGCTGGCGCTGCTGACCTCGTCGGTGGTGGCGATCGGCCTGTTCTACGGTGCGGGCCTGGCCTACGGCGAACGTACCAGCCTGACGGTGATGGAGTACTGGCGCTGGTGGGTGGTGCACCTGTGGGTGGAAGGCTTCTTCGAAGTCTTTGCCACCACCGCGCTGGCATTCATCTTCTCCACGCTGCGCCTGGTGTCGCGCCCGATGGCAACGGCCGCCAGCCTGGCCTCGGCCTCGCTGTTCATGCTCGGCGGCATTCCCGGCACCTTCCATCACCTGTACTTTGCCGGCACCACCACGCCGGTGATGGCGGTGGGCGCCGCATTCAGCGCGCTGGAAGTGGTGCCGCTGATCGTGCTGGGCCATGAAGCCTGGGAGAACTGGAGCCTGAAGCAGCGCGCGCCGTGGATGGCAGACCTGAAGTGGCCGCTGATGTGCTTTGTCGCGGTGGCGTTCTGGAACATGCTGGGCGCCGGGGTGTTCGGCTTCATGATCAACCCGCCGATCGCGCTGTACTACATCCAGGGGCAGAACACCACGCCAGTGCACGCCCATGCCGCGCTGTTCGGGGTCTACGGGTTCCTGGCGCTGGGCTTCACGCTGCTGGTGCTGCGCTACGTGCGTCCGGCCTACCGGCTCAGCCCAACGCTGATGAAGACTGCCTTCTGGGGGCTGAACATCGGCCTGGTGCTGATGATCGGCACCAGCCTGCTGCCGATCGGCATCATCCAGTTCCTGGCCAGCGTCGAGCATGGCACCTGGTATGCGCGTAGCGAGGCCTTCATGCAGCAGCCCATCCTGCAGACCCTGCGCTGGGTGCGCACCTTCGGCGACGTGGTGTTTATCGTCGGCGCGGTGTCGTTTGCCTGGCAGGTGGTGCTGGGGCTGGCGAATCGTACGCCGGTGGCGGCGGATGCGGTGCCGGCGCGGATGAAGACGGCGGTGCGCTGAAAGATCGGGAGCGAGAGGCAGTGCTGGCCCGCCCGGGGTTCCGGGCGGGCTTTTTTCATCCTGCCGATGCGTGGCGGCTCAACTGTTCCCCGCCTGCTGCGCCTCGGCAACGATTTCCCGGATGGCCTGCTCGAACGCCTCCACCGGCTGCCCGCCGGTAACCAGATAGCGGTTGTTGAAGATGATGGACGGGACTGACTGGATGCCCATGCGCTGGTACTCCTGGATTTCCGCGCGCACCGCATCGGCATAGTCGTCGCTGTCCAGCACTTTGCGCGCCGCCGCGGCATCCAGGCCAACAGCCTGCGCGGCTTCGACCAGCACCTCGTGATTGCTCGGGTCCTTGCCGTCGGCATGGTAGGCGCGCAGCAGCGCCAGCTTCAGCGGCAGCTGCTTGCCTTCAAGGCCTGCCCAGTGCAGCAACCGGTGGGCATCGAAGGTGTTGTAGACATGGGTGCGCTCGCCAAACGGGAAGCCCACGCCGGCGCCGCGCTCGCGGATCATGGCCTGGGTCTCTGCGATCTGCGCCGGGGTGCGCCCGTACTTCCTGCCGAGATAGTCGACGATCGCTTCGCCCTCCGGGCGCATCCCCGGGTTGAGTTCAAACGGATGCACGACGATTTCGGCATCCACCGCATCGCCAAGGCGCTGCAGCGCCAACTGCAGTGAAGACAGGCCGATGGCGCACCAGGGGCAGGCAATGTCGGAGACGAAGTCAATCTTGATGGGTTGGGGCATGGCTACTCCTGGCGTGGGCAGGGGCGTGACCCCGGCCCGGATCTGGAAATTGCCGACAGGGTAGCCTGACTGGCGAATCCTTGCAGGCGGGCGCCGCGGCCGTGGCCGGGCGCCGCCCCATCAGTACCCGTCAGTCCCAGCGGCGCCCGTAGCCGTGGCCGTCATTGTCGTCATGACGGTGTGCCCATTCGCGCTCGCGCCAGTCGCGGCGGTTGTCTCGATAGCCTTCGCGGTAGCCTTCCCGGTAGTAGTCCCGGTGGTAGTCCCTGCGATAGCCGCGGTCATAGTCATAGCGTACCGGCACCGGTGCCACCACGACGGGGCGCGGTGCCACCACTACCGGGCTGGGCGCATAGGCAACCGGAGCCGGCGCATACACCGGCGCAGGAGCATAGACCGGGGCTGGACGATAGACCGGCGCCGGCTGGGCCACCACCACGCCCGGCACGCCGATGCCGATATCGATATTCACACCGGCGTGAGCCCCGGCGCTGGCCACCAGCATTGCACCACCTGCTACCGCCATTGCGATGATTCGTTTCATGGTTGCCTCCCAAGGGGCGTTGGACATGGGCTCACTGTAGGGGGCGGGCTTGTAATATGGGGCGCGCGAAGTGTTGCAAGTGTGACGTGGTGTAACCTTGCTGCAGGGATGGGACGTCTTGGCTACGCCTGTATCATGCAACCCCGTTGCCGAAGCTCTTTCCTTCCTTAGCTGCTCCATGCCCCGTACCGCCCTTGTCCTGCTGGCCCTGGCCGCCTTCACTGCCATCCCCACCGCAGCCACTGCCGCCGCCGATATCCAGGCCGGCAAGGCCCTGTTCACCACGCGCTGCGCCTCGTGCCACCACGTTGGCCGCAACGCGCGCGCAGGCTTTGGCCCGCAGCTGAACGGCATCTTCGGCCGTGCCGCGGGCGGCACCAGTGATTTCCAGTATTCGGAGGCAATGCGCGCTTCAAAGGTGGTGTGGTCGCATGACACGCTGCGTGCCTTCATCCATTCGCCCGGCAAGGTCGTGCCTGGCACGAAGATGCGCTTCTGGGGGCTCAGTGATGACAAGCAGATCAGCGATCTGCTGGCTTACCTGCAGACATTCCAGTAGGCGGGAAATGCGGCCCCGGCCCTTCCCCGGCCAACGCGTCATGCGGATTGCGCAACGGGCACGCCTTCAACGACAGACACCCGCACCCGATACACCCATCTAGCTGGTCACGCAATTGCGTGAGCGTGCGGATCCGTTCATCCAGGTCATCGCGCCAGCTGGCCGACAGCCGGCGCCAGTCGGCCACAGTGGGCGCACGCCCGTCCGGCAGCTTCTGCATGGCATCGGCGATCACCGCCAGCGGCAGCCCCATGCGCTGCGCCACGCGGATCACGGCCAGCCGCCGCAGCACGGCGCGCGCATAGCGGCGCTGGTTGCCGCCGCTGCGCGTGCTGGCGATCAGGCCGCGCGATTCATAGAAATGCAGGGCGGATACGGCGATGCCCGTGCGCGCGGCGACTTCGCCGACGGAGAGCAGTTCTTCTGAGGGCGCGGCACGGCGCCGGCGCGGTGAAGGGGGCTTGTTCGCGGAGGCCATCGGCAGTGGAAGACACCAGTGGAACGGAGGAATGTCCATGCTACCACCAAGGCCGCGCTTGACATCAAGCTAAGTTGAGGTTTGATACTTGCGACTCCACTGTTCGCCACGCCTCAATACAGAGCTGATGACCATGTTCCCGTTCTCGCCCTCATCCTTGCGTTCACCCGCGATGCCCGCGCTGCCTTCCATGCCCACCATGCCGGTCGCTCGCTCCAACCCCTCGCTGAGCCTCATCAATCCCGAGGGGCTGTACGACCCGCGGCCCAACGGCTATTCGCATGTGGCCATGGTGGAAGGCCCGGCCCGCATCGTCTATATCGCGGGGCAGGGCGGTGAGGACGCGGCCGGTTGCCTGCCGCTCGATTTTCCGCGCCAGGTGGCGCGTGCCATGCATAACCTGCGCATCGCGCTGCAAGCGGCAGGCGCCGACGTGGGCGATGTGGCCAAGCTCACGGTGCTGGTGGTCGACCACTCGCACGACCGCCTGCGCACCTTCGGCGCGGCGCTGCGCGAGATGTGGGGCGACAAGCCAACGCCGGCCTGCACGCTGATTCCGGTGCCGCGGCTGGCGCTGGACAATATGCTGTTCGAGATCGAAGCGACGGCGGTGCTGCCGGGCTGAACGCAACGCAACGACTGCGTGATCGCCGAGGTGGCGCGCGTGGTCGGGCGGGAGCGGATGAAGGCAGTTCTTCGGGCCGATGTCAAAGGCAGGATTGCCTGCAGCCGCAAGGTAGGCGTGGGCTGCGGCGCTTTGCCGCAGCGGCTGTCCTATCTTCAGCGCGGTGCGGCGCTGAAAGTCTTGTTGACGATCTTCCAGACGCCGTCAATCTCCAGCAGCGTCATAAAGTCGGTGAAGGTCACGCCCGGGTATTCCAGCACCACTTTGGCGACGCCGGCATTGCCCACCACATCGAACTGCGTGATAAAGCGCTTGCGCTGCGCCTCGTCCGCCGCGGGATGGCCGGGGCAGCGCGCCGAGGTGAATTCCTCAACCGTCAGCGAATGCAGCTTGCCGTCACGGAACGAGACGATGCGCGCGTCGGCGGCAAACGCCTTGTACATGAATTCGGCCTTGCCGGTGATATGGCCCTGCAGGTAGTCCTCGATCGGCGCGAGCGCGGCCACGTGGCGGGAAGTCAGGCCCGTTTCTGAATACGTCATGGTCTCCTCCAAAACTGGGGCGGCACCGGGTTACCCACCCCATGCCGCGGCGTTGAAAGCGCTGATTGTATTCCAGTTTTGTATGCAAACGTACGGGGCGCTGTCGGCTAGACCGATGTGGCGATGAGTTCACGCAGCCAGCGGTGTGCCGGATCGCGATGCACACGCTCTGGCCACAACATCGACATCTCATAGCCCGGCACTTCGACTGGCGGTTCCACCACCTTCAGTCCCGGCACGCCGCGCACCAACCGCTCGGGCAGCATCGCCACCAGATCGGTGCTGGCGACGGCCGACGTGACAAACAGGAAGTGGGGTACAGACAGCACGACACGCCGTTGCATGCCGGCCTGCGCCAGCGCCTCGTCGGTGACGCCGTAAAAGCCGCCGCCGTCCGGCGACACGATCACGTGGTCGAGCGCGCAGAACTGCGCCAGCGTGGGCCGCCGCTTCAGCTGCGGATGCCCGGCGCGGCCCACCAGCACATAGCGCTCGGTGAACAGGGCGCGTCGGTGCAGGCCCGGCGGCGAGCCATCGGTGGTGTGGAGGGCCAGGTCCAGTTCGGCACGCTCGGCCTGCCGGGCGATGCGCGGGGGAACCATCTCCACCACGGCCAGGCGCGCGCCGGGCGCCGCCATGCGCAGCGCCTGCAGCGCCGGCAGCACGATGGTCGATTCGCCGTAGTCGGTCGCGGCCACGCGCCAGGTGTGGGTCGAGGCAGCGGGATCGAACGGACTATCGGACGAGACCGCGTGCTCCAGCGAGTCCAGCGCCTCACGCAAAGGTTCGCGCAGCGATTCGGCCTTGGCGGTGGGGCGCATGCCGCGCGGGCCCGGCAACAGCAACGGGTCGCCGAAGTAATCACGCAGCCTGGACAGGTGCACGCTGACCGAAGGTTGTGACAGGTGCAGCCGCTGCGCCGCGCGGGTCACGTTGTGCTCTGACAGCAGCACATCCAGCGTCACCAGCAGGTTCAGGTCCAGCCGCCTGAGATTAGTCATGACAATACCTGGGATATTGGATATTCATTTCTAATATAGCTGACGACGGCTTATGCTGGCTTCACACGAAACTTCTGGAAGCCGCTGCCATGAACGTATTGCTTGTCTATGCCCACCCGGAACCGAGGTCGCTCAACGGTGCGATCCGCGACTTTGCCGTGCAGCGCTTGCGCGATGCCGGGCACCAGGTTCAGGTCTCGGACCTGTATGCGATGCAATGGAAGGCCCAGCTCGACGGCGCCGACACCACGGCGCAGCCGGGCGATGCGCCCTTCCACCCGTCACTGGATTCCAAACATGCCTTCGAGAACGGGCTGCAGAGCGACGACATTGCGCATGAGCAGGAAAAGCTGCGCTGGGCCGACACGGTCATCCTGCAGTTCCCGCTGTGGTGGTTCTCGATGCCGGCCATCCTGAAAGGCTGGGTCGAGCGCGTCTATGCCTATGGTTTTGCCTACGGCGTGGGTGAACACTCCGACGAGCGTTGGGGCAACCGCTATGGCGAAGGCAGTCTCGCTGGCAAGCGCGCCATGCTGGTCGTCACCACCGGCGGCTGGGAATCCCACTACAGCGCGCGCGGCATCAATGGCCCGATCGACGACATCCTGTTCCCGATCCACCACGGCATCTTGTACTACCCCGGATTTGACGTGCTGCCGCCGTACCTGGTGTATCGGACCAGCAAGGTTGATGAGGCGCGCTTTGCTCGGATTCGCGAGGAGTTGGGCGAGCGGCTAGATGCGCTGGGGACAACCGCACCGATCCCGTTCCGGCGGCAGAACGCGGGGGACTACCAGATTCCGCAGTTGACGCTTCGCGAGGAGGTGGCGCCGGGAACGGTGGGGTTCGCGGCGCATGTGGAGTAAGGGCGGCAACCGACGGCCGCCCCGGTGGACTTAGTCCGCCCGAATATCCGCCCGCGCCGCCACCGCCCGCATCTCCGGCAATTCCTTCTCCACCCGCGCCTTCACTGCTGCGCCATTGCCATAAGCCGGCGTCAGCGCCAGTTCAACCATGCGCGCCTTGGTAGCCGGCGCGTTGGCGACGTCGGCCAGGGCCTTCTCCAGCTTCTGCTGCACCGACGCGGGCAGGCCTGCGGGTGCCAGCAGCGCGAACCACGTGCCCATCTGGAAGCCGGGGTAGCCACTCTCCGCGACGGTCGGCACTTGCGGCAACGCCGGCAGTCGCTGCGGCGACAACACCGCCACCGGCCGGATCTTGCCGCCCTTGATCAGCGGCAGGGTGGCCACCACGGTATCGACCGCGACCGGCACCTGGCCGCCGGCCAGCGCGGTCAGGCTGGGGGCGCTGCCGTTGAAGGGCACGTGGACCATGCGGATGCCGGTGGCGGACTTGAGCATCTCCGCGCCGAAATGCACCGAGGACCCCGCGCCGAACGAGCCGTAGGAGAACTTGTCCGGGTGGGCTTTGGCCTGCGTCACCAGATCCTTGAGCGAGGTGATCTGCGTGTCCGGGTTGGCCACCAGTACCAGGCTCATGTCGGCGACCAGGCCCAGCGGGGTGAAGCTCTTGATCGGGTCGTAGCCCAGGTGTTGGCGGATGGCCGGGTTCAGCGTCAGCGTGGTGCTGGCCGCCAGCAGCAGCGTGTAGCCGTCGGGCGCGGCCTTGGATACCTGGGTGGCGCCGATCACGGTGCTGGCGCCGGGCTTGTTCTCGACCACCACTGACTGGCCGAGTTTTTCGCCAAGGCCCACTGCCAGCAGGCGGCCCAGCACGTCAGTGGCGCCGCCCGCGGCGAAGGGCACCACCAGCCGGATCGGGCGGTCCGGCCAGGATTGGGCCTGCGCGGCGGCGGGCGTTGTGGACAGCACCGCGGTCAGGGCGGCGGCGCAGGCGAGAAACAGCTTCGGGGGCATTGCGGTCATCGTTGGCACTCCTGCCGGCAGTTGTAGGAATAGAAGGCAATCGGAAGCAATACGAAGCGGGGCCAGGACTAGCCGAAGGCTCAATCGAGCCAGGGGCTGCGCACGCGCGAGAAGCCGCCGGCCTGGTCATAGGCATGGCCGATCTGCAGCACCGCGGCGTCGGCCTGCGCCGGGCCGATGATCTGGATGCCGGCCGGCAGGCAATGGGGTCCGAAGCCGGCTGGTGCGGCCAGCGCGGGCAGTCCGGCCATGGTGGCCGGCACCACCACCTGCATCCAGCGGTGGTAGGTGTCCATGTCGCGGCCGTCGATGGCATGCGGCCAGTCCCAGTCGGCATTGAACGGGAACATCTGCGCGGCCGGCAGCACCAGGTAGTCGAAGCGCTCGAACAGCGCGCGCAGTACCTGGTACCACGCGCTGCGCTCGCACAGGGCCTCATACACGCGCGTGCCCGGCAGGGCCAGGCCGCGCTCGATCTCCCATGCGGCCTCAGGCTTGAGCAGCTGGCGCCTGGCCGGGTCGTGGTACAGCGCCGCGTTGGCGCCGGCCACCGAGAAGCTGCGCAGGTCGATCCACGCGCGCCACAGGCGCTCCAGGTCGAACTCGGGCAGCGCGGTGTCCACGGTGCAGCCGAGCGTGCGCAGGTGCGCGAGCGCCTGCTCGCAGGTATCGAGCACGCCGGCTTCGGTCGGCAGGTGGCCGCCCAGGTTGCCCAGCCAGCCGATGCGCACGCCGGTCCAGTCGCGTTCGGGCGGCAGCGTGAAGGTGCCGGGCGCTTCGGCGCGGTGCGTCAGCGGCAGGCGCGCGTCAAAGCCTGCCTGCACCGACAGCAGCAGGGCCAGGTCCGGCACGTTGCGCGCCATCGGGCCGGCCACGCTGAACTGCTGAAAGAAGACCTCGTCGCCCGGGCCGTGCGGCACGCAGCCGACCGAGGTACGCAGGCCATACACATGGTTGAACGCCGCGGGCGTGCGCAGCGACCCCATCATGTCCGAGCCATCCGCCACCGGCAGCATATGCAGCGCCACCGCCACCGCGGCGCCGCCGCTGCTGCCGCCGGCGGAGCGTGCCGGGTCGAAGGCGTTGCGGGTGGTGCCGTAAACCGGGTTGTAGGTATGGCCGCCCAGGCCGAACTCCGGCGAGTTGGTGCGCCCGACAAAGACCGCGCCGCCGGCGCGCATGCGCTCGAAGATCACGGCGTCGGTCTCGCTGACCTGACCGGCGAAGATCGGCGAGCCCTTGGTGGTGACCATGCCCGCGGCCGGGCTGATGTCCTTGGGCGCCTGCGGGAAACCATGCAGCGGGCCGCGGCTGGCGCCGCGTGCCAGTTCGGCGTCGAGCCCCGCGGCCTGCGCGCGCAGGGTGTCGCGCTCCACCGGCGCCACGATGGCATTGACGCGCGGGTTGTGGCGGTCGATCTGGCCAAGGAAGGCATCGAGCACTTCCACGCACGAGACCTCGCGTGCATGGATGGCGCGCGACAGGGCGACGGCATCGAGTTCGGTGATGGGATCGGTGGACGGGGTGGGCGCCATGGCTCGGGTGTCTCCTGTGGTGTCGGGAAAAAGCATACGGGCGGCGCACGGTTTCCCGCAATCGATGATTTTTTCAAATATCCTTGCGTAAAACGCAAACCAGCCCCCGGAGCCGCCCATGTTGTCGCATCGCCTGCAGGAAACCTCGCTGCGCTATTTCCTGGAGGTCATACGCAGCGGCTCGCTGACCGAGGCGGCGCAGCGGCTGAATGTCACCGTGTCGGCTGTGAGCCGCCAGGTCGGCGCGCTCGAAGCGTTGCTCGGCGTGCCGCTGTTCGACCGCCGGCCGCGTGGCATGGTGGCTAGCGCGGCCGGGGAGTTGCTGGCGGCCTATGCCCTGCGCGGTGCGCTGGAGGCCGATCGGGTGGTGTCAGAGATCGCCGCGCTGCAGGGCCTGCGCCGGGGCCGGGTGCGGGTGGCCAGCTCAGCAGGTTTTGCAATCGAGTTCCTGCCGCGCATCATTGCCGAGTTCCGCCAGCGCTATCCGGGCCTGCAGTTCCATGTGCGCGTGGCGCCGCCGGCCGAGGTCACCGGCATCGTGCTGCACGGCGACGCGGACATCGGCATTACCTACAGCCGCGCCGCGGAGCAGGGCATCCGCGTGGAGCACCGCCAGCCCGCGCCGGTCATTGCCATCATGCGTCCGGACCATCCGCTGGCGCGCTTTCGCAGCGTCACGCTGGCGCAGATGCAGCCTTACCCGCTGGCGCTGCCGGAGGGCGACAACACCGTGCGCCAGCTGTTCGACATCGCTTGCGGCGAACGCGGCATCGTGTTCGAGCCGGTTCTGGTGACCAACCACTTCGAGACCCTGACCAACTTCGTGCTGCACGGTGGCGGGCTGTCGATCTCCGGCGCCGTCACCGTGGGCGACAGGTTGCGCCGCGGCGAACTGCGCGCCGCCTCGATCCGGGAGCGCGGCATGCGCAGCCGCGCGGTCGAACTGCAGACGCTGGCCGGCCGCACGCTGCCTGAGGGCGTGCGTGCGTTCCTGGGGTTTATCCGCGAACGGCTGGCGGCGGAGGTTGGCGTGGCGGGCGCCTAGGGCCTGGCCTGCGGCGCCCGCCATCGCTGGCGTCATCCGCGCCAGGTGCTGCCGGTCACATCGCCGGTGGTGCGGGCTTCGGGGAGCTCGCGGCGCACGCGGATGTCGTTGTTGACCTCCTTGACGCCGTAGGTGCCGTCGGCCAGGTCTTCGATATAGAACTTCTGGCCGCGGTCGCGCACGGTGCCGGTCAGTGACACCACGCCTTCGCTGACGTCCACACTGACGTCGCTCACGTCAACGCCGCGCGCATAGCTCAGCTGCTCGCAGATCTGGTCGCGGATGCGTTCGTCGCTGCGCTGGTAGCCGCGCGGGCCAGTGTGGCGTTCGGAGCTGCCGAACCAGTCGCCCACGGCTTCGCCGATGCGGCGGCCCAGGTTGTAGAGCACGCCATGCGAGCCTTCGCGCTCGTCATCGAGATCGTCGGTTTCCCAGCCGCGGCGCTGCGCATATTCCCGGTAGCCCGGGCTGTGACGCCGGGCCTCATAGCGCTGCTTTTCTTCCCAGTCCTCGTGCGGGTCGACCCAGTAGCGGGTGTCGCTGCGCAGGTCGCTGAAGTAGGTGTCATGGCCGCGCGCGTGAGGCGATTCACGCGGATCCCGTGCGCGTTCGGCGCTGCGGCGCCACTGGCGCTCGGCGTACTCGTCGTCGCGTTGCCATGCCTGCGGATCGCGCCATTCGCTGGCACGTTCCCAGCCATAGCCGCCGTTCAGGCCATAGCGCAGGTTGCTGCCGGAGCGTGCGCCGGACGGGTGTTCCGGGTACCTGCGGGCGCCGTACGCTTCGTTGAAATCCCGGTCCGGGCGGGCGGAGCCGCCGTAACTGGTCTGGCCCGGGGCCATTTGCTGGCGCCGACGCCGCGCTTGCCAGCGCTCCTGTTCGGATTCAGGTTGCCAGTCATCGTCTTCCCATGCCTGGCGGCGTTGGCGCGCGGCGCGCGCATTGCGCTCATCGTAGTAGTAGCCCATGCTGTTTTCCTGACAGTGTGCGTGTGGCGCCATGTGCGGGCGCAGGCGCACACGCCGTGCGCGAACCGCTGGCGGGTAATCAGGAAGGGGCAAGATTCGTACCGTGCGGCGGGATGCCCCGCGGACGGGGGTTTGCCGGCACTTTGGCGCACTGCATCCATGCAAGGGTTTCAGAGCTTGTAAGGGATGCCGGTCCGGATGGGCGGGGCGTGCCGCAGTATCCACATGGCGCGAGGCAGGGCGCCACGCGCACCGGGGCTGGCATGCCGGGCGGCCGTGCTGCCGCCCGTCGCCACCTTTTTGCCGGTTTACTTCGCGCTGCTGGTCTTGGTCGACTTTGTCGACTTGGTGGCCGAGGCTTTCGCAGAGGCGGCTGCGCTGCCAGCGGCCGTGGTCGCCGGGGCCGGTTCGATCAGGTTGCTGATCTTCTTCTGGTTGACCATCAGCGCGTCGCGCATCAGCGCCTTGCCGGTGCACTGCGGATTGACCGAGTCCTTGAAGCGGCGGCGGATCAGGCTGTTTGCCGGATCATAGGAGCAGGCGGATTCAGGCGCCTCCCCAGAATATGGGATGGGCAACCGCGGCAGACCGTGCGATGGGTAAGGGCGGCGGCGTTTACCCTCAAGCGGGCCGCACGACCGTCCCATGCGCGGGCGGATATGTCAGAATCCGCCGTCGTGCCCGGCGCAATGGGCGGCACAGCGGCATGGCTCGGGAAAAGACAGGCATGGCAAGCACAACAAGAGTCCTGATCGTCGAAGACGATCCCGCGGCGCTGAGCCGCCTGGTGCAGGCCGTCGAGATGCATGCGCCGGCCACCGTGGTGGCAGGCTGTACCGCCAGCGCGGCGGAAGCCCTGGCCTGGCTGGCGCAGCACCAGCCCGACGTGCTGCTGTGCGACCTCGGCCTGCCGGACGGCAGCGGCATCGACGTGATCCGCGACGCGCGCGAGCGCTATCCCGCGTGCGACTGCATGGTGGTCACGGTGTTCGGCGACGACCAGCACGTGCTGGCCAGCATCGAGGCCGGCGCCATCGGCTACCTGCTCAAGGACGAAACCACGGACCGCATCGCCGCCTCCATCGGCGAGCTGCGCGCGGGCGGCTCGCCGATGAGCCCGCTGATCGCGCGGCAGGTAGTGAACCGGCTGCGCGGCGCGCCGGCCGAGGCGGTTGCGCGCGATACCGCGGCCCCCGGTGCCGTGGTGCTGTCGGTGCGCGAAAACGAGATCCTGGACCTGATCTCGCGCGGCTATACCTATGCCGAGACTGCCCGCTACCTGGGGCTGAGCGTGCATACCGTGCAATCGCACATCAAGAACATCTACGGCAAGCTGGCGGTGCGCTCACGCGGCGAAGCCGTGTTCGAGGCGGCCAAGCTGGGCCTGCTCAAGTCCTTGTGACCCCACCTAATGCTGCATCGGCCGCGCCACCTCCGGACCGTGCTTGCCGTGCTGCTGGCATGGGCCTGCCTGATGCTGCCCGGCATGGCGGCAGCCGCGGGCACGATGGAACTGGCCGCGGCCACGCGCGCGGCCACGCTGACCGACGGCACGGTGCTGCCGGCGCTCCCGCTGACGCTGCCTGATTACTGGGACCGGGGGATGCCGGGCAAGTCCGGCACGCTAGTCTACGAACTGCGCTTTGACCGCAACTGGCCCGCGGCTGACCCTGGGGGGCTGTTCGTACCATGGGCCGGCGGCAGCTACGAGGTGCGGCTCAATGGCGTGCTGATCGCTGCCGGCGGGCGCCTGGACGCACCCTCGTCGGCGCTGGCCAAGCGACCCTACTACGTGGCCATGCCGCCCGAGCTGGCAAGCACTCACGGCAACCTGCTGCGCATCACCGTGGCGGCGCGCGCCTATGCGCGCTCGGGCCTGCTGCCGGTGACGGTGGGCCCGGCCGCCGACGTGCGCGCGCAGTTCGAACAGGCCTTCCGCCTGCGCGTAGTCGGCCCGCTGATCGCGGCGGTGCTCAGCGTCGTGCTGGGCGGCCTCGCGCTGCTGATCTGGTGGCGCCAGCGCGATCCGCTGTTCGGCCTGTACGGGCTGGCCGAGGTCGCCTGGAGCGTGCGGCTGCTCGACTACTTTGTCGATGACCTGGCGATTCCCGCGGAACTGCGCAGCTATATCGTCGCCGCCGCGCGCGAGGTGTTCCTGGGCGCCATCGCCCGGTTCTGCCTGCTGGTGATCCGCGTGCCGTGGCGCTGGCTGCATCGCACCCTCAACGCCTACCTGTGGCTGGCGCTGCCGGTGATCGCGCCGCTGGCTGCCGTGTCAAGCCACCCGATGGTCTTTCCGCTGAGCTGGCTGGTCAAGGTGGGCATCATCCTGACCGTGGCCGGCGCGATGGTATGGGGCGCATTGCGCCGGCCCAGCCGCGAGGCAACGCTGCTGGCCGCCACCGTGGGAGTGTCGGCAGTGCTGTTCCTGGCGGACTGGATCAAGGTCTGGCTGACCGGCGACTACTACTGGGTCCATTCCATGACCCGCTATGTGTCGGTGCCGTTCAGCGTGGTGATGGCGTGGATGCTGGCGGAGCGCTACACCAGCGCGGTGCAGAGCCTGCAGGACGCCAACCGGGTGCTGACCGAGCGCGTCGCGCAGCGCGAGGCGCAGCTGCGCGCGGCCTTCGCGCGCACGCAGAAGATCGCTGCCGAGGAGACCGCCCTGCGCGAGCGCGGCCGCATCCTGCGCGACATGCACGATGGCCTGGGCAGCCAGCTTGTCACCACGATCTCGATGCTGGAATCCGGCAAGGCCAGCTCGTCGGAAATCGCCGTGCAGGTCCGGCACGCCCTGGATTCGCTGAAGCTTTCCATCGACGCCATGCAGGACACCGGCGGCGACCTGGCGGCGGTGCTGGGCAACCTGCGCTACCGCCTGGGGCCGCGCATCGCCGATGGCGGCCTCGATATCCACTGGGAGGTCGAGCGCCTGCCCACGCTGGCGCATTTCACCGCGCGCAAGGTGCAGGAGCTGCAATACCTGCTGCTCGAAGGCATCACCAACGTGCTGCAGCACGCACGGGCAACCGCCCTGACCGTGACCGCCCACGCGGACATGGACGCGCAGGTGATCCGGATCACGCTGGCCGACAACGGCCGCGGCTTCGACACCGGGGCCACGCGCGGCGGGCGCGGGCTGCGCAATATGCAGGTGCGCGCGGCGGCGATCGACGGGCGGCTGCTGATCCGCTCGGCGCCGGGCAGTACGGCGCTGACGGTGGAGGTGCCGCTGGCGCCGCGAGACGGCGATGAGGCTGGCACCGACCGGGAGGGCATCGCGCCCGCCGCGTAGAGGCCCGGGCGGGCTGGGCGCGAAGGCTCAGCATGCCAGGCCGGGGGCTGGCGCTCAGCGCGCGCCACGCCGCGGCGCCAGCCGCACGGCCAGCGCAGCCAGCGCGGCGGCGGTCGCCAGCGCGGCGACGCCGGTCCAGCCGAAACGCGCCAGTGCCAGGCTGCCGAGCGCGGCGCCGACCGCCATGCCGGTGAACATGCAGACGAACAACACGGCATTCAGGCGGCTGCGCGCGCCCGGATCGATGCCATAGACAATGGTCTGGTGCGCGACCAGAGCGATCTGGACACCGAGGTCGAACCCGATGGCGCTGGCGCCGATCAGCCACAGCTGCGCATGCGGCGATACCAGCGGGGTCAGCAGCATGCCGGCAAACGACAGCGCCGCCAGTGCCGCGCCCAGCCGGGTCACCCGCTCCGGCCCGCTGCGGTCGGCAAGGCGCCCGGCAAGCGGCGCGCCCAGCGCGCCGGCGGCGCCGGCCAGGCCGAACGCGCCCGCGGCTTCACTGCCGAGATGGAACGGTGCGCCATGCAGCATCACCGCCAGCGTGGACCAGAACGCGCTGAAGCCCACCGACAGCAGCCCCTGCGCCAGGGCGGCGCGGCGCAAGGCGCCATGCTCGCGCCACAGGGCCGCCAGCGAGGCCAGCAGCGCACGATACGGCAGTACCGTGGTGGGCGTGAAGCGCGGCAACTGGCGCCGGGCAACCAGCGCGACCGCCGCGATGCTGGCCGCCGCAATCATGAACATGGCGCGCCAGCCGAAGTGCGCGGCGACGAAGCCGCTGACCACCCGCGACAGCAGGATGCCCAGCAGCAGTCCGGTCATGACCGTCCCGACCACCTTGCCGCGCTGCGCCGCGGGCGCCAGCGCCGCTGCAGCGGGCACGATGTCCTGGGCCATGGTGGCGGCCAGGCCCACCACCAGGCTGGATACCAGCAACGCGCCAATGCCGGGCGTCAGGCCCGCCAGCAGCAAGGCTCCGACCAGCGCCACCGCCTTGGCCACGATGATGCGGCGGCGGTCATAGCGGTCGCCCAGCGGCGCCAGCAGCAGGATGCCCAGCGCATAGCCGAGCTGCGTCAGGGTCGGGATGGCGCCGGTTGCCGAATCGGACGCATGCAGGTCGGGTGCCATCACCCCGAGCATGGGCTGGCTGTAGTACAGCGAGGCGACTGAAAGGCCCGCGCCGACGGCAAGCATCAGCACCAGGCGTGCCGGCAAGGACGGGCTGGCAACGGTGGCTGGGGTGGCAGGAGCAGAGGACATGTTGGGGTTGCGTGGTCCGCAGGCAGGTTTGGGTGGCTCGAAGTGTTGTCCACGCCGGCCGATTCTGGTAGACGTGCGGAATGAACAATGGTTATACGAGATACGTATGAAACGCGAGCCAGCATTGCCGCTAACCCCCGCCACGCAGGGCAGGGCAGCCGCCCGCGGCGCGACCAGCGCCGACCGCATCGAGCTGATGCAGACCTTTGTGCGCATCGTCGAGGCCGGCAGCCTGTCGATGGCGGCAGCGCAGCTGCAGACGACCCAGCCCACCGTCAGCCGGCGCCTGCAGACGCTGGAGCGGCTGCTCGGCGTGCGCCTGCTGCAGCGCTCCACGCATGCGATGAAGCTGACCGAGGACGGCGAACGCTGCTATGAGCGTGCCAAGGGGCTGGTGGCCGACTGGACCATGTTCGAGGCCGACGTGCGCGGGGTCGGGCATGCGCCGGCAGGCACGTTGCGCGTGGTGGTGCCGCACGCTTTCGGGCAGGAGCTGCTGGTCGGCCCGCTGGCCGGCTTCCTGCAGCAGTACCCCGAAGTCTCGGTGGAATGGCTGCTGCATGACCGTACCCCGGATTTCATCGCCGAGGCCATCGATTGCGCGATCCATGTGGGCGAAGTGAATGAACCTGGCGTGGTGGCGGTGCGGCTCGCCGACGTGCCGCGTGCGGTCATTGCCGCACCGTCGCTGTTTGAGGGTAAGCCGCTGCCACGCCGGCCGGAAGACCTGGAGGGCCTGCCATGGCTGGCGCTGCGCACCTTCTATCGCAATGAGGTCGTGCTGCAGAACACGCAGACGCAGGCGCGCCAAGGCATCGCATTCCAGCCGCGCATGAGCACGGACAGCCTCTACGCGCTGCATTCGGCGACCCGGCTGGGGCTGGGTGTTGCCGTCGGCTCGGCCTGGATCTTTGCCGACGACATTGCCAGCGGCAGGCTGCTGCACCTGCTGCCGCAGTGGCAGGCCGATCCCTTGCCGATCTACCTGGTCTACCCCTATGCGCGCTTCTATCCGGCGAAGCTCAGGTCGTTTGTCGATGCCATGCGGCAAGCCATTCCCACGCCGGGTATGGTCGGGAGCCCGGGCCCGGGCCCGCGGCGGCGCGAGCGCGGCGAGCGGACCCGTCGCGCATGAGCGTGCCCAGGGAGGCGCGGAAGACGACGCCGTCAAGGGCACAAGGCCGGGCAGGCCGCCGTCACCCCTTGCCCAATGCCCCACACCTCTTCGGTGCAGGTGGGCAGGCAGCGGTGCCGACACTGCCCGCAACCCGTGCTTTCTGCCCCACTTCAGCGCGTTTTCTGCACTGGATTTGCGCATTATCAAGACCTTAGAAATCCGCGCTTCAGGCCTGCAAATCAAGGCCGATAGGAGGAAATCCAAGCCAGGTTCTGTGACCGCCATGACGCCCTTTTTCCTTCCCGCCGAGCGCCTGATGGCGCGCCTGAATATCAACCGCAAGCTCGCGCTGATCGCCGTGCTGTTCCTGGTGCCGCTATGCGGCGCGATGTACGTGGTGCTGAGCGATGCGGCGGGATCGATCCGCACCACCGGCGATGAAGTGCGGGGGCTTGCCGTGGCCGGGCATGCGCTCGACTTCATGCGCGAGACCCAGGTGCGGCGCGGCGCCGCCAATGCGGTGTTGTCGGGCAATGCGGCCTTTCGCGCCACCTTCGAAGCGGCCGACAACAAGGCCGCGGCCAGCCTGGCGGGGCTGACGCGCAGCATCGCGGAGAATCCTGCCTTTGAACTGGCGGCCGGGGCGCGCAAGCTGGAGCAGGACTGGCAGCATCTGCGCGGGCTTGGCCTGGACACCACGGCGGGGCCGCTGTTCGAGCGCCACAGCGTGCTGGTGCGGCAGACGCAGGCGTTTATCGGCGACGTGGCCGAGCGCTCGCAGCTGGCGCTGGACAGTGAAGCGGGCTCGTACTACCTGCTCAACCTGCTGGTGGGCCCGATGCCGCGCCTGGCTGAGCTGAGCGCGCTGGCGCGCGGCCGCGGGGCCGGCATCATCGCGCAGGGCGGCTATGCCGATGCCGCGCAGCAGGCCGGCCTGGGCGCGCTCGCCGAGCAGATCCACGAGGGGCTGGAAACGGTGCGGCGCGACATCGCGCGCGTCGGGAACGCGGCACCCGCGTACCGGCCGCGCATCGACGCCGCGCTGGCGCGGCTCGCCGCGATGGACAACTTCCATCGCACGCTCAAGGTCCGGATGCTGGGCGCGACCGGCATCGATATCGATGCCAAGACTTACTTCGATGAGGCCACCGCGGCCATCGAAGGCGTGGCGGCCGCCAACAAGGCGTTTGCCGGGATCGTGGACGCCATGCTGGCACAGCGTGTCGCGGCGCAGGAAGCGCAGTTCGTGTTGCTGGCGGGCATTGCGCTGGTGACCGTGGCCGCCGCGTTCTACCTGTTCATCGGCTTCAGCCGCGGCATGCGCGGCGACGTGCGGCAGGTGGCGGAGATGGTCGAGCGCATCAACGCGGGCGACCTGACCCTGCGCATCGCGGTGCGCGGGCGCGACGAACTGAGCGAGATCAAGCGGCACCTGCTGTCGCTGGTGGACAGCTGGCGCGCGCTGATCGGCGACACCAAGTCCGGCGCGCACAACGTGCTGGCGGCGGCGGGCGATATCGCGCAGGGCAATATCGACCTGTCGCAGCGCACCGAGGAGCAGGCCTCGTCGCTGGAGCAGACCGCGGCCAGCATGGAGCAGCTGACTGCAACCGTGCAGCAGAACGCCAGCAATGCCGGCCAGGCCAGCGAACTGGCGCGCGAGGCGTCTGACGTGGCGCGCGCCGGCGGCGACGCGGTCGGGCGTATGCAGCAGACCATGCAGGAAATCGAGGCCGACTCGCGGCGCATCGTCGACATCATCGCGGTGATCGACGGCATCGCCTTCCAGACCAATATCCTGGCACTGAACGCGGCGGTGGAGGCCGCGCGCGCGGGCGAGGCCGGCCGCGGCTTTGCGGTGGTGGCGACCGAAGTGCGCGGGCTGGCGCAGCGCGCCGGCAACTCGGCCAAGGAGATCCGCACGCTGATCTCGCAATCGGCGCAGCGCGTGGCGTCGGGCAACACGCTGGCGCTGGACGTTGCCGCGACCATGGAGACCACTGTTGCCGCCATCGGCCGCGTGACGGCGATGATGGATGAGATCAGCCATGCCTCGCGCGAGCAGAGCACCGGCATCGCCCAGGTCAACCAGGCGGTGACGCAGATGGACCAGGTCACGCAGCAGAACGCCGCGCTGGTGGAGGAGGCCGCCGCGGCGGCGCAGTCGCTGCAGGAGCAGGCGCTGCATATGCAGCGGGCGGTGGCGGTGTTCCGGACCGAGGCGCAAGCCTAGTCCGCCTGCCAGTGTTCAGCGCCGGAAGATCCAGATCACGACCGACACCAGCACCGACACCAGGATGCAGGTCGTGATCGGAAAGTAGAAGCTGAACCCGTCCCGGACGATATGGATATCGCCGGGCAGCCGCCCAAGTGGCAGCTTCGACAGCCAGGGCCAGGCAGCGGCGGCTGCGATCAGCAGGCAGCCAAGGATGAGAAGCAGGCGTTGCATGATCGGATGGATTTGTTCGGGCCGGCGGCTTGTGGCGCCCCGGATCCTGAGACGTTGGACAGGCACTTCGCCGCAGGATTGCATCGGCTCGGCGCACCGGGGGCAGGGACTATAGGTCTCGGGTTTCGGAATGTAAATTGAGAGTTGGCGCTCTTTGCATGAAATTTGGTTATAGCGCCGAAATGCCGCAAGGTTAGTCTGATAGTAAATTTCACGATCAGCCAGTTTTCCGATAGAAAGCACTGTTCCGTGATCCAGATGTTCAATCTGGTTCCACAAAAATGGCGCCTTCCGGCGAAATCCACACGCTGGATGGCCAATTTCCCGCCGGGTTAACGCTAATTCGTAGTCCCAATGCCCGTTGCCTAAGATTCCGTTCAATTGGAGAACAGCAGTTCGCAATTAGAACAATATCGCATGTCCGGCCCGCAGGACGGTTCGTGCGATTTCCAGGCAAACGGAGACAGCGGTGCAACATCCCACCCAAACGAAGGGCGGCGTCACGGACGTCCAGGCCCTGATCGACGGACAGCGATTCACTGGTTACCAGTGGCTCATTCTTGTGCTGTGCTTCCTGATCGTTGCCATTGACGGTTTCGATACCGCCGCAATCGGATATATCGCGCCGGCGCTGGTGCAGGAATGGGGGATCGAGAAAGCCGCCCTCGGGCCCGTCATGAGCGCGGCCCTGTTCGGTCTTGCTTTCGGTGCGATCTTCGCCGGCCCGCTGGCCGATCGGGTGGGCCGCAAGAAGGTGCTGGTGCTGTCCGTCTTCTTCTTTGGCGCCTGCAGCCTCGCCACTGCGTTTGCGCCCACGCTGGGATGGCTCACGGTCTGGCGCTTCCTGACCGGCCTGGGACTGGGCGCCGCCATGCCCAATGCCGTGACGCTGACATCGGAGTTCGCGCCGCAACGCCGCCGTGCCGTGCTCGTGAATACCATGTTCTGCGGCTTTCCGCTGGGTTCCGCGGCCGGCGGCTTTGTCGCCGCCGCGATGATTCCGCACTTCGGCTGGCACAGCGTGCTGCTGCTTGGCGGCATCGTGCCGCTTGCGCTTGCGCTGTTGCTGGTGGTGCTGCTGCCGGAGTCCGTGCGCTACATGGTCCTGCGCAACTATCCTGCCACCCAGATCCGCAACGTGCTGCGGCGCGTGACTGGCGCAGACCTGTCCGAGGCCAACAACTTCATCATCGGCGAGCAGGCCCCTGCGACCCGATCCGCCATCGGCACCGTGGTGGCGCCCGGCTATCGCCTGGGCTCGGCGATGCTGTGGACCACTTACTTCATGGGCCTTGTCATCTTCTACCTGCTGACGAGCTGGATGCCGACGCTGATGAAGGACGCTGGTTTCTCGATCCAGCACGCGTCGTTCCTGACGGCGCTGTTTCCGCTCGGTGGCGGCATCGGCACCATCGCCGCCGGCTGGTTCATGGACCGCTTCAATCCGAACAAGGTCATCGCCATCACCTACGCCGCAACCGGCGTGCTGATCTACGCAGTGGGCCACGGCACCGGCAGCCAGGTGCTGCTGGGCGTACTGATCTTCCTCGCCGGTACGGCCATGAACGGCGCCCAGTCTTCGATGCCTTCGCTGGCCGCGGCCTTTTACCCGACGCAGGGCCGCGCTACCGGCGTTGCCTGGATGCTTGGCATCGGCCGCTTCGGCGGCATCACCGGCGCGCTGCTCGGTGCGGAACTGCTGCGCCTGCACCTGGGCTTCGACACGATCTTTACGCTGCTTACCGTGCCGGCATTCCTTGCCGCCGGAGCGCTGCTGGTGAAGCATTTTAGCAGCCGCCCTGCGGGTGCCGCCGACTCAGTCAATGGCAGCGCAAGCGTCGCAAGTCACTGAGCGGAATCAGGCTGGGCCGCGGCGCGAATGCAGTTCGCCAGCGCCTCGGCCATTGGTGTGAGCGTGCGGTCGCCGTGCCGCAGCAGGCCGATCGGTTCCTCGGTGCCCTGCGTATCGATCGGCAGCAGTACCAGATCCCCCTCGGATACCGCGCGCCTGGTTGCGGAGAGCGGCGCTGCCCACACGCTGTCGCTCTGCCGGGCCAGCAGCCGTCCGAGATAGGCGTCCGAGGTTTCCACGCAGCCGTCCGGCAGTGGCAGGCCGTGCCGGGCGAGCAGGCTTTCGGTGTTGTGGCGGGGAATCGAGCCCGCGGCCGGAATCACCAGTGGCCACGCCAGTGCGTCAACCAGCGTTGGCCGCGATACGGCGGCGAGGGGATGCCCGGGACGAACCGCCAGTGCCAGCGAGTCCGGGCCCAGCGACTCGAACCACAGGCTCTCCATGGCCACCGGGTCGTCCATCCGGCCAATGACGAGGTCGAGCACATCCGCCTTGAGCTGGTCGATGAGGTTGCGGTTCATGCCGGTCTGCACGGCAAGGCCGACCTCGGGATGCGCGGCGCGGAACCGCAGCAGGGCATCAGTCAGCACGGCCGGCACCACGCTTGGCAGCGCACCCAGCCGGATGCGCTCCTGCGGCAGCGCATCCGCGCCGGCCATACTGTCCGCGGCGGCATCGATATCCGCGAGGATGCGCAGGGCGTGGCGCAGGAAGCGCGTGCCGGCGGTGGTCAGTTCAGTGCCGGCCCGCTGCCGGACCAGCAGGCGGGTGCCGGCAAGTTCCTCGAGCTCGCTCAGTGTCTTGGAGACAGCCGGCTGCGTCAGCCCCAGGCGTTCGGCGGCGCGGCCCAGGTGCTGGGTCTGGGACACCGCCACGAAACAATAGAGGTGCCGCAGCCGCACGCGATTGCGGAAGATTTCGAGCGTGAGTGGGCCTTGGGGTTTCATGTCAAAAAGTTATCGTATTTCGATGAATTATTAATTTACATGACTTTATGTGTTGTTTAAAGTCAAACCATTCCAATGACAAGGAGACTGCGCGATGACCCGTCTTGCCCAGTACCGCCGTCCCTACTGGGACACCCAGCCCGAATACCGCTTCGATCCCTATGCCTCGACGCAGAAGCGCTCGCCGGGCCAGCCGCTGATTGCGCTGCCGCAGTCGCTGTCTGAAGTGACCGGTCCCACCTTTGGCGCCGAGTTCGTCCGTGAAGGCGATAACGACCTCACCGTCGGCAACGGCGGCGAGCCCATCGGCGAGCGCATCCTCGTGACCGGCCGCGTGTTGGACGAGAATGGCAGGCCGGTGCCGAACGCGCTGATCGAGGTCTGGCAGGCCAATGCGGCCGGCCGCTACGTGCACAAGCGCGACCAGCACGATGCGCCGCTCGACCCGCATTTCTCGGGCGAAGGCCGCACCGTCACCGATGCCAGCGGGCGCTACCAGTTCAAGACCATCAAGCCCGGCGCCTATCCCTGGCGCAACCACCACAATGCCTGGCGGCCGCAGCATATCCACTTCTCGCTGTTCGGCAACGCCTACGCCACGCGGCTGGTGACGCAGATGTATTTCCCCGGCGATCCGCTGTTGCCGTTCGATCCGATCTTCAACTGCGTGCCGGACGAAAAGGCGCGCAACCGGCTTGTGGCCAGCCTCGACTGGGAGACAACCCAGCCCGAATACGCGCTCGGCTACCAATTCGATATCGTGCTGCGTGGCCGCGATGCCACGCCGATGGAGTAAGACCATGCTTTACGCCACCGCATCCCAGACCGTCGGCCCTTATCTCCATATCGGCCTGAGCGGCCTGAACTGCGCCGACCTGACCGCCAGCGCGCCGGAACTGGCCGGCCAGCGCATCGTGATCGAAGGCCGCGTGACCGACGCCGACGGCGAGCCCGTGCCGGACGGCATGGTCGAGATCTGGCAGGCCAACCCCGCCGGCCGCTACCGCCACCCCGACGATGCGCGCGAGCTGCCGCTGGTGCCTGGCTTTACCGGCTTCGGCCGCGTGCCGACCGAGGCCGACGGCTCGTTCCGCTTTGTCACCGTCAAGCCCGGCACCGTGCCCGGTCCGGACGGCCGGCCGCAGGCGCCGCACATCATGGTGTCGGTGTTCATGCGCGGGCTGGTCAAGCATGTCGCCACGCGCATGTACTTCCCGGACGAAGCGGCCGCCAATGCAGCCGATGCCGTGCTGGCGCTGGTCCCCGCCGAGCGCCGCGGCACGCTGATTGCCAGCGATGCCGGCAACGGCACGCTGCGCTGGGATGTGGCGCTGCAGGGGCAGGGCGAGACGGTGTTCTTCGATATCTGAAGGCCCCGCTGCCGGCAACAGACGCATAATCGGGTGGCCGTCGATGTCACGGCCACTCACGCTACCCATCGCCCCCAATGCCAACCGCTACGCGTCTTACCGATCCCATGTCCGGCAGCCCGGCCGTGCTGGACATTTTCTCCGACGCCGGCACGGTGCAGCGCATGCTTGCCGTGGAGGCCGCGCTCGCGCGCGCCGAAGCCGACAGCGGCGTGATCCCTGCCGCGGCCGCGGCCGTGATTGCCGACGTCTGCCGCGACCCCGGCATCATTGACCGCGACGCGCTTGCGCAAGCCGCGGTCGCTGCCGGCAATCTCGCCATTCCCTTCGTCAGGCAACTGACCGCCGCCGTGGCAGCGCGCGATGCCGAGGCGGCGCGCTTTGTCCACTGGGGCGCCACCAGCCAGGACATTATCGACACCGCACTGGTGCTCCAGGCCGGCGACGCGCTGCGCGCGCTCGATGCCGACCTGGTGCGCCTGGGCGCAGCCTGCGCCGCGCTGGCTTCGGCGCATCGGGCCACGCCGATGGTCGCGCGCACCTGGCTCCAGCATGCCCTGCCGGCCAGCTTCGGCCTCAAGGCCGCGGGCTGGCTCGATGCGCTGCGCCGCGATCTCGGCCGTCTCGATGCCACCCGCGCCCAGGCCCGCGTGCTGCAGTTCGGCGGCGCCGCCGGCACGCTCGCCAGCCTTGGCCAGGCCGCGCCCGCGGTGACCGCCGCGCTGGCCCGCGAACTGGACCTGGCCGCCCCCGTGCTGCCGTGGCACGCGCATCGCGATCGCATGGCCGAGATCGCCACCACGCTGGGCATGCTGACCGGCACGCTCGGCAAGATGGCGCGCGATATCTCGCTGATGATGCAGACCGAGGTGGCGGAAGTGGCCGAGCCGTCTGGCCCCGGCCGCGGCGGCTCCAGCACCATGCCGCACAAGCGCAACCCGGTCGGCTGCGCGGCGGTGCTGACGGCCGCGGTGCGCGTGCCCCCGCTGGTGGCGACGATGCTGGCGGGCATGGTGCAGGAACATGAACGCGCCCTGGGCGGCTGGCAGGCAGAGTGGGACACACTGCCGCAGATCGTGACGCTGGCCGCCGGCGCGCTGCGCCAGATGGGCGAGGTCGTGGCGGGGCTGCAGGTCGATACGGCGCGCATGCGTGCCAACCTCGGCCTCACCCATGGCCTGATCCTCGGCGAGGCGGCGATGCTTGAACTTGGCGGCAGGATCGGCCGGCTGCCGGCGCACCATCTGGTAGAGCGTGCCTCGCAACGTGCGGTGGCCGACGGCACCAGCCTGCGCGACGCACTGGCTCGCACGCTGCAATCCGACCCGGCGCATGCTGGCCTGCTCGATGACGCCGCGCTGGACCGCCTTGCCGACCCGGCCAACTACGCGGGCCAGTCAGCGGCCTTTGCGGACGCCGCCGTGCAGGCCTGGCAATCCGCGCTGGCGGCGCGCCAGTCCTGAGACTGCCCTGAGCCCGGAACTACCGCGATGCGCCGGCCACACCGCCGGCCGCGCACCCAAGGAGACTGCATTGCCCTACCTCGACCACGCCGGCGCCCGGCTCTTCTACACCGTTGACGGCCCCGATTCCGCGCCCGCCATCCTCTTCTCGAACTCGCTCGGCACCGACCACACCATGTGGGAGCCGCAGGCTGCCGCGCTGGCCGGTCGCTATCGCGTGGTGCGCTACGACACCCGCGGCCACGGCCGCTCGACCGCGCCGGGCGATGCCTTTACCGTGGCGCAGCTCGGGCAGGACGTCATCGCCATCCTGGATGCGCTGGGGATCGGGCAGGCGGCGTTTTGTGGCCTGTCGATGGGCGGGCTCACCGGGATGTGGCTGGGCATCCATGCGCCGCAGAGGTTCTCGCATATCGTGCTGGCCAATACCGCCGCGAAGATCGGCAATGCCGACGGCTGGAACACCCGCATCGACACCGTGCTGCGCGAAGGCATGGCCGTGATGGTCGCGCCTTCAGTCGAGCGCTGGTTCACGCCGGGGTTTGCCGCCACGGCGGAGCGCGCGCTCGACGGCTTGCGCGATGTGCTCGCCGGCCTCGATCCGCGCGGCTATGCGGCCAGTTGCGCGGCCGTGCGCGACGCCGATTTCCGCGAGTCGGTCGCGTCGATCCAGGTGCCGGTGCTGGTCATCGCCGGCAGCCAGGACCCGTCGACCCCTGCGCAGGAAGGCCGCGCGCTGGCCGATGCGATTCCCGGCGCCCGCTTTGTCGAACTGCCCGCCGCGCATATTTCCAGCTTCGAGCAGCCCGGCCGCTTCACGGCAGCGCTGCTCGATTTCGTGCGCGGCCGGCTGCCGGTCACCGATGATCATGCGCGCTACGACGCCGGCCTTGCCGTGCGGCGCGAGGTGCTGGGCAGCGCGCACGTGGACCGTTCGCTCGCGCGGCTGACCCCGCTCAACGAGGAATTCCAGAACCTCATCACGCGCTATGCCTGGGGCGAGATCTGGACGCGCGAAGGCCTGCCGCGGCATACGCGCAGCCTGCTGACGATCGCCATGATGGTGGCGCTGAACCGCCCGGAGGAGCTCAGGTTGCATCTGCGCGCCGCCGCCAACAATGGCGTGACACGCGACGAGATCAAGGAGGTGCTGCTGCAGACCGCAATCTATTGCGGCGTGCCGGCGGCGAACTCGGCCTTTCATCTGGCCGAGGAGGTGTTCGCCGGGATGGACCAGGCCGGCTGACCGGTCACCCCGCCGCATCCGCGGGCGGCGGCATGGCAAATGCCGGCAGCCGCGCGCGCCCCGATTGCCGGAACTCTGTCGGCGACTGTCCTACCAGCCGCGCGAAGAAGCGCGAGAAGTAGGCAGCGTCGGAGAACCCGAGCGACAGGGCGATGTACTTGACCTCCAGGTCGCTGAACAGCAAGTCGCGCTGCGCCTCGGCCAGCACGCGCGCATGGATCATCTGCAGGGCCGACTGCCCGCACGCCTGGCGGCACACGCGGTTGAGCTGCGTGGGCGTGATGCCGATGGCGCCGGCATAGTGCGCGATTTCCTTCTGCTCACGATAAGCTGACTCGAGCATCTGCTGAAAGTGCTGGAAGTGCCGCGCGGGCCGGCTGTTGCTGCGCACCGCGGCCGGCGCGGTGGCATTGGCCAGCCGCGCGATGCCGATCAGCAGCAGCGTCAGCAATGCCGACAGCGACGCCCCGCGCCAGGCGGACACAGTTTCCATCTCGCCGCGAACCAGTGCCAGCGTGTCGGCCAGCGCGTGGCCCCGGCGCACGCGGTCGTGGCGCGGATGGGCGAACAGCGGCAGCGCATCCGGCACCCCGGCCAGCAGCGTACGCAGGTGGCTGTCGGTCATGGTCACGACCATGCCGTCGGTGTCCGGCGTGAAGACAAAGCCGTGGATGTGCCGTGGCGGCATCGTCACCAGCGAACCGCTGCGCAGCGGTTCGCGCCGCTCCTCCAGCAAGGCTTCGCCGGCGCCTGAGTGAATGTACAGAATTTGCAGGAAGCGCTCATGCCGGTGTGGCTTGATCTCCCACCCGTGCAGGCGGCTGCGCGCGGCAATGGACTCGAAATGCAGCTGGTTTGACAGCAATTCCGAGGGATTGGTGCCGTATAGCGAGTACGTCGGGACAGGTCTCACGGTGGCTTCAGTGTTTACCAGCGATGTTCCGATTGTCCTGTCATTGGTTCGATCTGTCCATTCCTTGGGGGGCCTCAGCCGACTATCTTTAGCGGCAGAAGACGGATACCCACAAGGAGACAAGACATGCGCACCCAGGTTGCCATCATCGGCGCCGGCCCGGCCGGCCTGCTGCTCGGCCAGTTGCTGACTCGCGCCGGCATCGACAACATCATCATTGAACAACGCAGTCCCGAATACGTGCTTGGCCGCATCCGCGCGGGCATCCTGGAGAGCGTCACCGTCGACGCGCTGGAACGTGCCGGCGTGGCCAGGCGGCTGCATGCGGAAGGCCTGGTCCACGACGGCATCGCCCTGTCGTACGGCGGGCAGCGCCACCATATCGACCTGCATGCGCTGATCGGGCGCAGCGTCACGGTGTACGGGCAGACCGAGGTCACGCGCGACCTGATGGATGCACGCCGCGCCGATGGCACCACCACGGTCTATGAAGCGCAGGAGGTGAGCGTGCATGGTTTCGACGGCAGCACGCCGTCGGTGCGCTATCGCAAGGATGGCGCCATGCGCGAGGTTGCCTGCGACTACATCGCCGGCTGCGACGGCTTTCACGGCATCTGCCGCGAGAGCGTGCCGGTGGCGGCACGCCAGGTGTTCGAGCGCGTCTATCCGTTTGGCTGGCTGGGGCTGTTGTCGGAGACGCCACCCGTTGCCGATGAGCTGGTCTACGCCAGCCATGAGCGCGGCTTCGCGCTGTGCAGCATGCGTTCGCGCCACCGCAGCCGCTACTACGTGCAGGTGGCGTCGAGCGAGCGCGTCGAAGACTGGTCCGATGAGCGCTTCTGGCAGGAGCTGCGCAGCCGGCTCGATCCGCAGACGGCAAGCGCGCTGGTGACCGGGCCCAGCATCGAGAAGAGCATTGCCCCGCTGCGCAGTTTTGTGAGCGAGCCGATGCGTTTTGGCCGGCTGTTCCTGGCGGGCGACGCGGCACATATCGTGCCGCCTACCGGGGCCAAGGGGTTGAACCTGGCCGCCAGTGATGTGCTGGCGTTGTCCGAGGGTTTTGAAGCCCGTTACCGCCATGCCGATGCCAGCGGCCTCGATGGCTATTCCGCGCGTTGCCTGCAGCGTGTGTGGAAGGCCGAGCGCTTCTCGTGGTGGATGACTTCGCTGTTGCACCGGTTTCCGGATGCGGATGCGTTCTCGTTGCGGATGCAGCGGGCGGAGCTGGACTATCTGGTGGGGTCGGAGGCGGCGTCGCGGGTGTTGGCGGAGAACTATGTGGGGTTGCCGTATTGAGCGGTCTGCCAGCAAGCGAGGCGAGTGCGGCATCGGCGCGCAACTGCTGACAGACTTTGCATGCTGCCGGCTTGCTCCCTCTCCCGCAAGCGGGAGAGGGAGCACACAGTCGGCTCGCTGAAACCCGGTAGAACTTGCAGGCAGCCGACGCTACGCGGCCAGCGCGCCGGCGCCCGGGACCATCGCCTGCACTGCCTGCAGCGTGTCTCCGACCACCCCACCCACGAGTATCACGGCCGGGCTGGCCAGCCCCGCTGCGAGCGATTCTGCGAGCGTGCCGAGCGAGCCGGTCCAGCTGCGTGCCTGCTCGCTGCCGGCATGCATCACCACCGCCGCCGGCATGTCGCTGCGCATCCCCGCCGCCAGCAAGCCGTCGCGGATCGCCGCGATCCGGCTCATGCCCATATAGATCACCAGCGTGGTGCCGCCACGCACCAGCGCCTGCCAGTCGGGCGAGCCGTGCGCGCTGGTATGGCCGGTCACGAAGGTCACGCCGTGGCAGTGCGCGCGGTGTGTCAGCGCAATCCCCAGTGCCTGTGCGGCGGCCATGCCGCTGCTGATGCCATTGACGATCTCGACGGCTACGCCGTGGCCGCGCAGGAAGGCGGCTTCTTCGCCGCCGCGCCCGAACAGCAGCGGATCGCCGCCCTTGACGCGCGCCACGGTGCGGCCGGCCAGCGCATGCTGCAGCGTCAGCTGCTGGATGCGCTCCTGGCTGACCGAGCAGCGCCCGCCGCGCTTGCCGACCCACTCCACATGCGTGCCGGGCCTGGCATAGCAGGACATCTCCGGCGCGACCAGGTCATCGACCAGCCAGACCTCGGCCGCGGCCAGCGCGCGCATGGCGCGTACCGTGACCAGGTCCGGGCTGCCGGGGCCGACGCCGACCAGCCAGACCTTGCCGGGTTTCAGGGGTGGGTTCATCTCGGGCTCCTGCAATGGGGCATCACCACGCCGGCTCAGTGGCTGGTGCCGGCCGAGCGCGTGGTCTTGTTGAAGACGTTGTACTTGCCGATGGGCTTGTCCATCGGCAGGCGCCTGACCTCCTGCAAGGTGGCCGCGTCGTACACCACGATGGCGCCGTCGCGCTCCATCAGGCTGACCAGCGCGTAGCGCCCGTCGCGCGTGAATTCGACGTGGGCGGCGGTGCGCCCAGGGCTCGGCGTGACGCTGCCGATCACCCGCAGGCTTTGCTTGTCGATCACCTGCAGAGTGTCGCGCTTCGGGCTCATCATGGCGTCGGCCCAGGCGTAGGGGGTAATGCCGTTCAGTTAAGGTCCCTATTGAGGAAGCGAACGGCATAGCGTGAAGGGCGGGACTTGACGACCCGGTCG
>NZ_JBWKQZ010000039.1:0-91027 GCF_059419025.1 Cupriavidus sp. GW821-FHT07C08
AACCTCGATCAGCTCGCCATATCACGGCGCTGAAGTGTTCGGCGAGGCCTGCAGAACGAATTGTTCAGGGCCGACTACCCACCGTGCCAACAGCGTTCCTTGCGGTTCGCCTGCCGTCACCGGCAACATGATGGGCTTACCCTGTTCCGCATGAATCTCCGAGCGGGGCGGACCCTTCCTCTTCGCCGGCGGCTGGTTGTCCATGGTGGTCCAGTCTTCGAAGACCACTCCTCACCGCATACCGTTTTGGTTCAAGCCTGTCAGCGCGTTTGGCTTGTCAAAGATCACGACGTTTATCAGAAGTTCACATATGTTGGTCGTACCCGCTCATCCCTTGCTCCTCTCCGCCTTCGTGCTGGCAGATTCCGCTTCGCCTCGCGGCTGGGCGTACCGGTTATCCGGCGGCTACGTTGTCCCCAGAGCTTCACACCGAGCTGTTACCGGCTCCGCATGTCTGGGTAGGGAACGGTTGATGGAACAATCGGTTTCGTCAGGCCATACGTTCTCCTGTGAAACAGAAATTCAGGCGACTTGCAGGTCGCACGAAGACGTTCTTCGCGATATCCAAGCCAATGGTCAGGGCGGGCATTGTTACTCTTCCAAGAGTTGACCCTTCAGTGTGGCCCCGGAGGGGGCGGGAGTCCATACCATCAGCCCTTTTGTGCAGGCCGCTCAGCCTGCTGGCCCATATGGAATTCGCTGGCGAGGTCCTCATCTGATCATCGAGCGTTGCTGCTCACATTCCCTATCGGGTTTTCCTCGCCCCGGTCCAACCTGTTAGCCATCATGCGATCAATGCTTGCGCTCCTTGAGAAGAAGTCAGTTCAGGCGGATTGTCGGGGAAAGACGGTGCCGCCGTTTTCCGTGATCACCTTGGTGGCTTCTTGTTCGAGCGAGTGTCCGAAAGCATAGTCCGGCGTGAGGAAGAACCAGGATTTTCCGCCTTGGGCCATGACGGCAGAGCTGACGGTATTTGCCAGGGCCGTGGTGTTGTAGTGGTATTGAACGGTATAGGGCGTGCAGGCGTCGTTGGTGAACTGCGTCGCTCCCGGGCCCACGAGCAGGAACACGAATTTCTTCTCGGCCACCAGGCTGTTGATGGCCAGCATGGCGGCGGAGTTGGCGCCGCCGACGATCATGTCGATGCCTTGGCGGAAGCGATGTCGGCCTTGTTCTGGTGATCGGCGGACAGCACTTCAATGGGTTTGCCGTTGACTTTGCCACCGAAGTCCGCCACCGCCATGCGGATGGCTTCCAGTCCACCTGGGCCATCGTTGTCGGCCAAGGGTCCGGAAAGATCGGTGATGGAGCCGATGCGAACAACATCTCCTGAGATTTGGGCGGTGGCGGCACATGCGGTAATCAGTGCCGTGGCACCGAGAGCAAGTCGAAATGGCTGCAATGAAGAAGTCATGAGAATCTCCTGGTGGTCAATGGGATTCGAGTGAATCAAGCATCCGCGGGCAGCACCGTCCCGGTACAGGCACCAAAGCCGATGCGGTGGCCCGGGCCCTGAGCCCAGGCGGTCAGTTCCACCTCGTCGCCGTCTTCCAGATAGACGCGGGTGCCGCCTTGCTCGAGGTCGATGTGCTGTTGGCCGTTGCGCGTGGCTTCATACAGGCAGCCCTGCCCGCCGGGGCCGCTGGTGCTGACAGTCCCTGTGCCCAGCAGGTCTCCTGGCTGCAAGTTGCAGCCGGTACACGCATGGTGGGCGATCTGCTGGGCAAAGCTCCAGTACAGGTGCTTGAGATTGCTGCGGCAGACCACCGAGGCGGCATCGGCATCTTTCGGTTTGATGGATGCCTGCATGTGCACGTCAAAATTGCGCAGCCCCTGTTGATCCAGATAGGGAAGGGGTGGTGGCGATTGTTCAGGGCCCTCGATGCGGAATGGCTCCAGCGCGTCGAACGTTACGATCCAGGGCGAGATTGACGTGCGATGTCCCTTGGAGACGAAGACGCCAAGTGGCTGTGCTTCCCAGGCCTGGATGTCGCGCGTGCTCCAGTCGTTGAGCAGCACGACGCCGAAAGCATGTTTTTCGGTATTGTCGATCGCGATGGTGGTGCCGAGCGCGTTGCCAGCGCCGATAACAACGGCGGCCTCCAGCTCGAAGTCCAGCTTTTGGCTGGGCTGGTAGCGGGGCGCGCTCTCGCCCGGTGTCACCACTTGGCCCCAGGGGCGCTTGACGGGCGTTCCTCCCACCACAACCGAGCTGGCCCGGCCGTTGTAGGCCATGGGCAGATAGGTCCAGTTGGGCCAGAGCTTGCCGGCGCCGCTGCCGCCACCCAGGATGTCCACGCAGTTGAGCGAGTGCTCGCGCGAAAGCATGAAATCGCTGAACCCGCCCACGGCCACAGGCAGGTGCATGGTGGCCTCCGACATAGGAACAATGGCTTGCTGCCGCAGGGAGGTGTTGTCGCGCAAGACAGGATTGTTGTGTCGCAGCAGTTCGCTGACCTGCTGCCGAACCGCGGACGTTGTCGCCCGGCCCTGGCTGATGAAGGCATTCAAAGAGGACTGCTTGAACACGGCAGCATCTGCGGCGCAGATCAGGCCGGCCTCGGCCAGGATCTGCAGATCGACGATGCAGTCACCGATAGCCACGCCGGCGCGTGGTGCGCGGCTTTCCGTGCTGAAAATGCCGAAGGGGAGGTTCTGAATCGGGAAATGCGAGTCAGCGGCGACTGGCACGAACGAAGTCAATGCTGGGGCGTTGGGCGACGCCGGGCTATCGCCCGCGCGCGAGGGGAGGTGAGTGCTCATGGTGAAGCCAGGGGAGAGTTGGCGTGAAGGGGGTTGCGGTGCTCAGGCGGTTTTCACGTCGCCGGCACCACCGTAGGAGGTAAAGCCGCCGTCTACCGGAAGAATTGCGCCGGATACATACGAGGCAGCGTCGGACAGCAGGAACGCGGCGGCATTGGCGACCTCTTCGGGACGTCCCATGCGCGCCATGGGCGTGCGGCGTTCGATGCGATCCACATCGATCTTGTGGTCGTGCACGAGCTGGTCGATCATGGGCGTGGCGATATAGCCGGGCGCCAGCGCATTGACGCGCACGCCCTGGTGGCTCCACTCACAGGACAGATTTCGGGTCAGCATGGCCACACCGGCTTTCGCAGGACCGTAGGCATTGCGCCTCGGAATGCCATTGAGGCCATTGACCGATGCGATAGTCACGATGGAGCCGCTGCCGCGCTCCAGCATGGCGCCGCCTACCGTGCGGCACATGAGGAAAGAGCCGCGCAGGTTCACGTCGACGATGCGTTGCCAGATGTCGATGTCCATGTCGACTGCAGGCGTCACCTGGTCGCTGACACCAGCGCAGTGGAAGAGTCCGTCTAGCCCGCCCAGGCTCTGGCAGGCGCTGGCCACGGCTGTTTCGCAGGCCTGCTCGCTGGTGACATCGGCAACGGCAAAACCCTGGGCTCCCATGGCCCGGGCCTCGGCTGCAAGCGCATTTGCGTTCAGGTCGATCAAAAAGACCGACGCGCCCATTTCGATGAAGCGACGAGCGGACGCCAGGCCAATGCCGCTGGAGCCTCCAGTGACCAGAATGCGTTTACCAGCCAAGTCAATGCTGCGATTGTTGGTGATCTGAGTTTGAGGTGAGTGATTCATATATAGGGGCTGGGCTTACTTTTCTGCTTTGATATTCGCGTCGCGAATGACTTTTTCCAGACGGGTGCTTTCGGTGGCGACGAACTTGGCAAATCCAGCGCTGCCATTCAGTGACAACGGTGACAGGCCTTGTGCAGCCAGGCGCTTGGCGAGTTCCGAGTCTTCCAGGGCAGCCTTGGTGAAGCGGGAAAATGCTGCCACGATGTTTGGAGGGGTCCCGGGTGGCGCAAACAGCCCGGCCCAGGAGTCGGCAACCACGTCGAAGCCTTGCTCTTTGAGAGTGGGAATGTCCTTGGCACCGTCTGGGCGCTGCGTGGACAGCGTACCCAGCAGCACCACGTTGCTTCCCTGAGCCAGCGCGGCGTTCATCGGCACTACGGCGATATCCACCTGACCAGCCATTACGGCCTGCAAAGCGGGACCTCCACCTTGGTAGGGGACGCCCAGCATCTTGTCGATACCGGCACTAGCTTTGATCATTTCCATGGCAATTTGCCCATTGCTGCCTATGCCGTAGTGGGCATAAGTCATCTCGTGGGTGCGTGCAAATTGCAAAGCATCGCGAGCAGTTTTCTGCGCAAGGTTTTTGCGGCCGATCAGCATGACTGGTACGCGGGCGACGGCGTTGACGGGAATCATGGTCGCCACCGCCTTGGCGACCTGCGGATATAGGTGCTGATTGACAGCATGGGTGTCCGATGTTCCCAGCATCAGCGTGAGCCCGTCCGGCGAGGCGCCATGGACTGCGCGGGTTGCCAGGATTCCGTTGGCGCCGGGGCGGTTGTCCACGACGACCGCGAGTCCGGTTTGCTTGGTCACCGTATCCGCCAGCACGCGTGCTGCCGTGTCCGTGCCGCCACCGGGCGGGTAGGGCACGACGATCTTGATGGGGTGGCTTGGTTTCCAACCGTCTTGCGCCATCGCGGTGACAGGCAGACCGCAACTCAGTGCGCAGCCTGTGGCGGCGAGCAGCCATTGCAAACTCTTGCGCCGGGGTGCGGAAAAAGATGGCGTGACTTTCCGAATACCGCTTTGGGGAAGTGCAGAGTTCATTTGGCCAGCAGGTTTCTTCAGATAATTGATTGGTTGGACGACTAACCAAGTTTTGGCGAACTTTGCAGCAAGTATCAGTCAATGACTATTCACGTTAACGTGATAAGTATTAACCCTGATGTAATTGGTGGGCAGCTATTGGGTGCTGGCTTAAGTGCCGGCGATGGCTGCTGAGCCTAAAGGGCGGCGGCCTTGTTGATGATCGTGAAATCCTGCTGGAAAGACGCAGGCGGGGTGTCAACGGTCGCCAGGACGCCTGCCACCATGAAAGGCAGCAGATGGCTGCACGCATCGTCGCGATGGTCGGAGGAGCAGAGTCCACCAGACAACACCTCGATCCGGTTGTTTTCACTGAAAGTGTTGCACATGACACCGACCATGAAGTCGAAAGCCCATTGGATGCGTTTTTCCTCGCGACCGGGGAAGGTACGGCGTAACTCTTGCAGAAAAGCCTCCGCCAAGGGATTGAACAGCGTGCCTAGCAATCCCATCCAACGCTCGGTGGACATGATGCGAGCGGCCAGCTTGGCGTAGTTTTGCCATCCGGAGCCGCCGTGCATGCTCCAGTACAAGTAGGGCGAGAGATAGCAGCGCGCAATTTCCTCAACCGATAGTGGCTCATTGCCATGCAGGTGGCGGTAGTGGGCTAACAACTGCTGCCGGCTCTCGTTGACCACATTGGCCCTACGCGCAAGAACCTCGTGAAAGATGTGCTCCTTGGATTCGAAGTGGTAATGCGCCAGGGCCAGGCGGACCCCCGCCAGGTCGGTAATTTGCCGGATCGATGTTCCTTCGAAGCCTTGATCGGCAAAGAGTTGCTCTGCCGCGTCAAGGATTCGGACGGAGGTTTCGCGAGGGGGAAGAGTTTTCTCGGTTGAGGGCGTTTGCATTTATCCGCAGTGTGCTGAAGTTTGATAGGTTTGATTTGTGCTGAGAGCCTCTCAGGCTTCGCTGCAAGTATGCCATTCATGCAGCATGGGAGATCCGCTGTCTGCCTAGCTGGTAGCGGTGGGCGGTGCGCTATCGCGGTGGCGCCCTGGGGCACCCACTTGGCCGCGCGGCAAGCAACCTGCAGGTGCTATGGGCTCATGTCCTGAACCGTTTGCGGTAGCCTCCGGGGCTGGGGCCAAGCCGATTGCGGAAATGGCCGCGCAGTATGGCCGTGTCGCCAAACCCCACCTGCACCGCAATATCATCCACGTCGAGCAGGGTCTTGGCAGCAGCCAAGCGTTGCATCACCAGCCACTCGCCTGGCGGCATGCCCATCACATTGGTGACGTGCCGCTGAAAAGTGCGGGCGCTGGCGGAAACCTGCATGGCCATCCGGGCGATGGGCCAGTCTCCGCGCAGCTCGGCGCGCACGGCATCCAGGATGCGGAGCCAGCGAAGTGCTGGCGCGGCGGGAGACGGGCTCCTCGATGTACTGCGCCTGGCCGCCTTTGCGGTGAGGGGCATGACCAGGCGCCGGGCCACCTGATTGGCCACCCGCGAGCCGAGGTCTCGGCAGCGGGCCAAGCTGTTCAGGGTCGAACAAGGAAACCCAGCCCACGCCGAATCCTTCCGCGCGCGCAGCAAGCCAGAGGTTCTGGATGGCGCAGGCCACCGAAGCGAGATCCATGTCCGGCATGGTGCGCCGACCGAAGACATGCCGCTCACGTCCATCCATCAGCGCCGCCACCAGTACTTCCCCGTAGTCCAGGATGCCCTCCACCTTGAGTCGCATGAACTCGTCCTGGCGTTCGCCCCGGGCGACCGCAGTGCGCTGGCGTTCGGCACCAACCAGCGCGTGGACCTGCGTTCTCAAGCTACTGTCAGTGATGCGGAAGAAGCGCCAGGGTTGCATGAAGCCGACACTGGGGGCGAGATGCGCAGCGTGCAACAGGCGTTCCAGCAACGCAGGATCGAGCGGGTCCGGCCGAAAGTGGCGCATGTCGCGACGTTCCCGGATGACGTGATAGACGGCGGCAATTTCCCTGTCGGCGTAGCGAGATGGGTTCATGGTTTGAATAGCGGGGCGGTGGCGCTTGGGCGGGAGGGAAGGTCACAATGCAGGTAGCTTGCCACGATGGTGCCGTGACGATCGATGACTTTGCCCTGTGCGGTGTTGCGATGCGGGCTCATCCTAGGTCTTGCTGGTCCAACCGATGCGGTGCCGCTCTCGGGTGGCCTCATGCCGCGCATCCTCTTCGCTGTGCAGGTAGCCACTGGTGGTAGCGATCGAGGCATGGCCGAAGTTGTCGCGCACAAAACGCAGGTCGACTTGCTGGTCGGTCATGTGTGAGCCCGCGGTATGGCGCAGCCAGTGCGCCGAGGCGCTGGCCAGGACATCGGCCTGACCCTCCCACTCGGGCCCGCGCCCGCGCAGGCGCTCGGCCGCCATGGCGAACACTTCCTTCAGAATCAGATGCAGCGCGCCGCGCGACAGGGCCTTGTCGCGACCCGTCTCGCGGCCGATGACCGGCAGCACCAGCGGGCGCGTTTCCCCGGGCTGCGGGCTAGGCGGCAGTCCGTGGGCGCGGCGGTAGCGCGCCAGTTCGGCGATCAGCTCGTCCGAGGCCGGCACCAGCCGGGTCTTGTTGCCCTTGCCGGTCACCTCGAGCCACCAGCGCTCAGTGCCCTGGGCATCGCGCCGGCAGAAGAACGCCCCCATGGGAGTGCCTGTCACCTCGGCGGCCCGCAGCCCGCCCAGATACAACACCGTCAGCACCCAGCGGCAGCGCGCGGCGTGCAGGCGTTCTCGCGCGGTCTCGGTCGGCATGGCCGCGACGGTGTCCTTGACCGTCTCCCACAGGTCGTGGCTCAGGTAACGGGTGATGCGCGCTTGGGTGGGCGCGCGCCGGCGGCGGGCGAGGGCGAGCGGATTGCCGGCCAGGTAGCCCGCCTCGGTCAGCCAGGCGAACAGCGCGTTCAGGATAACCAGCGCCTGGCGCGCGCTGCGGGGCGACAGCGGCCCGGCAAACGGGCGCCAGGCGGGGTGGCCGCGCGCGAGTTTCTTCCTGCTGCCGGCCAGCACCCAGCGCGCGGCCGGTTGCGGGTCGGCGAGGAAACGCTCGTACGTGAGCAGATCCTCGTGCGTCAGCGAGGACAGTGGCTTGCCCAGCTGCAGCACGGCCCACAACAGCAGCCGCTCGGCTTCGCGCCGGTAGGTGGACAGCGTCGCTGCGCTGTCGGCATAGCGCGCCAGCCAGGCGGTGACGGCGGCCAGGTCGTCGGCCGCGGCGATGCGGGTGGCGTTGGCGGGGGCGCGGTTGCTGCCAGCCGCGCCGGACAGCGCCGGGGTCAGGCGCAAGTGCTCGAGCGGGGTGAGGGGTGGGGCGGGCGGGCCGTCCGAAGATTGGATCGGGAGCAGTTCCATGATGTATCGGCCGAATCACATGCTATTTGCGTCACTATACCACATTGCTAAACATAAGCGCAGTTATGTCTAAAGTTCTGCCAAGAAAATTGGATATATGTCGTATTACGTAGTAATATTTGTCATCACTTTTCCGTCTTTTTTCCCCATGGCCGCTGCCGACCTGGATCTGACCGACGCCACGCTGCAGGCCGCGATGGCCAACGACATTGCCGAACTGCGCAGCCGCTTCCCCGAAACCCGTGCGCTGTACCGCGAGGTCTGCGGCCTGCTGTTCTTCCGCTATGGCGTCACCCCCACCGCCAACAAGCTCTACAGCCTGGTGCGCAAGGGCAGCATGGGCACGCCGTCTGAGGTGCTGCAGGCGTTCTGGCAGGAACTGCGCGGGCGCACGCGCGTGACCATCGACCATCCCGACTTGCCGGAGGCGTTGAAGGACATCGCGGCCGGGGCGGTCCAGACCATCTGGCAGGCGGCCAACGAGGCCGCGTCCGCCGAGCTGGCCACGTTGCGCGCGGAGGCGCGTCACGCCGCGAGCGAAGCGGAAGCCGAGCGCGATGCGGCGCGCGCGGAGACGGCTGCCGCGCGCGAGGACGCCGCGGCGATCGCCGCCCAGCTGGCCGAGGCCCGGCAGGCGCACGACACGGTGCAGGCAGACCTGGCCACGGAGCGACAGGCGCACGCCGCCACACAGGCCCGGCTCGAGGCGGGGCGGACGGAACTCGAAGCGGGACGGCGCCAGCTGGACGCCTTGCGAACCCAATTCTCGGCGGAGCTGGAACGGGCGCGCGAGGCGGTGACGCTGGCGCAGGAACGCGCCGAAGCCAGCGAGCGGCGCAGCTTGCGCGAACTGGACCAGGAGCGCACCGCGCGCCAGAAGAGCGAGCGCACGGCCGAAGACCTGCGCGCCGAACTGGCGGCGGCACGCAGCGAAGCGCGCGATGCTGCCGTGGCGCAGGCGGAGGGCCGCGCCAAGCTCGAAGCGCAGGCCGCGGCGCTGGCCGATCGGCTCGCGGTAGCCGAGCAGGCGCAACGCAAGGCGGCGGGCGACCTGGAGGCCGTGCAGGCGGAACTCGCCGCGGCACTGCGCCGGGCCGAGCGCGGCGAAGCGGAAGCGGCGCTCGCGCGCCAGCTGCTGGCCACCTTGCGCGTCGCGCCGCGCGAACGCTACGGCGGTGGCGGTGGTGGAAGGCGGCGCAAGGGCGGCAGTTCGGCGGCGACCGCGCCGGAAGAGCAGGGCGACGGTCAGGGGGAAGCTCAGCAGGATGAGCTGGGCGAAGAACAGGGCGACGAGCCGGGGGCGGCGCTACCCAACAATCAGGACGAAGGCAACGACAGTAGTGACGGCAGCGATGACAGCAAAGACTGAGCGGGCGGACGCGATCCGCTGGATCCAGGCGCAGAGGGGCGACGACGGGCAATCCCCCAAGCTTGCATCACATAAACGCCGATGGGTAAGTTCGAACGACACGCAGGAGACAAGGTCTCACCGTCCATGGGATTAGGAAGCGTCTGCACGTGCAGTGACTTCAATGAAGGAGAACGAATTGGCCCCGAAGCAAGTGGTTGAACCCGTTGTCGCGAGCAATGCGACGGACGGGCTTGGTCAGATGGAGCTTCCCATCGCTGAGGCGATGCGCGACGCGGATCCCGTCATTGGTGAAGCCAGTGATGCATGCGTCGGTAGTGGCAGCGTTGACACTCAGGTCCGACGCTTGGACTTCTGGTCGACAAGCCGGGGTAGCGGCCCGACGGCGACCGTGTCATATCGGCGCCGGCGGCCTTACGCAGCCCCGGACGCTTCAACGGAAGACGTGGCACCGGAAGAATCGATGGAAGCCGCCGCCTCGGAAGCGTTGACTGAATCTGACGCGCCGGAAGCGCCCATTGAAGCCATGCCCTCGGAAGCGACCACGGAAGCCGTGGCCGAAGCTCCGGTTGAAGTCCTGGCCACGGACGAACCGACGGAAGCTGCCGCCCAGGACGAACTGACCGAAACGGCCGCCCCGGTAGCACCGCTTTACGCCCCAGCTCCGGAAGCTGCGCCTGAAGAGATGCAGGCCCCGAAGCGCGGTCGGAAGCCGAAAGCGCTCACCGAAACTGCCGCTGCGGAAGCTGCGCCGGAAGAGACGCGGGCCCCGAAGCGCGGTCGGAAGCCGAAAGCGCTCACCGAAACCGCCGCTCCGGAAGCTGCGCCGGAAGAGAGGCGGACCCCGAAGCGCGGTCGGAAGCCGAAAATCCTAGCTGAAGTTGCGGCTCCGGACGTCACGACTCAAGAGACCCCAACCCGGAAGCGCGGGCCGAAGCAGATAGCACTGCCTGGAGTGGAGGCTGCCCCGGAAGCGCCGACTCAGAAGACGCAAACCCGGAAGCCGCGACAGGAGCAAAAAGCGCCTACCGCAACCCAAAGCCCGTCCCAATCCTCACTGCTCGCTCAACTGGCATCTGTCAATGCGCAACTTGAGCAGTTGCGAGCCACGGAAGTGCCAAAGGTCGTGGAGGAGATTCGGCGGTGGATGCAGGAGTACGACCTCAGCATTGAGGACATTGCGGGCAAGCCCAGTGTTGAGCCCGCTGCCCGCGCTGTTCCGACCAAGACGAAGGCCGCGCCGCCTCCGAGGTACCGCAATCCCAAGACGGGCCAGACCTGGTCGGGGCGCGGTAGGGCTCCCGCGTGGATTGGCAAGAAGCCCGAGCGTTTCCTCATCGATCTCTTGCCTTCGTCCTGATTGCCAGGCAGCGCCGCCGCCCCCTGCTCGTTGCACAGCTCTTCCCCTTGGTCTTCCTACGCAGTGGCCGCCGAACTTCCGGCCTGCCGAGTTTGCTAGTCCGAAGGGGGGCGGACCGGCCGCGCCCGAGTGACGGCAGTGACGGCAGCGATGACAGCAACAACTGAGCGGGCGGACGCGATCCGCTGGATCCAGGCGCAGATGGACGACTTCGGGCTCACCTTGGAAGACCTCGACGCGGCGGGGTGCTTCGCGCCGCCGCCGCCTCCACCTCCACCGCCCGCACCACCTGCGCCGGTGGTCTACTACCGCAATGCGGAAGGGCTGACCTGGGACGGGCAGGGCGAGATGCCGTCGTGGCTCAAGCGGGCCGTCAATGCGGGGCAGATCGTCGAGTTTTTCCGGGTGGGATAGGCCCGCCGATGCATTCGGCCCTCAGACCAACGGCGATCTGACGAGGGCTCACTGACACAACCCACGACGCCCCATTTATGAAAGTACGCGTTTTTACCCTGTTGTGGCTCGCCGCCATGGCGAGCGGCGGCATGCTGCCACCCGCGCCGGCACACGCCGGCGTGTTCGACGATGAGCAGGCGCGCAAAACGGTCATCAGCCTGCGCGACCAGTTCAACAGCTTCCAGGCGACGGCGACCCAGCGCATTGAGCAGAATAGCCGCACCACACTCGACCTGCAGAACCAGCTCGAAGGCCTGGGCCAGGAAGTCGCGCGACTACGCGGCCAGAACGAAGTGCTGCAGAACACGGTGGCGACGCTGCAGAAGCAGCAGAAGGACTATTACGCCGACCTGGATGCGCGCCTGAAGAAATTCGAGCCGCAGCACGCTTCGGTCGAAGACCGCCAAGGCACGTCGCAGCCGGGCGAGAAGCCCGAATACGATGCCGCGCTCAAGCATTTCCAGACGGGCGATTTCAAGAGCGCCGGGAATGCGTTCTCGTCGTTTATCAAGAAGTATCCGCAGAGCCCCTACCTGCCGCTGGCGCAGTACTGGCTCGGCAACTCGCTCTACGCGCAGCGCGACTACAAGGGCTCCACCTGGGTGCTGCAGAAAATGATCCATGCCAACCCGACGCATCCCAAGGTGCTGGACGCCATGATCGCGGTGGCCAATAATCAGCTCGAATCCGACCAGAAGGCGGCCGCGCGCAAAACACTGGAACAGGTGGTGGCCAAGTATCCCGGTACCGAAGGCGCGCGTGCGGCGCACAACCGCTTGAAGACGCTGAAGTGAGTGGAGCGGCTTCCAGCCAGCCGCACCACACGCCGAAGTCCCGCCGGGGTCATCGTACTTTGTGTGCGAAATCTGGCGGTGGCCGCTCCGGATTCGGCTCGCGGTAAGGCTTTTACGCTGCAGCGCATAATTGCGAATCCGGGTCGGCCCTCTCTTCGCCTAGTCCGTGTTGCCCCCTCCAACGGAGGGGGCAGCCTCAGACGGCTCCCGTTAAAATCCCAGCTACAACAACAAACGGGGGTCAAAAGTGAAGTCGGTGTTTGTCGTGCTGTTTCTGTTTGTCGTCTACGCTGCCATCCTGTCGGCACTGAAGGCCAAAGGTGCCAACGGAACATCAGCAAAGGCTTTCAATTTCGCCCGCCGCGCCCCCTTCATGCGACAGGACGAAATACAGCTCTATGATCGCCTGACGGTCGCCCTGAAGGACTCGCATGTTTTTCCTCAGGTCGCCATGTCCGCATTCGTGCAGCACAAGGGCAAATCACAAACCGCACGCAACTTGTTCGCCCAGAAGTACGTCGACTATCTCGTGTGCGAGCGCGAGACGATGCGCCCGCTCTACGTGATCGAGCTCGATGGCGCCTCGCACGGCAGCGCCAGGGCGCAGAAACGCGATGGTCAGAAGAATGACGTGCTTGCGTCGGCCGGCATCCCCATCAAACGCTACACCTCGAAGGACGTGGAACTCGCCACGATCCTGAGTGATTACGCAAGTGTTGTCCCGCCTGCTCTACCTGGCGGCAGTGCTCGCGTCATATAACTCCGATGTTGACATGTCCCAACTCGGAATCCAGGACGCATTTGCCAGATACGGCGCCAAACTGCGGAACGTCCAATGGTCTGTTTCAGCGTGGGCGCCAGACGGCTCGCTTGTGGTTAGCCTGTGGGCTCTTCACTATCGGAAGGGACCGAACGGTACGGCCGAGTATGCAGATTCCTTTGATCGCTGGAGCGGTCCCGGTAATGCCGAGTTTCGCAACAATGTGGCGCGTGCCTACACGGAAGGGAGTGAGGTCAGGCTGGTCGTAGTGAACACAAGCGAAACCCAATACGTCCGGGATGGTCGAGACGGCAGCAAAATCCAAAAGGCCTTCAGTCCCCGGCAAGATCTGGTTGGCGTGGTCGCGGAAATCGATGGAGACCATTCTGTCTTTCGCTTCTCCCGGACCACAGCTGCTTGAGGTCAATGCGCCCATGCTGAAAATTCTCATGCTGGCGGTGCTAACCGTCACCACAAGCGCGGTTGGTCAGACTATCTACCAATGTCGCAACTCTACCGGCCACGTCACATTGCAGGACAGGCCTTGCCCGGATACTGCAACGACCGAACTGGCCAGGAAGTCCATTGGCCAACAGAATGCCGAGTACCGGTCAGAGCCAATATCGCTCATGGACCCAAAGTCGCAGCAACGGCTGACCTCAGGGATCGTCTGTCCATCATTGCGCCACGCCTACCAAACTGCCCTTGCCAACTCCCAGCGTGCAATGCTGAGCAACAACCCAACGCAGATCCAGCAAGCATCGGAAGCGGTCCAACACGCTGGCGCCCAAATCTCAAAATACCGGTGCGAATAGCCCCACACAGAACCGGACCGCCGAGATACGAGGTCTTCGCCGTCAACGACTGCGCCAGCTGCTGGCAGAGCTGCGGGTAGCGCCGAGCCTGAGCGAGACGGTGGTGCGCGGCGCCGCAAGGCCGGGAGCGGGGCGTTAGACGAAAAGCCGAGCGACAAGCCGGGCGAACAACTGGACGAAAGTCAGGGGGCGCCAACGGCCTCCCTCACCCCGGAAGATGGCAGTGTTAGCCGCGACGAGAACGACGACAGCCAACCATGCGCGGGCGGCGACGATCCGCTGGATCCAGACGAGCCGCCCCCACCACCGCCGCCAGCAGTCTGCTACCGCAACGCGGAAGGGCTGACCTGGGACGGGCAGGGCGAGATGCCGTCGTGGCTCAAGCGGGCGGTCAATGCGGGGCAGTCGGCGGAGTTTTTCCGGATCGGATAGCGCCGCCCCTGATCTCAGCTTCCGCGGCGGATAGCTCCGTGGCCGACTTCCCCTTGTGATAGCGGATTCCCCTTATCTTGGCATGCCGCCAGTTCCTTGCCGTGCTGCAAGGACTCACTATGCAGCAGGCGCACCTCCAGCATGTTCCGCACCCGCATCAGTACCTCGCCGAGATCGAATGGCTTGCTGACAAAGTCCTTCGCGCCAGCCTGCAGTGCGCGCAGTTTGTGACTGGGCTGGGCGGTGACAACGATCAACCGGCTGGACGACCTTGAGGTTCTCCATGACCTCGAACCCGTCCTCATAAGGGTTTCGGACCAATGGGTGTGGCGCAAGCACACTGGAGGCGGTGCTCAATGAGGTGATATATGTGTGAAGCTTTCTGCGCTTCGAGGGGCCGACGTGCGATACCTTTAAAATGATGTATTAAGCACTTATCCTGCTTGACTGTAGTAGGAATACCGACTTCGGTGACGCGGCAGCAACACAAAAGAGGCATTTGAAGCCTTGCTTCTGTATTTGTTCAGGAGTTTTTTGGGCTAATATCCTCCCCATTCAAGACTGGCGTTCACCTTCGTGGGTACTTTATGAAGATTAGTTTCGGTACAAAAAAAGTACAGAAAATGGGAAGAATCGCCCTGCCCGAAGCGTTGCTACGCAATGCCGGCATCCAAGAGGGTGATTCGGTGGATCTGTACTTCGACGCCACTACCAAGGCCATCATTGTCGAGCGCACGTCGTCAGCCGAAGGCGCTGAGGCCTCCCCCAGCGTTAAGCACGCTAAGAACAAGACCAAACCATGACTGTCGCTGATCGTTTTTCCGGACATGAGTCCTTTGTCTGCCGATACGGATGGCTTCCCAAAGCCTATCAGGCGGTCTCGAGCGATCCTGGTTTGTTGAAGGATGAAGAGCGAGCGATGCATACATTGGGCATCGGCCGCAACATGGTGAAGTCGCTGCAATTCTGGTGCGAGGCTACTGGAGTCCTTATGCCTGTGGCCAGTCAAGGGCACCAGCCCGGACCTATAGGGCGCAAATTACTGGATCCTGAATTCGGGTGGGACCAGCATCTGGAGTCCCTTGAGTCGCTGTGGTTGCTGCATTGGCGCTTAAGCACTGGTGCTGCATTGGCGGCTTGGTCAGAGGTATTTGGGGAGGGCCGGCTTGTGCGCTTCGATCGTCAGCGGCTTGTCGGGGCACTAACTCAACGCGCCGAAGGGGTGGCAAGGCCACTCGCTGCGAGCACGCTGGACCAGCACGCCTCAATCTTTCTCCAGAGCTACTACCAAGCTGAGCGCAGTGGTGACGACACGTCCTGGTGCCCGCTGCAGGACCTCGCGTTGCTGCGCGCCGCCAAAGAAGAGGACGGTCGCATTGTTTTCAACACCGATCTGCGTGCGCCAATCGGCCTGAGTCTGCGGGTGTTTGCTATCGCATTGGTGGAATTCGTGACCTCGGTTGATCAAGTCTCCTCATCTGTGGATTTCCTTCGTCTTCTCAAGGGCACGAAGAGCCCCGGCGTTGTCTTCAGGCTGGATGAACACCAGTTGCGCGCTTGCGTGGAGAACGTGGCACAGGGCCCCTTGTGCGAAGCCATGCGCTTCGTGGACACGTCGGACACGCAAAGCGTGGTGCTTTTCCGCGACCGAATCGATCCGTACTACCTGCTGGAGGCATTTGAGGAGGCTCCCATCCATGCTTAAACGAATCATTGATGGCTTGGAGCTGAATGCACGCCATACCCGCTCAATCTCGCTGAGCCGTGACCTCAAGGATGAAACGGTCATCTCCAGTTACCTGCCCACCCCGAATGCGATTCAAGCGCTCAAGCAGGTCGGTACGGCGCTAGCAGAGGGGCAGCCCCAGCGCGCGTGGAAAGTGATTGGTCCGTACGGAAGCGGGAAATCCGCACTGGGGATCGTGCTTGCCCAATTGGTCGCCGGTCGTGATGCGTATCCTGCGACCTGGAGAATGTTGCATAAGGCCTCTACTTCTGTCGCTGACCTATTCGCAGACCCCAGGCGTTTCGCGATCGCTATAGTGGGAGCACGGCTTTCGATCGGGTTGGCACTGGGAGCGGAGATCATTCGCGCCCTGGAGGGGTGGCCTCAAGGCAAGGGGGTGGCTGCACTAAAGCGTCATCTAAGCGAACCGGGCCTCTATAAGGGACGCCCCATCAATGCGGTTGTCGGGGAGCTAATGCGAGATTTCGCATCTGTCGCGCGCGCCCAGGGGTTCGCCGGTACGCTGCTTTTGGTCGATGAAGTGGGCAAGTTCATCGAACATGCTGCCATGCATCCGGAGGCGGGTGACCTGATTGCACTTCAGCAACTGGCTGAGGACGCGTGCCGGCATGTCGATGATTCGCTCGCGATGGTGGTGCTTCAGCACCAGCACTTCGCAAGCTACGCGGCGGGCATTGGCCGCTCTTTGGGTGACGAGTGGCACAAGGTTGCATCACGTTTCGAGGAGATTCCGTTCGATGAGCCTGTCGAGCGCTACGTACATTTCGCGGCCAATGCACTTGGCACTAAACCGGCGTTGTACCGAAATCCCAAGCTCGTAGATGCCGCGCGGATGCTCTTTGGCTCAGCACTCGAGCAATCCATCCTACGCGCGCCAACCTCTGCAGACCGTGGTCTGTTCCAGCACGCCGAGAAGCTCTATCCCCTCCATCCGCTGACGCTCGCTTCGCTTGCCGTCATTTCTAAACGTTACGGCCAGAGCGAACGTTCCTTTCATGCCTTCCTCAATAGTAGCGAGCCGGCGGGGCTTCGGGACTTCGCGGAAGTCACGCCCGTAGACGAATACCCCTGGTATCGGTTGCCTCAGGTGTTCGACTATCTGGCCTCGGGTCATGGGCTACGTTTTCGAGAACTAGCTGCCGAGCGCCGTTGGGCCTTCGCACTCACCAGCATTGAGCGACAAGCGAAGGACGTGGACGTTTTGTCGGTGCTCAAGACTATCGCTGTGCTGGAGCTGGTGCAGGTCCCGCTTGCCCTACGTATTACTCCGGCTTTGGTGGCATTTGCGCTTGGTGAAGCTGAAGTATCCAAGACGCGAGCGCTGCTTGACCGCCTAGTCGATCAAGGGCTGTTGATCTGTCGGCATAGCCGCTCAGAATACGCTTTCGCCGTGTCGGAAGCCGTCAATATCGAGGCGCTCTACGACCATGCGGCACAAGCTGGTGATGACGAACTCGCCGTGCGCGGCGCTTCGCACGCACTGGGGAAACGGGTGGTTGTGGCCAACAAGCACTATGACCAGCGAGGAACGATCCGCACCCTGGCCATTGACGTTGGAACTGTCGCAGCGTGGCCCCAAACTAACACTAGCAGAAGCGCTGCTGACAGGCATGTTGACGGCTGGCTTCGCCTGATCTTGGTCACGGAAGGCTCGCCCGAGGAACGACAGGCACAGGATCGCGTGGGCAGTGGTGATGACCCCCTCAGCTTGCACTGTTGCCTGTCGTTGTCCGCCCAGGGTCGAGCAGCTCTCTCGGAACTAGCTATTTGGCTGGCAGTGCAGCGAGAAGTGGCTGCGAAGCGGCTGGACCCGTGGACTAGTCAGTACGTCGACGGCCGTCTCCATCAGGCCAAAGAGGATGTCGATGCGCTCGTATTCTCGGCATTGGCGCCTACTCCGGGCTGCCGAGGGCCGGTGTATTGGCATCAGGGCGCGGCCGTACCAGGCAGCGAGTCGATGAATGTAGGCCAGGTAGCGTCTTGGATGTTCGAGAGGGTTTTCCATAGCGCCCCACGCATCATCAACGAACTCATCAACAAGGATCGCCCCGCGTCGGCGATTGTCCTTGCGCGCCAGCGGTTGCTTGATGCTCTCCTTGCTGGCAGTGGTTCGGCGCCTCTTTTTGGCGACAACGAGTATCCTCCGGAGCGGTTGATTCACGCCACGCTGCTGCGCGATACGGGTATATGGGAGGCCGACGGCAAAAATTGGAAACTCGTCGACCCGAAGCCGGGAATGAGCGTTGACATCTGTGCGCTCTGGATGGAGATTTCCCGCATTTTGGCAAATGAGGAGGCTCCCACTTTCGAGCACGTCGTCCAGGCACTTGCGGCTCCGCCGTTGGGTGTACGCAATGGCCCTGCGAGCATCTGGATCACGCTCTATCTGATGATCCATCGAAGTCGCTGCGCGGTTTTCGAACGGGGCACACTGGTGCTGGAATTCACAAGCGAGCATCTGCAGCGCATGCATCGGAATCCGCAAACGTTCACGCTGCGCGAACTCTCGGTGACCCAGGGCGGCCGAAACTTGTTGCGTGACTACAGTGCCGTGCTTGCCACGCTCGGAATTGCACCAAGTGGGGACATGAGCTACCTCGAAGTCGCCCGCACGTTCTATCGTTGGTTCGGGAGGCTTTCAGATTTCACGCAGCAGACAGGCCGTGTCAGCAAGGATGCCGCGCTGGTACGCTCCATATTGCGCAAAGCGCAGGACCCAATCCTATTGCTGACTTCGACACTGCCGAAGGCGCATGCGCAAAGCAAGGAGAAGTTGCCCTTCCTAGAATGGTTATCGGCGACGCTGACCGATCTGGCCATGAGTCAACGCAATCTTCAGGATGCCGTGGTCATAGAGCTTGGGCAGGCGTTCGAGATAGCCGGCACGCTTTCCAAGGTTCGCAGCCAATTACAGGCTGAGTGCTCAGGTGCGGCCACGGGGTTGGCAGACGCCCGGCTCAAGAGCTTCATTCTGCGCTGCACGGATTTAACGCTGACAGATGAAAAGTGGCTCGATTCCGTGGCGAGCTTACTTGTCCAGCGCCCTGTGGATGCGTGGACAGACGAGACCATCGCCAGTTTTGCGCAAGCTGTGACAGACATTTCCGGTCATTATCGGCGCTGGCTCCGCCTGGTAATGCAGCGCAAGGGTGCGCCACGCGCTGCAGAGCGCTTCCTGAGCCTTACGCTCACTGACGTGAGCGGGCAGGAATCTGCGCTGCTGGTTGCTGCGACGGAGCGGTCGACGCGGCTTGCGCGCAGCCTGCTGGAAATGCTAAAGCAGTCGGAAGGTGGTGACACTCAGACCGCCGCTGCAGCCTTAGCGCAAGCGCTGCAGGAGCTGCAAGTAATGCATGTATCGACGAATCCCATCAAGGAAAAGGACCATGGCAAGCGCGAAGCGGGTTAGGCACATTCTTAGCTTGTCCGGCGGGAAGGACAGTGCGGCGTTGGCTATCTATATGCGCGACCGCATTCCGGAGATGGAGTACATCTTCAGCGATACACGCAAGGAGCTACCCGAAACCTACGAGTTTCTGCAGCGAATCTCGAACTATCTCGGGAAGGAAGTGACGCACCTCAATGCGGACGTAGGGTTCGACCACTGGTACGAGATGTATGGTGGCATGATTCCGTCCAATCACCGGCGTTGGTGCACGCGGGCGCTGAAGCTCAAACCTTTCGAGCAATACTGCGGTAACGATGAAGTCGTGAACTACGTAGGTCTGCGGGCCGATGAGGATCGTAGCGGTTATATCAGCCACAAGCCCAATATCAAGCCAGTCTATCCCTTCCGCGAAGACGGTTTGGTTTTGCGCGACATAGAAGAGATCCTGAGGACGTCGGGAGTGGGTATGCCGCCATATACGCGGTGGGGCCGTACGCGCTCGGGATGCTACTTCTGTTTCTATCAGCAGAAGATCGAATGGGTCCGCCTCAAGGAGACCCATCCCGATCTGTACGAGAAGGCAAAGGCTTATGAAAAGCCCTACGAAAAAACCGGCAACTTCTTTACATGGAGCCAAGGGGAAAGCCTAGCCGAACTCGAGCAGCCTGCCCGCATGGAGCAAATACGCCGGGAGCATGTAATCCGTATTGAGCGCCAGAAGACCCGTAGGGAACACGCCACGCTCGCCGAGGTGTTCGCCGAAGCCGATATGGGCGAAACGCTTGATGAGGATGATGATCAAGGATGTCTTGTTTGTCAGCTATAAACCATGGCGTTATAGCAGATCTGGCTCTGTTTCGTTTGGAATAATCACCCTTCTAGTTCTCTGTCAGGATAACCGATGTCATTTAAGTTCAAGGCCCGCGTACTGCTCGAGCTTGGAGCGGAATTAATCAGTTCCGATGCCGTTGCATTGTACGAACTGGTCAAGAATGGGATTGATGCGGGCTCGAAGGAAGTTAAGATCCGGATTCGAATAGCATTACAGCATTCCGCCTACAAGCAACTGCGGGCGCTGCTTCAGCACGAGGTCAGTGCACAGCAGAAAAGGGGGAGTGCGTTTAATGTCACGAAATTTAACCAGAATGTTCTCCAAAGCCTTGACGACCAAGCTAGTGATGCAACACGTGAGCGGTTTATTAAATCATACGGAACTCCAAAAACTGCGGCTGAGGCTTTGACGTGTCTCGATCAGGCCTACACACGCGGTAGTTATATAGCGGTTATTGACGAAGGCTGCGGTATGACATATCGCAACCTGGAAGATGGTTACCTAACAGTCGGTACGCCGGCCCGTCTTTTAGAGAAGAATGCGGTAATTGAGCAGGCTACCGCCCTCGTCTCTCGCCTGCAGAATCCGCAGTCGGAGCTTACGCTTCCCTTGGGCGAAAAGGGCATAGGTCGACTTTCCGCAATGCGATTGGGTCATTACGTGAGCGTCAAGACCAAAACCGAAGGTCTTCCGCACTGGAATGCACTCCGGCTGGACTGGCGTCCGGCCTTTGCTGATCCAACTCTGGATGCATCGGCGCTATCGTTTCCTATTGAAGAATCATTATGTACTCCAGACGAAGTCGTGAAGGGTGGAACAACGATCTACATCAGGGATCTGCAAAGCGATTGGTCTGAAGCCAAGGTCAAGCGAATTGCTAAGGCTGATCTAGCCAAAATTTCGGATCCATTCGCAAAGCTCCGCGCCAATAAATTCATGGGCATCAGCTTTCAGGACGTCGACATTAGCATTCCTGTGCTTGACCGTGAGCCACTGCGCTATGCTGATGCTCTATGCACAGCAAAGTTTAGTTATGACGAGTCTGGTGAACCGCAACTGGCATTACGAGTTGATTATAAAACTCACTCCCGTGAGCGCACTGATCATCTTAAGGGCGAGCACTTAAGAGCCTGCGTACGAGAAGAGCCAGGTAGGAAGAAGAAAAAGCTACCACTGATCGATGCCGAGGTTGTGGCAGAAGCACTTAAGCATTTGGGTCCATGGGAGCTGGAGTTTCACTGGTTTAACCGGGGGCGGATCATGCGCGATACGCCGGAGCTTTGGAATGATTCCATTCGGGACTTTTTGGTGCAGTGGTCAGGGGGCTTCCTCGTTTACCGGGATGGCTATCGAGTCTATCCCTATGGCGAACGATCGGATGATTGGCTTGATCTGGATCGCAAGGCGCTAGCCGCGAGTGCTTACAAGCTCAACCGCGCTCAAATGGTCGGACGCCTTCGAATCAGCTCTATTGGCAATCCATCCCTGCTAGACCAAACCAACCGGGAAGGGTTTCGCGATTCATATGACAGAGAAGCGCTAATTCGCCTGCTCCGCTACGTGATATTGGGCTTTTGTCGTCCGTTCCTCGAGCAGGTGGAGCGCGACGTGGAGCCACCGATAGAAGAGGTCGCCGAAGAGGTACAGCAGCGCCTGACCACGTCTCGTGATATTGCGGTGGCAAGCCTGAAAGGCATGCAGCTTCGTTTGCCGGACGAACAAGAGAATATTAATAAGGTAATGCATCACCTTGAAGAGGTCAGTGAAGCTTGGGAGAGAGCTAAGCTTCGTATTGCCAGCTTCGAGGAAACCATTGACAGTTTCGTGCATTTGGCTGGTGTAGGCCTGATGTTGGAATTTGTATCACACGAACTTTCAAGGGTTACGCAGGACTCGTTAAAGGCGGTTTCTTCTGGGAAATTTTCTCTACAGGTTGTGGAGGCCCAGCTAAAAACGCTTGATAAACGGGTTCGTATTTTGGATGAACTCAGTATCCCTGGTCGCCAGATTAGAAAAGAGGCGGATTTACGTGAATTGGTCGATATGCTCTGCGAATTTCACGGGGCTAAGAGTGTCCGACACGGTGTTGGAATCGAGGTTACCTCGACCTCCGGCGGAAGATTCGTTGAAACCCTTGAGCGAGGCCAATTTCTTCAGATTTTGGATAATCTCTTCAGCAATTCATTCTACTGGTTAGCCAATCGCTTCGATCCATCTATTCCGGGGATAATTTCGGTAGAGCTGAATCCGCGTGCACGTACCCTGCGATTCACTGACAATGGTCCTGGGATTCCTGCTGAACGCCGGGAAAGCGTATTTGACCAATTCGTAACGACCAAGCCTCCTCGCGAAGGACGTGGCTTAGGTCTTTATATCGCTAGACGCCTGTCCACTGAAAACGGTGCTCGTCTGTACTTGGATGCGCCGGATGCCGATGGCATGCATAGAACGTTTATCCTAAATTTTAATAAACAGCAATGACAGCCGGGTCGATGTGGGGAATCACGAGTGCAATGGTGGTGGATGACGCCTTTGGGCCGCCCACGCAAGGTGCAATCCAATCTGAAGACAAAGATAAATGGATTGACTACGTTAGTGGAAGCGCAGATGTTCAACAGCACCTTTTTGACGCCTTTCGTGAGCTTGGTTTAGAGAGTCTTGACGACTTGTTGTTGGAGTTGACGAGTAATCACGATCACATTTCTGTGCTTTGGGAGCACCACAATAATAAAACATTAGCCAATGCTGGTTTGGAAGTGTTGTTCGGGACATTTTCACTTTTGTGGACCGGTAAGGCGGAAAAGCCCTTGCTAGTCTGCAATGCCCTTGAAAATTTCGTCGGACCTAGCAAGGTGAAGAAGTTCTGGCGAATGGAGGATGCGGTAAGCGCGATGGCCGAGGTGGATGTGGCCTTCGTCGACTTTTTTTTAGACGATAATGAGAAAGTTGATGCTGCGCTCCAACGTATTCGGAATCATAAGGAGCATTTAAGCAGGGCTAAGCTGCTGTTTTTCATGTCTTCCAGAGCATCTCTCGAAACGCAGCAACAAGTTCGGGAGATTGTAGGGACACGCGCAGCTTTCTTTGAAGTGATGTCTAAGGCGCAGATAGACGTGGCTTGGGTCGTGGCAAAATTGAACTCGAAGCGTTCGTCGTACCTGGGAAATAAGTCTCTAGAGCATGTCGTGCATGCGCTTGTGGATGCCGCGCAGCAGGCCGCTCAAGAGTTTGATGGCCAATTCGAGCAAGTCGAAATTCACGATTTGCGGTTACTTGATCTTGCGCGGCTCGCCGCTGAAGGCGAGTCGGTCGCCGCTTATTTGACTTGGTTGGCCTCTGAATCAATTGCAGCGAAGATTCGGCGGATTAGTGGAACAAAAATCAAGGACGCAATTATTGATCCGGCTGGGATTGGATTCTCCGGGCAGGTAAAACAAGGAAAGGTCTTATTTGACCTGTTCTCGGAAGTTGTGTTTGGGCCGGCACACCCCGCTGCAGAGGTAATCCATTTCGGTGAGGTGCTCGCCCCAAAAGCGCCACGGCGCCGGATTTCGAGAGCTGCCCACCTAACGGATCGAGCTTCGTTCCGCTCGTCTAGTCGAACTTCCCCTATATCAGACAAGCGACGTACATCCCGGCGCCCGTGGGCAGAGGGTAGTGGCAGTACAGTAACGGCAGTACCTACGCGGGTGTTTGCACCGAACACGTTTCTGTTAGTACTTACACCAGCATGCGATCTGGTGAGATGCTCGCCAACGAAGAATGTTTTATGCGTGTTAGGTACAGCGCGAGATTTCAGCGATGTTCGCTCGCAGGCGAAGGAGAAGCTGTACGGTAAGCATCCCGAAGGTCTTCGGCATCTGCTCCGTGTGGATGGGCCGCACTCGCCAGTATTGATCACTTGGCATAAGGATCAAACTCTCATGCTGCCAGTTCGTGAGTTACGCAGTGGCAGCTTCAAGCGAGTGGCCCAAATGAACGAGTTATATGCACAGGAGGTCAAGGAAGAGGTCTTGCGGGAGCTAGGACGCGTCGGAACTCAAATTGACCCTCCTCCGATGTTCGCTCTGCATGCAACGCTGAGATGGAAGATCGGAAATAATCTGCATTGGAACGAAGCTAGCGTCGAGGAGGACAGTTTCCATTCCGCGTTGCTTAGCTATTCCGAGCAACCTAAAGAGAGTGCGACAGTTATTCTTTCAGATGAGTTCAAGAAATGGGCCGAGACGCAGATCGCCCAGAGCTTAAATGGGCAGGCTGCTCCGTCGAAACTAAAGAACTGTTTGGACGCGCTTCTGCAATCACAGCAGTTTGTTCTCCGTGGAGATCTCGCTGTCAAAAAGAATGAGTTGATGGTGAGGGTTGCAAGTGAGACGAATGGCGCAAATTTGAACGGGGTGATACTTGATGTGGCGCTGAGACCGGAGACTCTCTAGCAGAGGTTTGCCAGTTGTCGACATTGGGCTCTGGCGGCAGGTGCGCTGCTCCATGCTTTGAGTTTCAATCGACGTGGCGCCCCAAACGGTCATCACGATGACCGGCGAACTGATGCTGTTGGTATGGCAAGGTCGGAGTTTTTGTATGTTATTGGTTTTATTGAATTAAATGAATTTTGTGGATGCTGCAGCCGGAACCACGCGCCGACCACCAGCCGAACACCGGCGTTCTTCGCCTCGGTGTGGGCGCGAACGATACCGGCGAGCGAGCACTCGTCGGTGATGGCGAGAGCGTGGTAGCCCAACTGGGCGGCGCGCTCGGCGAGTTCTTCCGGTCGGGATGCTCCAGTGAGAAAGGATAAGTTGGAGCGGCAGTGCAGTTCCGCGTAGGCGGGCAGTCCTGCCGTGGCGTTGGCGTCCATTGCGCGTCGCTCTCGATCTGCTACTGGTTGGTACGTTGCTGTCTGGGCTAACCGCGCTGGTGATCGATCCCGTGATGCTTTTAGTCCGGCTTCGAAGATGGAGGGCTGATGCCAGAGATGCTGCGATCCGCGAGCTTGCGAATGATCAGCGTCATATTGCAAACTTGGTCGTACACGAGGAAGAATCTTTGCAGTTTGTCAAGCACTGGCTCACAACAAGGATTGGACGAATAGATACTAGGGTCGCCCAGTTCTTTGGCAAAGAAACTGCACTGCTTTCTCAGCTCGGCCTCGCTTACGCAATTCTCAAGGAGGGGGGGTGGTCCTTCCTGGTTTGGCAGCACTTTCGCACGAGGACTGGTCGAGGGAAACTATGTCAGCACACTGATCCTCTGGGGCTTCGCACTCGTCCTCGGACTGTCTTTGGGCGCCATTTGGCTTCGCGCGATCGAGAGAAAAATAGATATCAGCTCGAATTGATTGATCTCGCACTGAAACAAAAAATGGCCTTCACGGGACGTAAAGAATAGCTTACCGTCCCAGTCGACACTGTGGGTAACCTTCATTTGAAGGGTGACTCAACAGAACGGGAAGAATTGCTGTAACGGCCACTGTTGTCATGACCAGCCCTTGAAAGAATCCGTCTAATTTGACATAACACCCGTAGAGCGAAATTTGCTTTGGGTTGTTGGGACGTCATGTTGAAGGGGTGGAGGGTGGACGTCTAACGACGCGGCGACCCTCTCAGTCGGCTGTCGACGTGCAGGCGCTCGGAACGGGGGCAAAGTCGAAGTGGGCAGCGGCATACACGGCGTTGCAGGCCCATACCTCTTCACCGTCCTTATAGAACGTGACCCATTTGCCGTCGCTGACGCAGTGCGCGCCGGGGAACACTTCGTCATGGCCGTTCGAACCGTCCAGTGGGAACGGCGCATGCGGCGTGGCCCAGTAGTGGCCGCTCGGTAGGGGCGAGATCGATTTTTGAGGCATTCTCATCAGCCCCGCAATGCGGGGTCACACAACGCGCGGAGCTGCTTCGTGACGGCAAAACAGAGGCTCTGTCAATCCTCCAACGGCGTAGCATCGTCTCGCAGCATCCTCGTGTAGTCTCGCGACCAAACCACTCCTGCTAGCCGTGCGATTTCCATGGAACGATACCTTCAATTTGTGGCCAAGGCCTTCATCGCTGGTGCCATCATTGTGATCGTCGCCATGGTCTTGCGGCAAGTATATCTGCGCAACGCCGCTGAAGCCGGCATCGCTGGCGCGGATGAGGACCCAGCGGTTATGATGCTGATCAGCTGCGAGACAATGCACAACCGCCTTCAGCAACGGCATGGTCCAATAAATGTAGCAGATACTCATGAGCCGCCACGCGCTCGTTGTCGGGAGTCCTGAGTTCGGACAACGCATGCCTACGGTTTGGCAGTTCACGCTGCTTGCGTGGCGCTGCGAGCTGTTCAAATATTGCCACCTGGGAACACGCAGTCGCGTGCCACAGCATTCCGCCAAGGGTTCTGCCAAAATCAAGTTACGGCGAGATTGCTGGCAGCACAGATGATGACCAACGGACGACGCGGCGCCGGTGCAAAGCTCTTCGGAACTGGACGGATCGTTTTGTGGCGCGGCGGCAGTGTCTGGATCGGCCACGCGGAGGAGAAGTCCGGTTTCCATGCGCATCACGCCATCCAGGTGACGCTCGCGCTATGGTGCGTTTCCAGACTCCCGGAAAAGATTGGGTAGCGTATACGGCGGCGATCATCTCCGCCCACCTACCGCACGCTTTCGAGGCACGCGGCGAGCTCGTTGCGCTCATTTTCACGGAACCCGAATCGCGCGAAGGACGGATACTGAGGGAACGCTTCTGCACAGGGATCGCGCCGCTAGCTCCTGATACCTTCGCCGACGAGGCTGCGGCATTGGCCTCGGCCTATGACGCAGACGCCACTGATGAAGAACTCACTGCCCGTGCCCGCGCAATCATTGCAAGTCTCACCTTGGCCCGAGCTGGGCAGACTAGGCCGCTCGATAAGCGGATAGAGCGTGCCATTGAGGTGCTGCGCGAACGGATAGGCGAGACGGTCCCGATGGCCGAGATCGCTGATGCCGTCCATCTCTCGCCCGAGCGTTTCCGTCATCTATTCCTGGAGCAAACCGGCATCCGGTTCCGGCCATATGTACTTTGGCTGCGCCTTGAGCTTGCCATCGCGTCGTATGCTGCCGGCAAGAACCTGACCGAAGCTTCCTATGCCGGTGGCTTCGCGGATTCCGCCCATTTTTCCCGCACCTTTAAGCGTATGTTCGGCGTGCTGGCCGGCGGGATCAGCGTCCAGCGCGTCCAGCGCGTCTAGGCGAACCTTAGCCGTTTCGTTCAAGCCGCCGGTCATCGATGGCCGGCACACTGGCGTCTCGTTTCCAACAGAAAGGAGCATCGCCATGAACACCACTACTCAATCCCAATGCGATTGCGCGGGTTGCCCCGGCCCCGGCTGCCTCTGCGGTTGCCAGACAACTGCCGAGAAGCAGAATGCATGCGCCTGCGGATCTGGCTGCACCTGCGGACCGCAATGCCGGTGCGGCACTGGATGTGCCTGCGGCGGCGCAAAGCCCGAATAGCGCTGGGAAGGGCCTCCGTAATAACCGTATTGATGTAGCGACGCTGCGAGGCAGGCCTCGCGGCGTGTTGCATCCAGCGGATCTTCAACTGCCCGATTGGGCGAAGGAAGCTCTCATATCACCGATCGACTCTCATCCTCTTGTACCGCTCGAAAGGGACTGGGTCACCACGTTGCGCTCCCTTCCCTCGTCCCGATACTGGGCGCGGGTTTTTAGGGGCAGCGTTGCCGGCGCGCGGGGATTGATCGAGCCTAGAACAAGCTTACCGATGCTTCGGACGGCCTCGAGCATCGAATGTCCTTGGCTTGTAAGGCGGCGATAACTGTTGCAGGCGCCTGCCGGGAATTGCTGCATTGAGAAGTCCGGACTTTCCGAGAACGGCAGAGCGCTTCACAGTGGCCTCTAAATCTAGGCTTCAGGCTTGGCAGGCGACAGTTCGAAGCAGTGCCCAATCAATAATTTCATAATGAAATTATTGGGCTGTGACGAGGCCCCCCCCGCGGTCGGTCATGTTCGTCGTCTCTAGCCGACCCGTTACGGTCCTTCATCTCAGCACAACGTCAACGGCCGCTCTCTACCCTTTTGCGGCCAATCCAAAATGTTGGCTCAAGGGTTCGGAGCCTACCCATTAGCAACCCTCAATAGTCTGCTACGCCTGCTGTTCACGCGACTTCTCAAATTTCTCCACAAGGAAGTCGATGAAGGCGCGTGCTCGAGTTGTCTGATTGCGGCGTTGTGAGTAGTAGACAAAGAGGTCAGCCGACGGCAGCTTGTACTGCGGCAAGACAACGCGTAAGCGGCCACTCTCCAGGTACTTCGCCAGATCCCACTCCGAACGAATCAGGATCCCGTGCCCATCAAGGGCCCAGCCGAGAACAATATCTCCGTCGTTGCTGGACAGTGCACCTCCGACCTTCACGCTTTCGTGATGACCATCATGTTCGAAGCGCCAAATGGTATGGGCATCGTCGTTCTGCCGATGAATAATGCAACGATGGCTGGAGAGGTCGGACAGTGATTTGGGTGATCCGAATTTGTCCAGGTAGACCGGGGAAGCACAGAGGAAGCGACGGTTCGACATGATCCGCCTTGCGCTCAGGCGCTTGTCGGGCAGTGTTCCGAACCTGATCGCCAGGTCGACGCCACCGTCCACGAGATCGACGGGGCGATCCGTGACCTCAAGTTGCACCTCCACTTGCGTGTAGCGCTTTGCAAACTCCGAAACCAGAGGCGCAATGGTGGTTCGCCCGAAGCCGAGTGTCGCATTGACGCGCAGCAGCCCACGTGGTTCGGCTCCGCTGCTCGCGACGACACTTTCCATTTCCCGCAAGTCCGCCAGGATCCTTTGGGCATAGGCCAGGTAGGTCTCACCTTCGTTCGTCAGGCTGATGCTCCGGGTAGTCCGGTTGACCAGCCGCACGCCAAGCCGGCCTTCCATCATGGCCAGCCGCTTGGTCGCTGCCGGTGGCGTCAGGTCAAGTTCGCGCGCCGCGGCAGCAAGGCTGCCATGCCGGGCAATCAGGACGAAGAACTCCAGTTCGGATGCAATCTCATTCTTCACTGACGGTGAATAATGAAATGAATTTGGTTCAATTCTAGTACATCGTTCCGCGCCTAATCTACGGATTCCCACGCACCCCATACGTTCGTTCTGTGTGAATCAGGAGACACATTGTGAGAATCGTAGAAATCCGCGAAAAGACCTTCCCGATCAGCTCGCCCATCCGCAACGCCTACATCGACTTCAGCAAGATGACCTTGAGCCTGGTCGCCGTGATCACCGACGTGATCCGGGACGGCAAGCCCGTGGTCGGTTATGGCTTCAACTCGAACGGTCGTTACGGCCAGGGCACGCTGATGCGAGAGCGCTTTATCCCGCGCATTCTGGAAGCCGACCCGGAGTCGCTGGTCGATGCCACCGGCAACAACCTGGATCCCGACAAGATCTGGGACACCATGTTCAAGAATGAGAAGCCCGGCGGCCACGGCGAGCGTTCAGTCGCCATCGGCACGATCGACATGGCCATCTGGGATGCTGTGGCGAAGATCGAGGGCAAGCCGCTGTTTCAGTTGCTGGCCGACCGTTATGGCAACGGGCAGCCTGACCGCAAGGTGTTCGTCTACGCCGCCGGTGGCTACTACTATCCCGGCCAGGACCACGGAAAGCTCAAGGACGAGATGCGAAGCTATATCGACCGCGGCTACACGGTGGTCAAGAAGAAGATCGGCGGCGCGTCGCTGGACGAAGACCTGCGCCGCATCGATTCGATCCTGAGCGTGCTGCAGGACGGCCAGAAGCTCGCGGTTGATGCGAACGGCCGGTTCGATCTCGACACCGCCATCCAGTACGCCAAAGCGCTGTCCCAGTACGACCTGTTCTGGTACGAGGAGCCCGGCGATCCGCTGGACTTCGAGCTCCAGGCCACGCTGCGCAACTACTACGACAAGCCGATGGCAACCGGCGAAGACCTGTTCTCGATGCAGGACGCCCGCAATCTGATCCGCTACGGCGGCATGCGCCCCGATCGCGACTATCTGCAGTTCGACTGCGCACTGAGCTACGGCCTGGTGGAATACCTGCGCACGCTGGACATGCTCAGGCAGCACGGATGGTCGGCAAGCCGCTGCATCCCGCATGGCGGTCACCAGATGTCCCTGAACATCGCAGCCGGCCTAGGTCTCGGCGGCAACGAGAGCTACCCCGACCTGTTCCAGCCGTTCGGCGGCTTCCCGGACAACCTGAAGGTGGAAAAGGGCTACCTGACGATGCCTGACCTGCCCGGCATCGGCTTTGAAGGAAAGTCTGACCTCTACAGCGTGATGCAACAGCTTTCGGCCTGAGCCGAACAGCTCCCGAAAGAGAGCAGCCCTCAAAAAAGCTATATATACGGAGACAACCATGTGGATAAAGCAAGCGGCATCTCGCGCCGCCACTCTTTGCATTGTCGGCGGCATCTTCGGCGCCTCAGGCTACGCGTACGCGGAATACCCGGAGAAGCCCGTCACCCTGGTTGTCCCGTTTGTGGCCGGAGGGCCAAGCGACAAGATCGCCCGGGACGTTGCCGAATCCCTGCGAAAGTCGTTGGGAACCACGGTGGTGGTGGAAAACACCGCAGGCGCGGGCGGCACCATTGGCACCGCACGCGTCGCGCGAGCAAATCCTGATGGCTATACGCTGTTGATTCACCACATCGGACTGGCCACCGCGCCAGCCCTGTACAAGAAGCTCGGCTATAAGACCTCTGATCTCGAGTTTCTGGGGCTGATCAACGAGGCGCCTTCGACGCTGATTGGCAAGCCCGATCTGCCGCCCAATGGCTTGCCAGAGCTGCGCAAGTTCATCACCGAAAACGGGGGCAAGCTGAATCTTGCGAACGCAGGGGTTGGATCCGCCTCGCATCTCTGCGGGCTGCTGCTCCAGAGCGCCCTGAAAAGCAACATGACGTTCGTGCCCTACAAGGGCACAGCCCCTGCAATGTCCGACATCATGGGCGGCCAGGTGGACCTGATGTGCGAACAAGCCACCAACAGCACCCCGCAGATCGAAGCCAGGAAGGTCAAGGCGTACGGGGTAACAGGAGCGCAGCGGTCAATGGTCCCCGCTTTGGCGAGCATTCCCACCCTGAGTGAGGGAGGACTTTCCGGTTTTAACTTCACCGTCTGGCATGGTCTCTATGCGCCGCATGCCACGCCGGCGGCCGTACTCGAGAAAATCAACAAGGCCTTGCGGGTAGCACTGAAAGACCCTGCACTGGTGAAGCGGGAAGAGGCACTCGGTATTACGGTGGTTGCCGACGACCGGCTTTCGCCGGCAGGTCATAAGAAGTTCTTCAACGACGAAGTCACCAGGTGGTCGAAGGTGATCAAGGACGCTGGGATTCATCCAGAGTGACCGCATAGCTTGTCCGACATGGACCGGCAGCAGGCGATTGGTACCGGTCCATATTTCCAAAGGTTCCGACGCTTAAGCTGAACTTCGAGCAAAAGCGGGGTCGGCATCAGGCGAAACACTGAGAAACTTGCTGCGGCACCGGGGCTTAGAGATAGGTCAATATAATTCGAAGTGCTTGAGACCTCGAATACCGCCATCGCAAGGCTGAAGAGTATGGCAAGCGTAGTCCGGCACACCCAGTGGATTTTCCGTCGAGAACGCATTGTGCCTGGAGTCTCTGATGGCCCCGGTGGCTACTACGGAGCGAATCCCATGCAGCAAACTGTGGGCGCAGCAAGTCGAGATGTTACAAGAGGCGAATTCTGGCGTCTTCACCAAGGGTAGCATCGTCCCGACGTTACAGGCGCGCGTGACGCAATCGTCAGGTTGCAGCGTCATTTCATGGCGCCCGGCAGGTCTCCTACCACTGTGCGTGACGGAAGGGAGTATCAATTCACGCCGGCACCGGCCCTGTTACTTCTAAGAGAAGGCTAGCGTTTGCGGCTGACAAAGGCAGCCATATGCTGTTGCGGTTCTCCAGTATCAAAGGCCTTGCCAAATTCCGCTACGCTGTTTTCGATCGACACGTGCAGCGGCGCCTCTTCCCACTCGCGCAGCAGGCGCTTCTGCTGGCGCACGACTTGTGGACCGAAGCTGGCCAACAGGGTGGCGACGCGCGCAACCTCGCCGTCGAGTTCGGAAATTGGCACCACCCGGCTCACGAGACCGGCGACCAGCGCCTGATCTGCGTTGACGATTTCGCCCGTCAGCAACAACCAAGCTGTGCGAGCGTTGCCGATCAGACGCGGCATCAGCGCAGCGTGGATCACGGAAGGGATGCCGACCTTGACCTCGGGCATGCCCAACTGGGCATCCTGGGCGGCGATACGCAGATCGCAAGCCAGCGCGAGCTCCAACCCGCCGCCGAGGCACCAGCCCGGCATGCGTGCGATCACGGGCACGGGGAAGTGTCGGAGCGCATTGCACAGGTCCCGGAGGCCACCGATGAATGCCTCGGCGCGCTCGCGCGTCAGGGCGGCCATCTCGTGGATATCGGCACCGCCGATAAAGCCTTTGTTTCCTGTGCCGCGTACCACCAGCACACGCACATCGCGGCGTGCAGACAGGGCTTGCACAGCCTCAGTCAGGTCCGCAATTACGGGCGTGCCAAGGATGTTCAGCGACTTGGCTTCGCGGATCGTTAGCGTGGCAACGCCTTCACCGTCGACTTCAACGGACGCGTGGCGATTGGAAATGGATGCGCTCATCGGATTAGCTCCGTACTGCAACTTAGTGAAATGGATGTCCTCGACGACCTTTTTCGGTTCTGCGTCCGCACCGGGTCGGCAAACGCCTTTCGGGTGGTACAGGCTGGAATGGCGCCTTGCTTTTCGATTGCTGCGATGACTTCGGGCTCGGCCAGAGCCTGTTTCACAGCCGCGTTGATTCTGTCGAGGATCGCTGGCGACGTACCTGCTGGCGCACCGAGACCGAACCACGACGGGTTGTTCATCGCCGGAAGGCCTGCCTCCGCGTACGTCGGCACGTTCGGCAGCATCTTCAGGCGGTGACGTGCCGCCATGGCCAAGGGCTTCAGGCGTCCGCCCTGTATCAGCACGGCGCCGAGACGGGTGCCGATCACCCGCGATTGATGTCCGTGATGCCACCGGCTGCGTAGGGGACGATCAGTTTGATCGGCCGATCGGGCCAGTTGCCTGCGTGTGCGACGCCGGTCAGGCCGATGGTTGTCAACATGGCGAATGCGAAGGGTGACCGTTTCATCTGTTGTCTCCGTTGCTTGATTTTCGATATACGTGTTCAGGGCGAGCGCGAGAAGCCTTGGCGCTTCGGTGTGTGCTCACCAAGGAGCGGCGGTGGCGCCAGGCCAGCGGCGGACGGCGCCAGCATGGGATTGCGCACCATTGGCACTTCACCCATCACCGGGTGCAAGGCCGCCTGCCGCAACTGCCGGTGTCGTACCTGCGGATGCGCGAAGACTTCCTCCATGGTGTGGATCGGTCCCCATGGCACGCCGGCCGCATCGAAAGCACCAGTCCAGGCATCGCGAGTGCGTGTGGGCAACAAGTCAGTGAGGACAGACCTGAGGGCCACCAGATTCTCGATACGGGCCGAGTTGGTCGCGTACCGCGGGTCCTGAGCCAGGTCCGTCCTGTCCGCCACGTCGCAAAACCGCGCGAATTGGGCATCGTTGCCAATGGCGAGGATCAGGTAGCCGTCGGCGCAGCGGAAGACTTCGTACGGCGCGCAGTTGGGATGCGCGTTGCCGCTGCGTTGGGGATTGGCGCCCGAAATGAGATAGTTGGAGCCTTGGTTGGCGTTCAGCGTCACGGCTACATCAAGCAGGGCAATGTCCAGGTGTGCTCCCACGCCGCTGGAAGCGCGCTGGAACAAGGCCGCCAGACCGCGGACGTGGCATACATCCCCGTAGTCAGGTCCACCACCGCTACGCCCGTTCGCAACGGACCGGCGCCGGCTTGCCCATCGGGCAGGCCGGTGTAGCTCATTAAGCCGCCCATGCCCTGGAACACGTAGTCGTATCCCGGCTTGTCGGCCATCGGCCCATCCTGGCCGAACCCCGTTATCGAGACATAGATTAACCGCGAATTCAGTGCCTTGAGGGAGTGGTAGTCGAGGCCATACCGTTTCAGTGTGCCGACCTTATAGTTTTCGACCAGGACATCGGCCTCCAGGGCCAGCGAGCGTATCGTCGCGGCGCCCTCCGGTGTGGAATAGTCGACGGCGACTGAACGTTTCCCGCGATTGCAACAGATGAAGTAGGCAGACATCCGTTCCGCCGTGCCGGGCGCTTCCAGATAGGGGGGGCCAGCCACGCGTATCGTCGCCCCGCTGCGGGTGTTCGATCTTTGTGACCTCGGCGCCGAGATCCGCCAGATTTTGTGTGCACCACGGGCCTGCCAGTATCCGGGAAAGGTCCAGTACCTTGATCCCCTGCAACGCCTTGTCAAGCATTCGTGTCTCCTGCTGATAGGCGACCGAGTATAGGGAGAGGGCGGAGGGCGGACCAGTCGAGAGATTTGAAAGCAGCGTTGCGGTATTTTCAAGGGTCCGGGCGGTCTGGCCGTCGGGATTGTGAAGTGTGACGCCAGGGTGATACGCTGGCCTTCATCGAAGAGTGAAAGGTAGGGGGACGTCGTGCGTTATGAGTTGACAGACTTGCGGCTATTTCAGGCCATTGCCGATGCGCAGGGGCTTTCGGCCGGCGCAGCCGCCGTGCACATCACACCGTCCGCGGCGAGCTATCGTATCAAGAACCTCGAGCAAGCGATGGGAACGACGCTGTTCGTGCGAACCGCCCGCGGGATGGAACTCACGCCTGCCGGAGAGACCCTGCTCAGCCATGTGAGGGAACTGCTGCTGGGTGTGGAGCGGATGCACGGAGAAGTCGGCCGATTTTCCTCGGGGCTCAAGGGACATATACGTCTGCTGGCCAATAGCAGTTCACTCAACGGATTCGTTATCCCTAGTGTCAGCCGCTTCCTGAACGAACATCCGGACGTCAATATCGATTTGGAAGAGCGTGCCAGCCCGGCCATCGTGGCGGCCATCGCCGCGCAGGAGGCAGATATCGGCATCCTGGCTGGAGACTCTGCTGCAGCGGACGTTCGGAGCACGCCCTACGCGGTAGATGAACTCGTCATCATCACCCCGCTGACGCATCAGCTTGCCGGCAAACCGGAGATCCAGTTTGTTGCGGCGCTCGAATTCGATTTCGTCAGCATGAACCGCACCAGCAGCAATTTCCTGTTCTTGCGCGAGATGTCTCAGCGCGCAGGTAAAAGTCCAAATGTGCGGTTACACGTCCCCAGCTTTGAAGGGATCTTGACGTTGGTGGAAGCTGGCGTCGGCATTGCCATGGTGCCGCGCACCGTGGCAACGCCCGCCATACGGGAGGGTCGCGTGGCCAGCGTCAGGCTGGCGGAGCCGTGGGCATTGCGGCAACTCCACCTCATCGTGCGGTCAGAGGGAAGGCTGCCGTCGTTCACGACGGCGTTCGCCGAATATCTTGTTAATGACCCCGCTGTTGCCGCGACGCGCCGTACTGTTGCGGCACCTCTCCCGGGCTGAAAGACGGGCTGTGAGACGGGCGCGTCGCCAACAATGACTGGGAAGGCTTTGAATTTCCACGAAGCATCGCTTCAAATCATTCGCATGGCCTTTGCCGGGACGCAAAAATATACTGGTCTTGCTTCCCGGGACCGATGTTCAGGTCCAACGGGAACGGTCAGACAACAATGATGCTTCCGGAGACAACCTGTGCATTCCTTTCACGCAGGCGTACGCGCCCTTGCCGTCGCGGGCGGCCTATTCTCGTCACTTGTCCATAGCGGCGCTGCCATGGCTCAGCCCGATATTTGGCCAAGCAAGCCAGTCACTATCGTCGTCGCATTCGCACCGGGCGGCATGACCGACATCGTCGGCCGCTTGCTGGCATCGGAATTGTCGCAGTCCTACAAGCAGAGCTTCGTCGTCGAAAACAAGCCCGGTGCGGCAGGACAGATCGCGACGGAATACGTGGCACGCAAGCCGAACGACGGTTACACGTTGCTGTTGAGTGCGACGGGCCATGTCATCGGTCCGGCCATTCAGAAGAATGTCCGGTACCGCCCCGTGAAGGACTTCGAACCGATTGCTCTGGTAGCGAAGGCGCCGAATCTGCTGGTGGTGAACCCTTCGGTTCCCGCCAAGACGCTTCCGGAATTCGTGAAGTGGGCCAAGGCGCAAGGCAGTGTGCCCTATGGATCTGCCGGCGTCGGCGGTTCCACGCACCTTGCCGGCGAACTGTTTCGCCATATGGCCGGCGTGCCGCTGGTTCACGTGCCTTATAAGGGCGCGTCACCTTCGACGAACGACGTTGTCGCTGGCCAGATTCCGGTTGTCTTCCAGGACTCGATGAGCGTCTCGGCGTTCATCGCGGCCGGCAAACTGCGGCCTATCGCTGTAACTAGCGCGGAGCGCAGCAAACTGTTTCCCGATGTGCCGACGATTGCAGAGGGTGGTTACAAGAACTTTGATGTCTATACATGGCTGGGTCTGTACGCCCCCGCGGGCACGTCGCCCGACGTCGTGGCCCGTCTCAACGAGGATGTCAACCGGATCATGTCCTCTCCAGACATGGTCGCCAAGCTGGCCAGGCAGAATGCCGAGGCCGCCGGTAACCTCAGCCCCGTCGAGTTCCGCAAGTACGTAGAGGCGGAGGTCGAAAAATGGCAACGAACGGTCAAGGTGACCGGCGTCCAGATCGAACAGTGAGGTCAACGATGTCCACAGTGAAACATTCGGTAGCCGACGTGGTGGTGTCGGCCGCCGAGGCACACTACTTCGGCCGGTTGGCCGACGGTTTTTTCGAGATTCCGCGATGCCTGGATTGCGACCGCCACCACTTTTACCCGCGTGTCATCTGTCCCCATTGCGGATCTGACCGACTTCAATGGGAGTCGCCCGCAGGCACTGGTACTGTGTATTCGACCACCGTGGTACGACATAAGGACGGCGACTACAACGTTTGTCTGATCGAGTTGGACGAGGGCCCGAGAATGATGAGCCGGGTGTCGGGCGTTGACCCAGCGGGGGTACGGATCGGTATGCGAGTGCGGGCTGCCCTCGAGCAAGCCGAGCGGGCCCCGTTGGTCGTATTTCACGCTTTGGAGCCCCGACAATGAAGCCCACGGAACGCGGCGGGATCGCCATCCTCGGAACAGGACTGGCCGGCCTTGGGCACGCTGGCGGCAGATCCGAGCAGGAAATCATCGCGCAGGCCGCGCACCGCGCCGTTGCGGACAGCGGACTTCGGATGAAGGATATAGACGGCATCCTGACGTCGAGCCTGACCTCGCCATGGTGGGTCATGCGAATGGCAGAGTATCTGGGCATCCGGCCTCGATTCTCCGACAGTCCGATGTTTGGCGGTTCCTCCTTCATTGCTGACCTGCAGATCGCGGCGATGGCCATCGAGGCCGGGCGCTGTGACAACGTACTGATCTGTTATGGAAGCAACCCGCGCAGCATACCCAGCAGTTCGAGGATCAACCAGATGCGCGCGGAGCTCGATCCACAGCCGTACGAGCATCCCTACAAACCGTTCAATCCAGTCACGAGTTATGCACTCGCTGCTGCGCGGCACATGCAGCAGTACGGCACCACGCGGACCCAGTTGGCCGAAGTGGCGGTCGCGGCCCGGCAGTGGGCCCAACTGAACCCGGACGCGTTCTCTCGCGATCCGCTAAGCATTGATGATGTCCTCAATGCGAAGATGATCTCGGATCCGCTGACCGTGCGCGACTGTTGCCTCGTGACCGACGGCGCCGGTGCATTCGTCGTGACGCGCGAGGACCGGGCGCGAGCCATGCATGCCAAGCCGGTTTATGTGCTGGGCACGGGCCATGCACACTGGCACCGTCAGATCTCGTGCATGGACGATCTGACGGTTACGCCGGCGGTGGACTCGGGCAGGCATGCGTTCTCGCAGGCAGGACTGACGCCCGTGGACATCGACATCGTCGAACTTTACGACGCCTTCACCATCAACCCGATCCTGTTCCTCGAGGATCTCGGGTTCTGCAAGAAGGGGGAGGGCGGCACCTTCGTTTCGGATGGCAGGATCTCGCCTGGCGGCGCATTTCCCATGAATACCAACGGCGGCGGCCTGTCATGCGTGCATCCGGGGATGTACAGCATCTTCCTCGTCATCGAAGCCGTTACGCAGTTGCGCAACGAGGCCGGTGCTCGACAAGTCGCTGGCGCGGAGGTGGCACTCGTGCACGGCAACGGCGGCGTCCTTTCCAGCCAGGCCACCGCAATCCTTGGCACGAGCCAGTAATAAGGCCCATCTAATGATCGACAAATTCATGGCCACGGCCAGCGACGCGGTGGCGGATATTCATGACGGCGCGACCATCCTTGTCAGCGGCTTTGGCATTTCGGGGCAACCGTTGGAGTTGCTCGACGCCCTTGCCGAGCAGGGCGCGAGGGAACTCACTGTGGTCTGCAACAACGGCGGGAGCGGCGACTCAGGACTTGCGCGGCTGATCCGGTTGGGGCGGGTCCGAAAACTTGTGGCCTCCTATCCCCGCGGCGCCGAGGCGACCGCATTCGAGGATGCTTTTGCCAGTGGCAGGCTCGAGTTCGAGTGCGTGCCACAAGGCACGCTGGCGGAGCGCTTGCGCGCGGCGGGTGCCGGCCTCGGCGGATTTCTTACGCCCACGGCGTATGGAACCGAGTTGGCCGAAGGCAAGGAGACGAGGGTCATCAACGGCGTTGGCTATGTCTTCGAGTCGCCGCTCCATGGTGACTTCGCACTGGTCAAGGCAGACCGTGCAGACCGATGGGGCAACCTGGTCTATCGGAAGGCCGGCCGGAATTTTGGGCCGCCGATGAGCATGGCGGCAAGGACCACCATCGTTCAGGTACGGGAGCGCGTGGGCCTTGGCGACCTGGATCCCGAGTCTGTGGTGACGCCAGGAATCTTTGTGCAACGTGTTGTGCGCATTGCAGATGTCGAGAGGAGCGAGCCATGACGATAGAAAGGCTCAGTCGCGACGCGATGGCCCGCAAGGTAGCCCGGGACATTCCCGCCGGATCGTACGTCAATCTCGGCATTGGCCTGCCGGTCAAGGTGCTGGAACACTGCCGCGCGGAGGACGAGGTCATCGTCCATAGCGAGAATGGCATTCTCGGCATGCGGGCGCTTGGGGAGGGTGAATCGCCTGACCCGGACATTACCAATGCCGCCAAGCTGCCGGTAGGGCTCGTCAATGGTGGCTGCTACTTTCATCACGCAGATTCCTTTTCCATGATGCGCGGTGGCCATCTTGACTATTGCGTATTGGGCGCCTATCAGGTGGCTGCCAATGGCGATCTGGCGAACTGGTCGCTGGGAATGCCCAATGTTGCTGCCGCCGTCGGGGGTGCAATGGACCTGGCCGTTGGTGCGCGCAACGTGTTCGTGCTCATGGAGCACGTGACCAAGGATGGCGTGCCGCGGATCGTGGATCAATGCACACTGCCCATCACCGGCGCACGGTGTGTCAAGCGAATCTACACGGATTTGGCGACCATTTCCGTAACCCCGCGGGGCCTGCAGGTCATCGATATGGTACCTGGCATGTCGCGATCCACACTTCAGTCCTTGACCGGCGTGCCCTTGCATTTTGAAGCTGCCGATTCGCGCGGCACCGGCTCCGGCGCATAAGACATCCACCATACGATTGCCATGTCACAAGCATTTGATTTCACCATGTTGTCTCCGACGGTGCGCTACCACGTGCAGGATCGCGTGGCCATCATCACCATCGATAATCCGCCGGTAAACGGCTTGAACGACGCTTGCCGCCGTGGCATCCACGCAGGCGTACAGCGCTTCATGGAAGACGCGGACGTTGACGCCGCCGTACTCATGGGCGCGGGAAAAGGGTTCTCTGGCGGGGCAGATATCCGTCAGTTCAACACCGCCGCAGCGCAAACCAGGCCGATGACCCGGGACATCATTGCCTTGATCGAGCAATGCCCAAAGCCTGTGATCGCAGCTATCCACGGTATAGCGTTGGGCGGGGGCCTCGAATTGGCCCTTGGCTGCCACTATCGTGTCGCCACTCGCGATGCGCGCCTTGGCCTGCCGGAAGTCAATCTTGGCCTGATTCCCGGCGGTGGCGGCACGCAACGTCTGCCGCGTCTGATTGGCGTGGCGGCCGCGCTAGACCTGATTCAAAGCGGCAAGACGGTCTCGGGCGCCGAGGCACTGTCGCTGGGACTCGTGGACGGATGCGTTGACAATGATCTTCTTGCGTCGTCCGTTGACTTCGCCAGGCGCCAACTGTCGGCTCTCGCTGAGCATCCGGTGCTGGGTCGGAAACCGATGGAAAACACTCCGGCGGTGGAGTTTTCCGCCAGACTGGCCGCTGTCAGCCCGAAGGCCCGTAACGCAATGGCTCAGCGTGTCAGTATCCAGTGTGTGGAGGCCGCGGTCACTTTGCCGTTCGAGGACGGACTGACGTTCGAAAGAGCGCGGTTCGATGAGCTCGTCGCGGGACCGGAGTCCACGGCGTTGCGTCATCTCTTCTTCGCCGAGCGCGAGGCCCCCAAACTGCCCGGCGTGGAGGTGAATGGACACGCCCGCCCTGTTTCCTCCGTGGCCATCCTGGGAGCTGGCACAATGGGCGTCGGGATCGCGATGGCCTTTGCGAATGCTGGCATTCCCGTTCGGCTGGTGGAGCGCGAGCCGGCGGCGCTCGACCGGGGATTGGCGCTGATTCGGAACAACTATGAAGTCACCGCTGGAAAGGGAAAGCTGTCCCGGTCCGATATGGAGGCAAGAATTGGCCGCATCACGCCAACACTGAACTTCGACGATATTGCTAACGCAGACCTCGTCATCGAAGCGGTATTCGAAGACATGACCGTCAAGAAGGATCTGTTCGCGCGACTTGACAAGATTTGCAAGCCGAACGCGATCCTAGCGACCAATACGTCCCGTCTTAGCATCGATGAGATGGCGGCTGCGACAACACGCCCGCAGGACGTCGTTGGCCTTCACTTCTTCAGTCCCGCCAACGTCATGCGTTTGCTGGAGGTCGTGCAAGGTGACCGGACCGGCTTGGACGTTATCGCCGCTTGCATGCAGATGGCGCAGCAAATCGGCAAGATTCCTGTGCTGGTAAAGGTATGCGAGGGCTTCGTCGGGAACCGGATGCTGACGCCGTACTGGCGGGAAGCCGGGTTCTTGCTCGAGGAGGGCGCTTCTCCAGTGGAGATCGACAGCGCCTTGACCCGGTTCGGTATGGCGATGGGACCGCTGACGATGGCGGATCTGGCAGGTCTGGATATCAACTGGGCGACGCGCAAGCGGCTCGCGCCGACGCGGCCGGGACACCTGCGCTATTCAAAGGTTGCCGACCGGATTTGCGAGATGGGCCGGTTCGGTCAGAAAACCGGTGCGGGCTATTACCGGTATGCGCCTGGAAGCCGCACGCCCGTTCCCGATCCAGAGATCGATGGGCTAATCGTGCAGTGCGCGGCGGAAGCTGGTATGGCGCGTAGGGAAGTCACGGAGGAGGAGATCGTCGATCGCTGCATGCTGGCCCTTGTCAACGAAGGGGCGCATATCCTGGAAGAGGGCATTGCGCAGCGCGCGTCGGATATCGATGTGGTCTATGTGCATGGCTATGGTTTTCCGGCTTGGCGTGGCGGTCCAATGTATTACGCGCAGATGCTTGGCCTCCCGGAGGCGCTTCGACGTATCCGCGCGCTTCGCGACAGGCACGGCGAACACTGGACACCGGCACCGCTGCTGGAGAAACTGGTAGCTTCCGGCGCGGTATCGTTTCCCTAACAAAATTCCCGGTTCCGGCGAGCGCCTTGGACCGGGACCATTTATTTGGAGAGAAAGTGACATGAGCACCGAAACGGCGGCTGACATTCTGGAGATCGCACAGCGCAGGCTAATGACGCAGCCCTTCAGCGCGTTGCTTTCAGCGGAGATTGTCGAGGTTGGCGCCGGTCGCTGCGCGCTGCGCGTTCCGATTCGCGATGTTCTGAAACAGCAGCACGGCTTTGTCCACGGCGGCGTGATCAGCTATGCGGCAGATAACGCGCTGACCATCGCCGGCTTCCTAGCGATGGACCGTGCGGTAGTGACCAGCGAATTCAAGGTCAACTACGTGCGTCCGGCCATTGGGGAAGCCATCATTGCCCGGGCGGAGTGCGTCCATGCGGGCAAGTCTCAGGCGGTGTGCCGCTGTGAAGTCTATGTGGTGACTGGCGGGGCGGAGAAGCTTTGCGCGGTTGCGCAAGGCACGATTGCCTTGCTGTCGGGCCCGGAAGTCCCCGTGAACTGATGCACGATGCACCGCACTGCGGTCCGCGACCGAGGGTGCTTGTGAACGCATGCCAAACGCCAAGCGAGGCGGTTGGCTTGAGTGTCTCTTTCCGAGCGGAAGGCGGAAGTTCGGATATCGGTGGCCTACCGGCGCTTTCTGGCCGGTCTCGGTCCGATGCCCGTTGCGAAACTGCAGCCGTCTCTGACCGACCCTTCACCACCGTTCGATCTACGCCATCCCGAACGGGCAGCAGCCAACCCGAAAGCAGTCACTTGCGCCGATGCCGATGGTAAGCCCAAGCCATACAGGGAATGGTTCTCGATAGTGCACCGATATCGCCTGAGCCTGCCGCCTCTTGACATGGGTCAATCCCATGTGATCTAATCAATCCTGCATTCAGAATTGGGGCGACGCCCATGCCAACCTGCCTCCCGGGCAAGGTGGATCGCGAAAGCGAATGTGGCTCTGTAAAGAGCAACCAATCGGGTAACGCGTCGACCCTCCTTCAAGGAGGGTTTTATGTTTTCTGCACCAGGAATTCCGCTCGATACGATCGAGGCTTATCGGGAAACCCATTATCACGTCGGTGAAGGCCCATTGGCGACGCTGAAGGTGGGAGAGTTCTGCTCAGCGCTTCTTGTCTTGCACCGGGCCGCCGAGGTGGATTGCAGCGGGTTCATCACCGCGTGCAATCCATTCAGTGAGCAACTGGACGACTCAGCGAACACGCAGCGCCACGCCGCCCTCGAACAAACCTTGCGGCAGCGCGGATTCACCATTCTGTCAGGGGTTGGCCAACATCCCTCCAATGCCTGGCCAGGTGAAGCAAGCTTCCTTGTTCTTGGCCTGTCATCGAGCGAAGCACGGCAACTGGGCGTTGAATATGGTCAGAATGCCATCGTTTGGGCAGGTGCCGATGCTGTGCCCGAGCTGGTTCTTCTTCGCTAGATCAACACACGTTCGACAACGGCGTCTTGCTTGTCCCATCGCGACTGTCCTCGCAGACGAGGAATGCCGATGGTGGAAGCGCTCCGACCGACTGGAGAGTAGCGGCCGTAGTATGCGTATAGGCGTCATATCACTGCATCAACTTTGACACCCATTTTCATAAGAGACACGCCCATGGCACTAATTTGGTGTGAAGACGAAGTTTCCATTGAGAAACTTTCGCAGCATCTGAGCGATAGCGGTTTCTCGATGCAGGCGCCGGACCCGGATCGGATCGAATTGCGCACCGAAGGCGGGCTTGCCTATTGCTTGGAAGCTCTGCAGGACCAGAAGTTTTTGCTTCTGCGTGCGTATCTGCCACTGCGGGCTGATGCAAGTCGAGACGAAAAGGTAGCTTACGCGCACGGTCTGAACGGCCATATTTTTTTGCCGTCGTTCCGTCTCGATGACGATGACGACTTGGGTGTGTCGTATGTGCTGCCTTACCAACACGGATTGATTGCCGGCCAGTTTGCAGGCATCGTGCGTCGATTCGGGGCCATGCTCGACTTCTTGGTAAGAAAGCAGAACGACGATGAACTCATCGATTTTGACAAGTACAGAAGGGAAGCGGCATCGGCCTTGCTCAATTGATGCAAAGCCGAGAGTGTTGTCCCCCGCCCCATACCCGGCTTGCTTGCACACAGGAGGATAGGCATGTCCATCCGAAATGGTCTGTTTTCCTCGGAATCCGTTTCCGAGGGTCATCCCGATAAACTTGCCGACCGCATTTCCGACCGCATTCTCGATGCCTTCCTGGCGCGCGATCGTCACGCTCGGGTTGCCTGCGAGACGCTTCTCGCAGATCAGTGCGTGATCGTTGCTGGTGAGTTTCGGACCAAAGATTCGGCTGACTATAGCGCCGTGCGCGAGTCCGCCGAGGGCCTCGTGCGTGAGGTATTGTACGAGACAGGGTACACGAATGCCGAGACGGGCATTGACCCGCAGCGCTGCGAGATCCAGATTCGCTTCAACGGGCAATCGCAGGACATCAATCAAGGTGTCGATCGTGCGGATGGCGTGCTCGGCGCGGGAGACCAGGGCCTGATGTTCGGATATGCGACGGACGAGACGCCGGAGTTCATGCCCGCACCAATCGTGTATGCACACCGTCTCGTTCGACGGCAGGCAGAAGTGAGGAAGGTCGGCACGTTGCCTTGGCTGCAGCCTGATGCGAAGTCGCAGGTCAGCTTCCGCTATGTCGACGGTCAACCGACGCGAATCGAGGCCGTCGTGCTCTCGACCCAGCACGACGAAAACATCGCGCTAGAGGAGTTGCGCGCCGAGGTGTGGAAGAACATCATTGCGCCGGTTATCCCTGAACACCTGCGCGATGGAAACCTGCGCTGCCTGATCAATCCGACGGGACGCTTCGTGACGGGAGGCCCAAAAGGGGACGCCGGGTTGACCGGCCGCAAGATCATCGTGGACACATACGGCGGCGCAGCGCCGCATGGCGGGGGCGCTTTCTCCGGCAAGGATCCTTCCAAGGTAGATCGCTCGGCGGCATACATGGCCCGCTTCCTGGCAAAGCAGGTCGTGTCCCGTGGTTGGGCGCGGCGAGCCCTTGTGCAGGTCGGTTACGCCATCGGCGTGGCTGAACCGATCAGCTTCTCCGTTGAGACATACGACACCGAAGCCTCCGGCCGGCGCGACATCGCCGCTGTATTGGCGCAGGAATTCGACCTGCGGCCGCAAGGGATCATCGAAACCTTGAACCTGCTCCGCCCCATTTACTATCCAACGGCGTCGTACGGCCACTTTGGCCGTGAAGATCTTGACCTGCCCTGGGAAGCCGTGATCTAGCGCCCCAATCCGCATCGCTCGAGTGCCTTATGGGACATAGCCGACCGGCAGGCGCCGGTCGGCTCAATCTAGGATCTTATGACGACTGCCATCAAGAACGAAGCGCCAAACCAAGCCGCGAACGCGGCCGACCTAAGTACGACCAGCCGCTATCGCGGTTGCCTGCTGGGCGGCGCTGTGGGGGACGCCCTGGGGGCGCCGGTCGAATTCATGTCGCGTCAGGAAATCCTTGGCGCGTTCGGGCCTGATGGAATTACCGAATTCGCACCGGCCTACGGTGGCATTGGCACCATCACCGACGACACACAGATGACGCTCTTCACGGCGTCGGGACTGATAGGTGGCTGGGTGCGGGGCGTCACGCGCGGCATGGGTCGACTCGAAGGCCCGGTCGCCGGCGCGTACTTGCGGTGGCTGCAAACGCAAGAGGTTGAGCCCACCTGCGATATGACCCCCGGCCCCGGTGGTCCTGGCTGGCTATTCGCGCAGAAGGCACTGCACAGTCGGCGCGCGCCCGGCAATACTTGTCTATCGGCATTGCGCGACATGGAGCGCCGGGGCATCCCCGCGAGCAACAATAGCAAGGGCTGCGGCGGCGTGATGCGCGTCGCGCCCGTCGGCCTGTTCACACTTCGGTGGCCTTCGATGCGATCGCCCAGGCATGCGTTTCGCTTGGGCACCGCACTCGCTGCACTGACACATGGGCACCCGACCGGATCGTTGACGGGAGGCGTGCTGGCCGTACTCATCTACGAGTTGGCGAATGGGGCCACGCTACGCGCCGCGCTGGCGGTCGCCAAATCCAACCTGATGCAGCATGCTGGCCACGAGGAGACCTTGCAGGCAATCGAGCACGCTGAGACATTGGCGGCTTCCAAAGTGTCGCCGGCTAACGGCGTCGACAGTCTTGGCGAAGGATGGGTTGCGGAGGAGGCCTTGGCCATTTCCATATACTGCGCGTTGATTGCCCAGGACTTTCGTCAAGGGGTAATACTGGCTGTGAATCACGATGGCGACTCGGATTCCACGGGTGCCATTACCGGCAATCTGCTAGGGGCCCAACTCGGCGTGGAGGCGATTCCGCCCGAGTGGCTCGAGCAGCTTGAACTACGTGATGTTATAGCGGAACTCGCCGATGATCTGACTCAATTCCCTTCCTGGGACTTTGGCAATTACGCTGTCGACGACGCGTTTGCCGAGCGCATCTGCAGGAAGTATCCGCCGCACTGAAGACGGCTATGGGGTTCTGATAATCCGACATCACCACTGCCTGCACGAACTGGAACTGGTGCCTCTTTCTTCGTCTGGCACTGTTATCGTGGTTGTCCAGCAATGTCTGTTCGTTAACAGGAAACGATCAGTCGTCACGCGTCTTACCGCTTCGTTACGCGCACCCCTTAAAATAGACAAAAGTCCCAACGGCTCAAGGACATGACAACAAACGAAGCGTTTTCCCGGGTGCTGATCGACGCCCTGCTGGCGGATCAGGGTTGGAAGACCACCGACCCGACGCAGGTGCGGTACGAGGTGGTGATGCCGGACGGCACGCGTGCCGACTACGTTCTATGCGACCGGCATGGGCGTTCGCTGGCTGTCGTCGAAGCCAAGCGCTTCACGACGAACCCAGCAGACGCGGCGGCGCAGGCGAAGCGCTACGCGGAGCACATGAAAGTCCCGTACATCTTTCTGACGAACGGCGCCGAAGTCCTCTTTTGGGAATGGCAGCAGCAAGCCTATCCCCATCCGGTGAAGACGTTCTTTAAGCAAGACGACCTCGAACGTCGCGTTGCGAGCCTTACCGTCCGCAAGGACCTGCTGTCCGTGCCCATCGACCTGAAGATCGTGGAGCGGGATTACCAGACTAAGGGCATCGACACGCTCTGCGGGGAAATGCAGCAGGGCCGGCGCAAGTTGCTGGTCGAAATGGCCACCGGAACCGGCAAGACGCGGACGGCAGCCGCCCTGATAAAACGGCTCTTCGAGGCCAACGCGGTGACGCGCGTGCTGTTCCTGGTGGACCGCATCCCACTGGCAAAGCAGACGGAAGACGCGTTCGCGGAACACCTGCCGGACTACCCGGCCTACGTCCTGCGCGCGGGGCGCCGGTTCCAGGACGAGAAGCGGATCACCGTGACGACGTTGCAGAGCATGATCAACGTTTACACCGAGTATTCGTCCGGCTACTTCGATCTGATCATCTCGGACGAGTGCCACCGCAGCATCTACGGGCAGTGGTCCGGCGTTCTCAAATATTTCGATGGCGTGCAGATCGGCCTGACGGCCACGCCCTGCGTCGCCAACCTCGACGACGCGCAGGCCGACGAGGAAGACAGACAGTTCGTGCGGGACACGCTGCGGTTCTTCGAGGTCGATAAGCCGACCTTCTCGTACAAACTGAAAGACGCTATTCAGGACGGCTGGCTCGTGCCATATCAGGTCTACGCGGCGAAAACCGTGAAAACGGCTGCGGAAGGCGGGTTTGAAGTGCATCGCAAGGATCTCGACTGGTCCGCGATGGACGACGAGACCTCCGCCGAGTTTGAGCAACTGTTTGCGAGCCGCGACCCGATCGTGATCGACCCGGCCGCGCTTGAGCGCCGTTTCACGATCCCCGAACGCAACCGCGCGATCGTCCGCGAGTTCCGCGACGTGTTGCAGAACGGCTTTACGGACCACAAGGGCGTGCTGCGGATGCCGCTGATCGGCAAGACCATTGTCTTCGCCGTCAACAAGAAGCACGCCGAGACGTTGGCGAACCTCTTCGACGCCGAGTTCGCGGACAAAAAGCCGTCGCCGGACGTGCGCATCGCCGATTACGTGGTGTCGGGCGCAGGGCCGGACGATACGGTCGACGCGATGGCGAAGATCAAGCGATTCAAGAAAGAGCAGTTCCCGCGGATCCTTGTGTCGGTCAATATGCTCGACACGGGTTTCGACTGCCCGGACGTCGTGAATCTGGTGTTCGCACGTTTCACGCGTTCCGCGATCCTGTATCAGCAAATGCGCGGTCGCGGCACCCGCAAGGCGAAGAACAAGCCGGTCTTCACGATCTTCGACTTCGTGGGCGTGGTGGCGTACCACGGCGACGAGGATGCGGTCGGCGAGGGCGGCATCGTGGTATCGAAGACGCCGCAAACGAAAAAATACGAGCCGACACGCCTGCTGTCGCTGGACGTGGACGATCACATCGACCCGACCACGCGCGAGTGGATCACCATGGACGAAGACGGTAACATGCAGTTCCCGGAGGCCTCGCAGCAGCGCGCCGAAGAACTGGGCGCCCGCTTCGAAGCGTGGCGGTTGCAGCAAACCGTGACGGCAGAACAGGACCGCTGGCTGCGCATCCTCGGCGCGCAGATCCGCGCCAATGCCGACGGCCTCGACGAGGTGTTCCCCGAACACTTTGCGCTTTTTCACACGTTCTCGCAGATGGGGGGGGTGCGCGAGGCAGAGCGGGTCTTCGGATCGAGCGAGGCAATACAAAACCTCATCACCTCACTCAACGCCGCGCTTTTTCCCATCGACGATTCGAGCGCTCCTGACGCGCCAGGCGACCAACCGGTCGCGCACTAACATCAACTATACGCAAGGTACAACCTATGCCATTAACGCCGAACATGCGGCGGTCGATTGACCAGATTCGAGATTACCTATTCGGTGGCGGTTATCCGGATCCGGTGTCAAACGCGGAACAACTGTCGTTCCTGTTTTTCTTCTACCTGATTGAAAGCATCGACACCGAGAACGCGCAGAAAGCGCGCGTTCTGAAACGCCAATACCAAAGCCTGTTCGCCGGCGAGTGGGCCGTCAAGAACCCGCTCAATGCCGACGAAGACAAGGACACCATTCCGCGCGACCGCTTCAAATGGTCGGTGTGGGCGAAGGCAATGTCCGGCGAAACGCTCGTACGCTTCCTGCGCGACGAGGTGTTCCCGTTCTTCGCAGAAATGGGCGAGAGCGCAGCGCACAACTTCATGGACGGCGCACGACTGAACATCACGGATCCGACCGTCCTGACGCAGGTGATCAACCTTGTGGACGGTTTACGGCTTGACGCGGCCGACGCCGACACGAAGGGCGACCTCTTCGAGCATGTTCTGCGGCAGATCAAGCAGGCCGGCGAACTGGGTCAGTTTCGCACGCCCCGGCACGTGATCCGGCTCATCACCGAAATGGTGGATCCGAGAATCGGGGAAACCGTCTACGATCCGGCGGCAGGGACAGCCGGCTTCCTTGTTGCCGCCTACAACCACATCCGTGTGGCGAACTCGTCGCCCAATGCGATCGAGACGGTTGAGATGGACGGCAAGCAGCAACGGCGAGGGGCGGGCGACCGTCTGTCGATCGCGCAAAACACCGCTCTGCAGAACGCCACCTTCTACGGGAACGACGTCGATCCGAAGATGGTCCACCTCGCGACGATGAACCTGATCTTGCGCGGTCTGCCCAACGTGCGGGTACGGCTTCGGAACGTGCTGACAACGACCATCGAGCGCGAGCAGAAGGAAGCGCTGGGTCTGCCGGAGGACGGCTATCACGTGATCCTCGCCAACCCACCCTTCGCCGGTCGGGTGGACAAGGACCGGGTCGTCGAAGACGTGAAGGTCGGTAGCAGCACGGCGACCGAACTGCTCTTCTTGAAATACATGATCGACAGCCTCCGCCCCAGTGGCCGATGCGGTGTCATCGTCCCGGAAGGCGTGTTGTTCGGTTCGACCGGCGCGCACAGGGAACTGCGGCGCCAACTGGTCGAGAACAACTGCGTCGATGCGGTCCTGTCATTGCCGGGCGGTGTCTTCCAGCCATATTCCGGCGTGAAGACGTCTGTGCTCTTCTTCCGAAAGGGTGGCCGAACGGAGAACGTCCTGTTCATGCACGCGGACAACGACGGCTACAAAATGGACGCGAATCACGACGTTCCCATTGAGGCCGACGACCTGCCCAACCTGGCGAACGTGTTCCGCGATCGGGATGCGAAGCTCACCGAGTGGCAGAACCGTGGCGAGGGGAATGAGTGGGGGGCGAAGTGGTGGTTCGCGGACGAAGCGACACTCCGCGCCAATGAGTTCAAACTGTCGGCGGGGCAATACCGCCCGCAGAGCCACACGGCCGTTGCGCATCGCGATCCAAAGGAACTGCTCGACGAACTGGCGGCGCTAGAAAACGAGATCGTCGAGGAAGTTCAGGCACTAAGCACGGCGTGGGCGGAGTTCGTTCGATGACCACCCAGCCGTTGCGAGACCTATGCGCCATCCGGCACGGCGGCACCCCAAGCAAGGCAAACGCCGCCTTCTGGCTGGGCGACATTCCTTGGGTGTCGCCAAAGGACATGAAGAGCAGCCTGATTCAGGATGCCGCGGACCACATATCGACGGAAGCGATCGAGAACTCAGCTACGAGCCTCGTTCCTGCGAAGACGATTCTCGTGGTCGTGCGTTCCGGAATCCTCGCGCACACGTTGCCCGTGGCTCAGGCGGCACGCCCCCTCGCGTTCAACCAGGATATCAAGGCGCTGACGCCTGACGCTAGCAAGATCGATCCGGACTACGTGTACTGGTTCCTGCGCGCACGCGCTGCATTCACCATCCAGCAAGGCGTCAAGAAAGGCGCGACCGTTCATAGTTTGCGGTCGGGCTTCCTGGAAAGCCTTCCGGTCCCGATGTGTTCGGAAGCAAAGCAGCGCGAGATAGTCGATTTGCTTTCGCGGGCGGACGGCATTGTGCGACTGCGAAGAGACGCGCAGCGCGTTGTGGCGGACCTTGTGCCTGCGACCTTTGCGGGGATCTTTGGTGATCCGGCGACCAATCCGAAGGATTGGCCGATGTCCACGCTCGGCGACGTCATCACGGCGGCGGACTACGGTAGCAGCGCGAAGGCGTCCAGCGAGCAGGTCGGCTTGCCGATGATCCGGATGGGCAACGTGACCTACGCAGGGGATCTCGACCTCAGCGATCTGAAATATGTGTCTCTTCCGCCTGAGGAAATCGACCGGTTCAAACTGCTCGAAGGCGACATCCTGTTCAACCGTACCAACAGCAAGGAGCTTGTCGGCAAGACAGGGCTGTGGGACGGTTCGACCGATGCCATCCTCGCCTCGTACTTCATCAGGCTTCGTGTGGACCGGACGATCGTGTCACCGACATACGTGTGGGCGTTCATGAACTCCGCACACATGAAACAAGTGCTTTTCGCGACGGCGCGCGGTGCGATCGGCCAATCGAACATCAATAGCAAAGAGTTGAAGGCGTTTCTCGTTCCCGTGCCGCCTGAGCACTTGCAAAAGACGTTCGAAGAGCAATGCCAGGCGCTCGCCGATCTGGCGGCGCAGCAGCGCAGGTCGCTCGAGAAAGCCGAGGCGGCGTTCCACGCTCTGATGGCACAGTGTTTCCCGGCCTAGGAAGGGTTCAACCCATGACACCGTGGGCGGCACAAACACCGGACGACCATCAAGTATGAACACCGCCTTCTACGCCGGGCTCACCAGCCTGAACCTGCCGCCCGACCAGGACGAGGTCGACCTTGGCCAGGGTCTCGTCCTGCGTCGCATGTATGCGCACCTGATGAGTTCGTACACGATGGCGTTCAACCCGCCCGAGGCGCCTGGCAAGCACCACCCGGCACCTTGGAAGGCGACGACCCGCCACGACGGGTTCGACGTTCACGCGGAACTGGTCATCCCGAGCGGTTACAAACCGCCCGGAGACCTGACGTCGTACGACGTCGCGCGCACGATCACGAGCTTGCTGCGGCTTTGCGTTGATCCGACCATCCGGTTCCTCGTGCAATCGACGCATTCCCTCTCCAAGGTCGCGTCGATCCCGGATCAGGAGATCCGGATCACGCCCGTCGAATCCACGAAGCAATACGTCGAACTGGCGCTGGTGAACCCCGGAAAGGACGCGGCGCACCTCGACTGGGTGCGCAAACACTGGGTGAACGCGGTCTCCCTGATGGCGTCGCATGCGGACTTCCGCCTGGCGATGGAAGCGTTCGAACTGTCCACGTTCGTCCCGCACCACGCGCTGACGCTCGTGTCGCTGTGGGGCGCGCTCGAAGCGCTGTTCTCGCCCTCGACCTCGGAACTGCGGTTCCGCGTGTCGGTGCTCATCGCGTCGTACGTGTACCCGCCCGGTGAAGCGCGGCTTGCCCTGCAACGCGATATTTTCGACCTGTATGATAAACGGTCCGCCGCGGCGCACGGAAAACCGAAGCACAACACGACGCACCTCGTTCAGACGTTCAACATCCTGCAACGGGTGCTTATGCGGATGATCGAAGAGAACGAGGTCCCCAGCAAGACGGCGCTCAACAACATGCTGCTGGGCGCACCGTAATCGGATCGGCGCCACGCGCCGCGGCTTTCCCAGCCCTGACGCACAGGTCCTCCCGCCCCTTAGCATCGTCCGTGAGCGCCGACCGGCGACGGCCGGCCCGTCTTGAGAACGCCATCCGGCGCGTCAGAGAGCACAACCCGTCATCGAAGCAGGAAAGCCGTGAAATCGCAGCGGACCTGTTTGCCCCGGGGATTCAATTGCGTTGCAGTCAGTGCCCGGACGCGATATAGCGGCACGAGCCATAAAGCCGCAATCCTCTCGTAACGTCTGCCTGACTGTTTGTAAGCTGGGGACGACGCCCCAAGCGAAAGTCCCGGGGGTGAGCAACCTAGGCCGGTCGAAGACCGAGTTTGGTCGACGTCTTTTACCGACCCGTTACTGCCGCTCATCTCAGGGCGGCCGCACCGTCGTGTTTTAAGACTCAGCGGCCATTCGCCGCGAATGTTGCGGGCCGGTCCACTCTGTGTTCGCCGACATCCATGTTCATCAGCGGCTGGCTCAGGTGCGGCGCGCAGCCGTGGATCGGTGGTGTTAGCGACACTAAATCAGACTGGCGGTATCGATATTCTTTATTTGATTTTTGAAATCCAATTCAAAGGAGCGCCTGACTTTATCCAAGAACTTATTCCTCCTCGATACCAGTAGACGTTCTGATAACCCAGACGGATGGCTCGGAGCGCGCTGTTATAACTCATCCAGCATTGGCTGTGATGGCAATAGAAGACTAATTCAGTACGTTTGTTACCATTGGTCAGATGGTTCAAATCTTTTTCTAACCGCTGTTGAATAGCGTCAGTGTACCCGCCGCCATCAGATGAATAACTCAGATCCACTGCGCCAGGTATGCCGGTGCTTCCGCCCATCGACGAGATAATGATCGGTGGATGCAAGGTATTCATCTTGGCCGTAAGTTCAAGCGTGCCGACCACGTTTCCACCTGGGATGTTCATCGGTGTTTCACCGCCAAAATTGGGACCTGCATGCAGGGATGAAGTCGGCGCGATGCGGGTGGCTGGGAAATCATCTTTAATTAATGAGGCGCTATCGGTTTGGTAGGTATGTTGATAGTATTTATTGAAACCCTTGCCACTTTCCACAAGATTCATGAACTGCCGGGAAACGCCGTCAACACGACTGTTTTCATTGACATGGAACAAGTCGCCACCCACAACAATTGCATTCAGTTTACGGATGACCATTGTGTCATCACGTTTGGCGAGTTCCTCGAGATTTATCTTTTCACCATGCTTCAATGTCCAGTTGTTTTTTTGAAGTATGGGTCTGTCGCAGTCATTGATGCAGGCGATTCGAGCCTCGTCGGTACTTCCGACGAATTCATAGGTTTCGTCGAAGCCCCGCATCCAGAAGCCTAGTTTATCGGGATTGTCTGAAAATGGGCTCGCGTCGGGAGTTCTTCCTGCGGCTCTTCGAGCAGTTTCGAGCATTTTGAGGCTTAGGTAGACGTTGTCAGTGTAGAGACTTTCGACTTGCTCTTGAAAAGCCCGCATGACGGTGGAAGCACCAGGGGTCGATTGGTATTCCTCTCTGATTCTTTCGAAATATGCATTCTGGCTCAAAAGACTCTCATTGCTTTTTAATAGAGGAGACTCTATTTCTCGGTACTTTTCATACATCAATTTCTGAAATCTTTGGCTCCCTAATAATTGTTTTTCTGATTTATTTTGAAAGCCTCCCCAAATATTGACTGCCACGCCCAGTAACTCAAAGCGCGAGCTTGCCTGATTCCATACCAGCAGCGGCCCTCCTGAGTCTCCATACCAGGTATGACAGTCATGGGAAAAAGCGATATTTCTGGTTGTTTTCGAGTATACGTGTCGATCGATGTCCAGTACACAGGTCTTGATTGATGGCGCAAGGAAACCCAGACGATTCGTGGAGAGTCTGAGCAAATCACCGGGATAGCCAATCAATGCAATCTTGAGTTGGCTGGTATTCGATAGGCTCATGCCATCCGCGAATTCCAAAGGGGTGACTTGGCTTTGTGGCTTGTGTTCCAGCTTTAATACGGCCCAGTCTTCATTGTTGTTTTTGACGTAGGAAAGCCATTTGGCAGATATCGCTTCTCTTTGCGAGGAAGAGCGCTCGATTATCACTTCAACCGGCTCTGTTTCCCGGCTCGCGCAGTGGCCGGCAGTAACGACAAGTGAGGAGCTCAGGACAAAAGCGCCACTGCAGGAACCCTTGACTCCCTTGACTCGGACTATGGCGTCATATGGATGCCTGCTGAAGTCTGTGATGAACTTGCGATCTTCCTTTATGCCAATTTTCTCCCACAAAGAGGGAACGGGCATCAAACCGTGATCTGGAATTGGGAAGGGCGAGATTTTATCAAGACTGGCCATGTTAGATTTTTGAACATAACCAACCAATCCATAAACATATTGACGATTTGGCCGATATCCTCGTTTCTGATTGAGGAAATTCTCTACCGATTCATCATCGATGTTTTTGTAGTAACTAAAAATGTCTGGATAGTGCTCACGACTTGCGGCAATAACAGCGAGCCAACCATCCCTTCTCGAATCACGAGCATAGATGAGTCTAAGACTACCGATGTCGTGTATGATTGGCGAGCTTTCGTCAGGATTTAAATGCACATGCAAAGGTTTCAGATTCAAATATCTGGTACCTGGTGCATGGCGAAATCCCCAGGGGATGTCTTCTAAAGCATAGTCTAGATTATCAAAAAAGGCTTCCCCTCCGTACTGATTCTGACGGGGTGAACCGTCAGGTTCCATAATCGCTGCGGCGATTTCTGCCCAGCGTTTTTTTTCCGCAATACCTTCGGCATGATCCATGAGACGCCAGGCGCGCTTTATATTTCCTGCTGCCACTGCCTTTCTATACCAAGGAAATGCCTCCTCCCGGTATTTTTCCTTCAAGCAAGAGTCGTAGTAGGTGTCGCCGATTTTTACCATCGCTTCGGCATCGCCTGCGGCGGCCATCGGCTTGAGTCTGGGAACGTCACGGGAACTCTCTACCCACTTTCTGGCCTTCGCAGTGTCAGTAGCAACGCCAAGCTGACCAAGATAGAGACAACCGTATGCTTCAGCAGCTTGGCTGGATATTTTTCCGGCTCGTGCGGCTCTGGACAACCACTGCTCTGCCGTGCGGTTTCTGAACGGTAATACGGGAGTATCTTTGAGTCCGACTCCGTCAACTGGTGCGAAGTGGAGGTAGGCTAAGCCTAATCTTTCCGCAGCCTGGGCGTCACCTTTCTCAGCCTCCATTTTAGTTTCACGCAGGTCATTCTCAACTTCCCACCAATAAACGACTTTTTCATTGTCTTTTGCAATGTTGCCAACACCGATTGCATAGACTTCTCTCAGTTGCTTGGCGGCCAATCTTCGAACGTCAACATCTTCGGAAGCCTTAGACAGTAGTTCAACGCCACGCTTGGCGTTGAGTGGGATTTCCTTGGCAACTTGTTCCTGTTGCAGGCGATGAAGGTAAGCCAGACCCAAGATATACGCTGACTGGCTGCTTCCTTGCTCTTCGGCTTTGCCCAGCCACTGCATTCCTTCCCTAACGTTGACCTTCACCCCTTTACCTAAAAGCAAAATTTGGCCGGACTTGGCTTGCGCCTCGGCATTTCCTCCCCTCGCCAGCGGGAGATACTCTTCCAGTGCAACCTTGAAGTTGCCTTCGGCATAAGCGTGGGCGGCTTCCTTTATTCCCGCGGTCGCGGGTAAGGCAAGGCTGTATATGGCCACTAAGAGCAGGCTCGAGAGTCGGCGTGGATTAATCAATTTTCGATCTCAATGAGAAACTTTATGTAAGGTTACCCAAGGCGCATCATATGTAGTCAAGGTCCCCCTTTTTCATTCTCTTCCCATTGGCGATCCACGCGTTGACGTTGTTTTAGGTGGTTTGTTGCTTAACCGCAAACAATTTATAAGCTTTCCTATGTGAGTTATCGCACCGATATTTCGCTCGTGACTCCCCGTCATCCGACCGTGACGAACTCGCACCAATCCGTTGCCGCGTCCCAAGACGGCGGCTATAAGCTGGGAGCACGACCGGCGTTATCCGGGTCAATGGCCGCTTCCGTGTCGGACTTGGACTTTTGAATGTCCGGACTGACGGATCGCGGCCCGACCGCTTTTGTTAAGGATTGTTTGATGTCTGCCCTCGTCTGCAGGACTGTGAGAGGCCGTGGCGCCCAGTGGGCAGGCGTCGAACAATCCTCGAGGGAGGAAACCGCGGGGTGCAGCGATGCGGCGTGCTTGGCTATGGTGTGGTGGTCTAATTTCCTCGGACAGGTCGATAGGAGGACAATCCGGAATCGACGAGGGAAAAAGGTAGATGACAAGAAGGCGACGACAATTTGACGCCAGCTTCAAGCTGGAAGTGGTACGAATGGTGCGGGACCAGGGATTATCGGTCAGTGAGGTTTGCCGGTCGATGGAGCTTGGAGAGACAGCCGTTCGGCGCTGGATGGCGCAGTACGAAGCGGAGTGCGCAGGCGGCCCCGGCGTGGGCAAGCCGCTGACAGCGGAGCAGCAGCGCATCCGGCAACTCGAGGCGGAAAATCGGCAACTGCGCGAGGACAACGCTTTGCTAAAAAAAGCGTCGGCCTTCTTTGCACGAGAACTGAAGTGAGTTATCGCGTGGTAACTCACTTGCAACAGGAGGCCGTATCGGTCAGTAATGCCTGCCGGGTTTTGCAGGTGAGCCGCTCTGGCTACTATGCGCACCGGCGTGCCAAGCCGAGCGCAAAGAGCCTGCAGGAACAGACCCACGTCAAGGCAGCGTTTGCTGCCAGTGGTGCGAACTACGGCAGCCGGCGCGTGATGCATGCGCTGAGGGCACAAGGAATACGTATTGGCCGCTATCGGGTCCGCACGCTGATGCGCGAAACGGGATTGCGCGCGAGATGGAAGCGCAAGTTCGTCTCGACGACCGACAGCAGGCATACGCTACCTGTGGCCGCGAACGTGCTGGACCGGCAGTTTGACGTGGCAGAGCCAAACCGTGCCTGGGTTTCAGACATAACGTATAGTACGCCCAGCCAGCGTAGCCCGCCCGTTTGGGGGTGAAACTGCTTGAGCATGTTTGGAATGCAGGACCCGGTGGAATTGACGTTGTAGTACCGGGGCATGCCCTTCCTCTGCTGCGAGGGGAAGTGAGCCGAAGCGGCGGTGACCTGCTGACACTGGCAGGGTGACGTAGTCCGTGGGAAACGGGGCTTGCGGCGAAGCGGTTACGCCAAGATGAGTCTCTAGGCTGAGCATGGGACGGTTGAGGAACACGAACCTGTTGAAACGCATCTGAGGGTTGAAATGTCACCCCTGCCCACACCGCTTTATGGGCAGGACGCGGGCTGTTGCCGGGCACATATATGGCCCGGGGGCACGAATACTGACTGGACAAGTAAGCTGGTCAGATGGAACCACGGGGAGCGCGCAGCTAGATCGTGGTGTCCGCGACGACTTGCGGCAAGCAAGGATAAAGACTGCGACAGGCAACCTCGCCCACGCGTTGAGTCCAGCATGTGAACTGGGGAAAGTTTGCACAGATGCCAAGGGAGTGTGCCCCCGATGATGTGCAAACTGGCGGAGCCTCCGTAGTAGTCCGAGGTCGGGAAAGCCGGCCACATGGCGAAGGGAGGCAGTTGAAGTGGTTTGTTTGGTTGACTAGCTGACCATAGTGAGGTGAAGACCTTTGATAATCAGTGAAATGCAAAGCAAACTGGCGACATGGTCGACGGAGAACAAAGAACGCAAGTTCGATCGACTCCTGAGACTGATTGCCGATAGGGCTTGGCTGAGTGAAGCGGCTCGTATTACGCTGGCATCCAGCGGAGCTCGCACGCCGGGTGTAGACGGGGTCGACAAGGACATGATGGAAGCGAACCTCCAGCATGAACTGGCGACAATACGCGACGAACTGTTGGAGGGCTCATATAGTCCGCTGCCTGCAAGACGCGTGTACATACCGAAAGCAAACGGAAAACTCAGACCTCTCGGCATACCTACCGTATCGGACCGAATCGCTCAGATGGTCGTCAAGCAAGTGCTCGAGCCTGTTCTGGAGCCCATGTTCCATGAAGACTTATATGGCTATCGACCGGGAAAATCCGCGCATCATGCTATTGCGCAGGCGAGGAAGCGCTGCTGGAGGTTTGCGTGGGCCGTGGAGATTGATATTAAAGGCTTCTTTGATAGCATCGATCACGCCTTGCTGCTGAAGGCGGTGCGACATCACACTCAAGAACGCTGGGTGGTGATGTACATAGAACGCTGGCTAAAGGCGCCAGTGCAAATGCTGGATGGAACAATGGTGACGCGAACGCGGGGAACGCCGCAGGGCGGTGTCATCAGCCCGTTGTTGGCCAATCTGTTCCTGCACTACGTCTTTGACATGTGGATGCAGCGTCAGTTTGCCGGAGTACCCTTCGAAAGGTACGCCGATGATGTTGTGTGCCATTGTCGTAGTCAATCGCAGGCCGAAGCACTGATTGGTGATTTGAGTCGGCGGTTCGCGCAATGTGGACTGGAATTGCATCCGCTGAAAACCCGAGTGGTCTACTGCAAGGATGCGGATCGGCGGGGGAACTACGCCGAAACGAGCTTTGACTTTCTTGGCTATACGTTTCGGCCTCGCCTGTCAAAGAATCGATGGGGTAAAACCTTCGTTAACTTCAGTCCGGCGATGAGTGCCAAGGCGGGGAAAGCGATACGTCAGGAGGTCAGGAGCTGGAATCTGCAAAATCGCAGTGACAAGTCCCTGTACGACCTGGTGCATATGTTCAACGCCAAAATCAGAGGTTGGGTAAATTATTACGGTGCATTCTACAAATCCGCGCTGTACCCAACGCTGAGGCAGATTGATCGCAAACTCGTGTTGTGGCTAACTCGTAAACACAAGCGTCTTCAAGGGCATCGCCGACGAGCCAGTCACTGGCTAGCACGCGTAGCACGCAAAGAGATGCATCTGTTTGCACATTGGTCGCTGTTATGGGGACAGGCTTCAATGGGAAGAGCCGGATGAGCGGAGACGTTCACGTCCGGTTCCGTGAGCGCCTTGGGGGGAAGTTCCCCGGGGCGACTCGACTTGTGATCGTGGTCAAGGGAACCCGTGAACATGCTGAGGCAGTACGCGAAGCGTGCCGTGGGTTCCTTGAAGGCGAACTGAAGCTCACGCTAAATATGGAGAAAACCCATATCACGCATGTGAACGACGGCTTTGTCTTCCTCGGTCACCGGATCATTCGCAAGCGTGGGCCACGCGGCCGCATGCGGCCTGTGACGACCATACCGTGGGAGAAGTATCGAGGCTTTGCCGGGAGGCTCGTAAAGCAATTGTCGGGCAACTACGGCATGAACCGGATGGACCTGATGGAAAGCCTGAATCGGCAGATTGCTGGCTGGGCTGCCTTTTATCAATACACCGACTATACGGCCACCATGTTCACGAAAATAGACCGAACGGTCTTCTGGAAACTCGGACACTGGCTCGCGCGCAAGTACCGGCGCGGGTTCAGGTCGCTGATGCGCGACTGCATCCGGGCGCCGGAACCGGGACAGGCTACAACATGGGTGTTACAAGGCCAGAACAGTCGGGGGTGGTATGGGGTGGTGGCGCTTCGGCGTCTCGTTACCAGTCGCAAAGGTCGTTTTACTTGGCGGACCCTGACAGAAAATCCGTACATCCTGCGCGATGAGACACGCCGTACCATCGAGTCGCGCTACCCCGATGTCGCCTTTGCTATGAGCAACACTTGAACGGAGAGCCGGATGCGTTGAGAGGCGCAAGTCCGGTTCGGAGAGGAGAGGCAGGGAAATAGTCCGACTACGCCCTGTCTCTTACTCTACTCCGCACGGCCCAGGGCTGGTTGTATCTGGCGGTCGTGTTGGACCTGTACTCACGAAAGGTGGTCGGCTGGTCTATGGCGCCCACCATGCCGGCCGGCCTGGTCATGTCGGCGCTGACTATGGCGCTGCAGCAGCGCGGGCCAGCGCCGGGACTGGTCCTGCATTCGGACCGGGGGAGCCTTGGCTGCCCCGGTCCGAATGATGAATCAGGCCGGGCAGTGGCCGCTTGCTGCGCACCGCCCGGAACAGCGCCTCGCCCACCAATTCTTGTGTCATTCTGGGCCCCATCGCGTAGCCCACGATCTCGCACGTGTACAGGTCCTTGATTCCTGCCAGGTACAACCACCCCTCATCGGTCGCGATATACGTGATGTCAGTCACCCACGCGGCGTTTGGCCTGTCGGCTTCAAATTTCTGCTCCAGTAGGTTGGGCGCCACTGGCAGATTATGTGCCGAGCGCGTTGTCGCCACGAATCGACGCTTTTGCCGACATCGAATCCCCATCTCCTTGCGCAGTCTGGCCAGCCGGTCACGGCCGACCACGAATCCATCGCCAGCCAGCTCGCGCTGCAGGCGCCGCGTACCATACGTCTGACGCGCGCGCTTGTGGGCTGCCCGGATCGCCAGACGCAGCCGCTCCTGTTCCGGACTGAGCCCGTAAGGTCTGTGTGTCCAGTCGTAGTAGCCACTGCGCGAGACCCCCAATACCCGGCACATCAACTTCACCGGATACACTTCTCGCCATTGACTCACGAACGCGTACCGGGCAGTGATTCCCTGGCGAAGTACGCCGCGGCTTTTTTTACAATATCGCGCTCCAGCCTCGCCTCGGCCAGCTCCTTGCGCAGCCTCGCATTCTCCGCCGCCAACTCTGCCACTGTCACGCCTCCTGGTGCCGCTGCTGTTCCAGGCGCCTTGGCTTTCGACACCCAATTCGTCAACGTGCCCTTCGGAATCCCCAGGCGCTGCGCGGCCGACTGCAGCGTCAGTCCCTGCTCCAGCACCAGTCTCACGGCCTCTGCCTGAAACTCTTCCCCGTACGTCTGTCTTGCCTTGCTCATCTGTGCACACTCCTGATCCACGATCTTAATCTAAGGACCAAGCGTGTCCGCCTCGATCAGGCTACCTCAGCCCGGCCGACGTGGCGGTTGAAGGACACCGTCACGTTCTATCGAGACATCCTCGGCCTGCCGCACATCCACACCATCTCGGCGCGTGGCTGGGGCACCGCCACGCACCCCGATTTCCTGCATTTCTTCTTCGACAGCGGCAACGGCAGCACCATCGCTTTCCTCTACTACCTCGGCAGCGTCGAGCCGGAGGTCCTCGCCGGCCGAGACAGCCACCCGCCGATCCCGGACGACCACGTCTTCGATGCCACCCACACGGCGTGGCTGGTCGATACGCAGGAAGAACTGCAGGAATGGAAGGCACGCCTGGAAGCGCGCGGCGTGGTGGTCTCCACGGAAACCGCGCACGAGGTGATCGAGTCGATCTACTTCCGGGATCCGAATGGCTACTTCATCGAGATCACGCGCAAGCTGCGGCCGCTCGAAGCGCTGGACGCGCGCGACGCCGATGCGACGCTGTCCGCGGCCATCGAACTGGAGGACGAGGCAGGGGCCCGACAGGCACGCGTGACCTCGATCGACGATATCTGGCAGCGCAAGGCAGAGATTCTGGGCCGCCGCCTGAACCTGGACGAGGAGTGTCACGCATGACCAAGGCTTCGTTGCGAATCTTCGTGCTGAACGTGCCGGAGTTCGCCTCGCTGACGGAAGCCGCACGCCGCATGCCGGCCTGCGACGTCAGCGACCTCGGCGACTATACCGTGATTGCCGCGAGCGCGCCGGTCGAGTTCGGGCGTCGCGCCCTGGGACTGAAGCCAGCCGTCTGGTACGGCCTCTTCACTGGCGGCCTGGACGGCAGCATCGAGTCGTTCGGTCGCGACTCGGTGCGCATCGTACCGCGTGGGCAGGAGACAGCCTGACAGGCAGGATACACCGCAGGAAACAAAGACAGGATACAAAGCAGGAGACAACCATGACCGGAATTCAGTTTCCGATCGAAGGTGTGGCGTATTGCCTGCCCGCGGACGCTGCCAGGTACTTCGAGACCGGCGCGTGGGTGGACGACACCCTTGGCGGCGCGCTGCGCAAGACCGCGCGGCGTCACCCGGACCGCCTGGCCTTTATCAGCGATGAGCGGTCGATCACGTTCGCCGAACTCGACGAACGCAGCGAACGCCTTGGCGCCGCGCTGCACCAGCTTGGCCTGATGCCCGGGGATCGCGCGATCTTCCAGATGGGCACCACGATTGATACCGTCGTCGCGCTGATGGGCTGCTACAAGGCCGGCGTGATTCCCGTATGCGCAGTACCGCAATACCGCGAAGTCGAGATTGGCCAGTTGTCCGGGCAGGCAGAGCCGCGCGCCTACTTCGTGCAGGCCGACTTCAGCGCGTTCGACCTTGCCGGATTTGCGCGCGGCATGGCGCAGCGCCACCCTTCGCTGCGGCACCTGATCGTGGCGCGCGGCAATCCTGCGCAGGGACATGGCGCGCCGCACGAGCACGGCCTGGACGCGCTGATCGACGCCATCCGCTATGAGAAAGCGGTGGATGTGCTGGCCAGGGTACGGATCGGGAGCCAGGACGTCCTCAGCTTCCAGTTGTCCGGCGGCACCACCGGCGTGCCGAAGATCATTCCACGCTTTCACGCCGAGTACATCGGCCATGCGCTGGCCTGCATGCGCCAGCTCGGCCAGACCGAGCACAGCCGCCTGATCTGGTCGCTGCCGCTGCTGCACAACGCCGGGCAGCTCTACGTGCTGGCCCCTGTCGTGGCCGGTGGCATGACGTCGGTGCTGATGCCGCGTGTGGACATTGCCCGCATGCTGGAACTGATCGCACTGCATCGCGTCACGCACGGCATGTCCATCGGGCCGGTCGCGCCGCAGATGATTGCCTACCAGGAGATGTTGCGGCACGATCTTTCATCGCTCGAACTGTTCGGCACGATGACGCGTGCCGATGCACTGGAAGCGCATCTCGGGGTGCCTTGCTTCAACCTGTTCGGCACGACCGAAGGGCTGCTGCTGGGCGCCGGCGCACGCTTCCCGGCGGCGATCCGCCACGGCACGCAAGGCTTCTCCGGCTGCCCGGACGACGAGATCCGCCTGCTGGTGCCGGGAACGGACGAGCCGGCGCCGCAGGGAACGCCCGGCGAACTCTGCTTCCGCGGGCCGTCGAGCCTGCGCGGCTACTACAAGGCACCGGAGGCGACAGCGCAAGCGCTGACGCGGGACGGCTTCGTGCGCTCCGGCGACCTCATGACCGAACATGTCATCGACGGCTTCCGCTGCTTCACTTTCGAAGGCCGCCTGCGCGACAACGTCAATCGCGGCGGCGAGAAGATCGGATCGGAGGAGGTGGAAGCCTTTGTCAGCCGGCATCCGGCGGTGGCGGACGCCAAGCTCGTGGCGATGCCGGACCCGCTCTATGGCGAGAAGGGCTGCATTTACCTGATCCTGCGCGCCGGACATGCGGCGCCCGATGTCGCGGAACTCGCAGCGTTTCTGGTTGAGCGGGGACTCGCCAAGTTCAAATGCCCGGAGCGCATCGAAGTCGTCGAGGAGTTTCCGGTGACTCGCGTCGGGAAGGTCGACAAGGGTGCGCTGCGGGCGATGGTGGCACGCCGGCTCGAGGACGAGACAAAGACTCGGGGAAAAGATGAACGCGGGAGGGTTTCGGCATGATCTGTACCGAAGCCGTAGTTGCCGACACACCGTTCGCCGTACGCCGGCGCATTAGGTGGGGCGAATGCGATCCGGCCGGCGTGGTCTACACACCATGCTTCTCGGAGTACGTCATCTCCACTGCGGAATTGTTCTATGAGCGCCTGTTCGACGGCCTCCCGCAACGCACCAAGGACGAGCTTGGATTTGGCACGCCGACACGCGCGTTGGCATTCGACTTCCGCCGCTCGCTGTGGCCGGATGAATCGATCGATATCGAGGTTTCGGTCGAAGCGATCAGCACGCGGACCTATACGTTGGCGATGACGGCACGCATGAGCGAAGGCGGCGACACCGCGTTTGTTGCGCGCCTCACGCCGATCTGCGTGCGCCGCGGGACGCGCGATGCGATCAACGTGCCCGCCGCACTGCGCAACGCACTGGAGCAGTACCGGCGACACTGCGCGACCGGGCTGCGCACCAACCCATCTCACCAAGGCGAACCAGTATGAACAGCCGTACATATCGTATCGGGCAGATCGTGCCCAGCTCCAACACGACGATGGAAACCGAGATCCCGGCAATGCTCCGCGCGCGGGAACGGATCCTGCCGGAGCGATTCACTTTCCACTCGAGCCGCATGCGCATGCACCGCGTGGTGCGCGAAGAACTGGAAGCCATGAACCGCGAGGGCCTGCGTTGCGCCGCCGAACTGGCGGACGCGCGCGTCGACGTGATGAGCACGGCCTGCCTGGTCGCCATCATGGCAATGGGCCCGGGCTACCACCGGCAGGTGGAGCAGGACCTGTTGCGCGTGGCGCGCGAGAACCACTGCGACGCACCGGTGATGACATCGGCCGGCGCGCTGGTAGCGGGCCTGAAGTCGATGGGCGCACGCCGGATTGCGCTGATGGCGCCGTACATAAAGCCGCTGACCGAGGCAGTGGTCAGGTACATCGAGCATGAAGGGATTGAAGTGCTGGACGCGCTGTCGTTCGAAATCCCCGACAACCTGGAGGTGGGGCGTCGCGATCCCCTGCAGTTGCTGCAGGACGTCAAGCGCCTGAATACCGCCAACGCCGATGTCGTGGTGCTGTCGGCCTGCGTGCAGATGCCCTCGCTGCCGGCGATCCAGGCAGCGCAGGACACCATCGGCCTGCCCGTTACGTCGACCGCCGTCTGCACGGTTCGCCAGATGCTGGAACACCTTGACCTGGCACCCGTCGTCCCCAACGCCGGCGCGCTCCTTGCGCCGGCCAGCAAGTAAGAGGCTTACCATGAATGTCGTCGTTATCGGAGGCGGGCCGGCCGGCCTGTACTTCTCCCTGCTGCTCAAGCAGCGGCATCCTGAGGATCATGTCATCGTGCACGAGCGCAACGAGGCGGGTGCCACTTACGGTTGGGGCGTGGTGTTTTCGGACATCGCGCTGTCCTTCCTGGAGGAAGCGGATCCGGCCTTTTTCCGCAAGTTCACCGCGCACCACCAGCGTTGCGACTATATGGAGGTCACCCACCACGGGGTGCGCGTGCCGCTGCATAACAACCACTTCTCGCGCACCTCGCGCATCGACCTGCTGCGCGTGCTGCAGGAGGCGTGCGCCGAGGCAGGTGTCGAGATTCGCTATGGCAGCCGCGTGAACGATCCGGCCGATCTGCCGGATGCGGACATCATCGTGGCGGCCGACGGCGTCAACAGCGAAGTGCGGACCCGGTTGGCGGAGCATTTCCAGCCGAGCTTCGACGTGCGTCGCAACAAGTTCGCCTGGTACGGTACCCATCAACTGTTCCACCCGGTGTCGCTGATCTTCCGGGAAACGGAGCACGGGGTATTCATCGCACACGCGTACCAGTACAGCGATGCGCTGTCGACCTTCCTGGTGGAAGTGGATCCGGACACCTGGCATCGCGCGGGCCTGGACATCGCTACCGAAGAAGAGAGTCGCGCGTTCTGCGAACAGGTCTTCGCGCAAGACCTGGGCGGGCAGTCCTTGCTGGGGAATCGCTCGAACTGGTTCCAGGCGAGCGTGGTGCGCAACGAGCACTGGTCGCATGGCAAGGTGGTGCTGCTGGGTGACGCGCTGCGCAGCGTGCATTTCTCGCTGGGCTCCGGCACCCGCATGGCGATGCAGGATGCGATCGCGCTCTGCGATGCCGTCTGTGAGCATTGCGACGATGTACCGGCGGCGTTCCAGGCGTTCGAGCGCAGCCGGCGCGATACGTCAGCCAGGTTCCAGGATGCGGCCCGCCGCAGCCTCGACTGGTATGAATCGGTCGACAGCAAGATGCATCTCGATCCGGTCGCGTTCGCCTACGACTACATGCTGCGCACTGGCAGGGTCACACACGAAGACCTGCGCCAGCGCGACCCGGAATTCATCGCCCGCGTGGAAGCGGGTGGTTATCACCAGCCCAACGCTGCTCCCGCCGCGGCATAGCCGTCGGCCGAAGCGAAAACCTCAGCGCTTTACCCGCACAAGCCGCAGCATAGCGGCTGTGCGCTGACCATCCCAGGAGACAATATGACTGCCCCATCCGCCCCCCGCGGTGCGGCGGCCGGCGCCCCTGCGCGCGCCGCCCTCAACGTACGCGAGTTCATCGACGCGGCACGCCTGTCCGGCCTGCAACTACGCATCATCGCGCTGTGCTTTGCGATCGTTGCACTGGACGGTTTCGATATTGCCATTATTGGCTTTCTCGCCCCCCATATCCGCAGCGAATGGTCGTTGTCGATGGTGGCACTGGGGCCGCTCTTCTCCGCCGGGCTGCTCGGGCTGATGACCGGCGCCTTTCTTTGTGGTCCTCTTGCCGATCGCATCGGCCGGCGTCGTGTGCTGGTCATGTCGGTGGCGTGGTTCGGCGCCGCCTGTGCGGCTTCTGCCGCGGCACCTGGCATCGGCTGGCTGATCGCGCTGCGGTTCCTGACCGGGCTCGGGTTGGGCGGTGCCATGCCCAATGCCATCACGCTGACCGCCGAGTTCAGCCCGTCGCGCCGCCGCGGCATGTTGCTGACGGTGATGTTCTGCGGATTCTCCCTTGGCTCCGCGCTCGGCGGCTTGGTGACCGCATACCTGATCGAGCACGTCGGCTGGCGCGGCGTGCTGGCACTCGGCGGTGCACTACCGCTGGTGCTGGTGCCGGTACTGGCGCTGGTGCTACCCGAATCTGTGCGTTACCTCGCCACGCGCGAAGGCATGCAGGCGCGGATCGCCGCCATCCTGTCACGCATCGATGCCGGCAGGGTTTCCGCCCACGCGCGATACGTCGCCGACGAGCCGGACGGCACGAGCTCACCGGTCAGCCAGCTCTTTGCGCCGCGCTACCGGCAGGGAACGCTGTGGCTCTGGCTGGCGTTCTTCAGCAGCCTGCTGTTGCTGTACCTGATGATCAACTGGCTGCCCATCCTGGTTCAGCGCAGTGGGCTTTCGCTGAAGGAAGCTTCGATGCTTGCCGGGCTGCTGCAAGGGGGAGGGGTGGCGGGTGCCGTCGTGCTGGGCGTGCTGCTGGACCGGTTCAACCCCTATGCCGTGGTGGCCGCAGCCTACACGATGGGGGCGATTGCCGTGGCATGCCTGGCTTCCGTGAGTGTGCCGATGGCAATGGCAGCGGCCATCTTCGTCACCGGATTTTGCGTCAGCGGTTCACAGGTCTGCGCCAATGTGCTGGCCTCGGCGTTCTATCCGACTTCGAGCCGTGCCACGGGCGTGGCATGGGCGCTCGGCATCGGACGGGTGGAGGCCATTGCGGGCTCGCTCGGCGGCGCATGGCTGTTGTCGGCGGGCTGGAGCAATGCGGCGCTCTATCTCCTTCTGGCAATTCCGGCGGTGGTCGCGGCGTTTGGCATCTACCGGACTGGGCGCGTCCAGCTCGCAATCAGTGTCTCCGTCGCTGACATCCGTGCGGACCTCAACCAAATCGAACCCGCCACCCAATTCCGTAAATAAGGAACCTGAAAATGACGTTTTCCCGGTCCCGCCCAAGCTGGCTTGTCGGGCTCGTACACTGGTTGCTTCTGGCGTTGATGCCTGCCATGGCGAGTGCTGCTGGCACTCCGGACGTGGCAGCGTCCGCGCCCGCTTCCAGCTTCCGTACCAATCTGGTCCTGCTTGGTACTGCCGGGGGGCGCACTTCCTACGGTGGTACGACGCTGGCAGGCATCTCCTCGGCACTTGTCGTCGACGGGGACGTGTATCTGGTTGACTTCGGCCAGGGCTGGCTGCGGCGATACCTTCAGGCGGGCCTGGGAAAGATGCCTGGCAAGCCTGGACTGGCCTCGCTGCGCGCAGCATTTATCACGCACCTGCACGCGGATCATGTTGTGGACTACCCGGCGCTGTTCTTGTTCGGGACCACGGATGGACTGGCAGCACGCAAGACGCCGGTGCGGGTGTTCGGACCGGGCCCGCGTGGCTCGCTGGTGCCGGTTGCCGGCGCCAATCGGACCAATGTCCCGGTGATCCACCCGGACGATCCCACGCCTGGAACGGTCGCCATGACAGAGGCCATTTACAAGGCATTCGCCAACGACATCAACGACAACATCCGCGACAGCCAGAAGCCGGACCCTCACACCCTCGTCACCGTGGAGGACATCAAGGTACCCAATGGCGTGGTAGTGGACGCCAACCGCGACGTCGCACCGGACATGCAGCCATTTCCTGTCTACCAGGATGACAAGGTGAAGGTCGCCGCGATTCTGGTCAGCCACGCGCCGGTGTATCCGTCGTTCGCGTTCCGCTTTGATACGGCAGACGGTTCGGTGGTGTTCTCGGGCGATACCAGTCCGAGCCAGAACCTCATACGGCTCGCCAAGGGGGCGGATGTCCTGGTTCACGAGGTCATCGATACGCACTGGATCGACGAGTTCCTGCCGAAGCCACGTAATGCGGCGCAGAAAGCCAGGGCGCGCCATTTGCTCGAAGCCCATACCGCTGTGGAGGCGGTAGGTGCGGTCGCGCAGGCGAGTGGAGTCAAGACCGTTGTCTTGTCACACCTGGCGCCGGCCGACAGCAGGGAAAGCCGGTGGCGCCGTGCGCAGGAAGGGTTCTCCGGTCGGGTCGTGGTCGGCAAGGATCTCATGTGGCTGGGCATAGGCTCGCCTGCGTCTGCGGGCATGGAACGTTAAAGCTGTCGCAGCAAGCTGCGTGTTAACGAATCAGACCAGCAATTCGCGCGCCGTCTGTCACGCTTTACGGTGTCGCCGATGCGGGAATCGAGGTCGTGAACCACGTGCCGGATCCCGCGAAGCAGGGCGCAAGTCTGGTTCGCATGACATCGGCAATCATCACCACAGCGCGGCGGCATGCGACCACATATCCAGAGGTGGGGAGTCGCTATAGGGCCGGGGTTAACGGGCGGCGCAACCCCGCCTGTTCGAGCAAAGGCAAGAGCCCCGTGCCGAGGTGCTTCAGCGTGGTTTCAGGCTCGATCGTCGCAAGCAGTAGGCCGTCCACTCCGGCGTTGGAAAGCTGGATCAACTTGTCAGCGACTTCCTCCGCCGTTCCGACCAGATTGACGCCGCCGCCCGCCGCCCATGTGCGCTCGAACTTCCACCGCTCCGCGTCCGATGACGATTGCGCAGCCATGCCGAGGTCCTTGACCCACGCCTCAATGGCAGGCCGATTCGCGTGCTGCGACGCGTAGTATTCGAGAAAGTCTTCGGCCTCCTTGCGGGTGTCCCGAATCACGATGTAGCCATGAGTCCACACCTGCACGCGACGCTTGAATGTGGACCACGCAAACGACTTGTAGTCGGCGATCTGGGCCGCGGCTTGTTCGGGATCTGCGTGGACATGCGTGAAGATGGCGTCTGCATACTCACAGGCAAACTGCCGCCCCCGGCCGGATGTACCCGCATTGAGTATCGCAGGGAAGCTTTGCACTCCCTTTGGCTGGTTGCAGGCGTGCTTGACTTTGTAGAAGCGGCCTTCGAAGTCAAAGGGCTCCGTTTCGACCCAAAGCCGGCGAAGAAGCTGCATGAATTCTTCGGCGTGCGCGTATCGGGTTTCATGATCCTCGATCGGCAAGCCAAACGTTCCGAATGTGCTGGGTGTCGCCCCTGCCACGATATTGATGCCGAACCGGCCCCCCGAGATGCGGTCGATGGTGGTCGCCGCGTTGGCAACGAACACCGGATGGTTCAACTGCACATGCATCGTCGACACGAGCGCGGGCTCCGTGTGGCGCGCCGCCAGGCCGGCGGCCCAGGTGAAGGGCTCCAGCTCGCGGCGACCACCCCAGCCAACGAGCGAAAGCATGGTTTCGAGGCCCAAGCGCTGTGCCTCCGCCGCAATCGCGTCGCATCGGTCCCAGTCCGCCACGTAACGCTCCGGGGCAGTCGTATGGATATGCCATCCTGCGTTCATTCCGAACAAGCCAAGCTTGAGCTTGTTGTCATTGAATAGCGGATTCGTGGCCGCACGTGCGTCTTCTATTTTTTCCCACTCGCGCGGATCGATTTGAAAATTGCGATTCACAGTATGTCTCCCTTGATTTCGAATGAGCCGGATTTAGCGCACCGCGCCCGCTTCCTCGAAGCGGCCATATACGCCGTTGGCATAGGCCAACGCGGGAATCGTCGCGTATTCGCATTGCCTTACCGTGCCCACTACCACCCAATGGCTACCTTCCTGCAGCACCGACTTGACTTCGCAGTCGAACGCCGCTGCACACCCTTCCACCATTAGGTTTCCGCTTTCGAGCTCGCGCCAGCGGCCCGACGCAAAGCGATGCTCGGGGGCGATTTTTCCGGCGAACGCTGCCGCCAGGTCTTCCATGCCGGGGGTTAGCACGTTGACACAGAACTGCCCTGACATCCGGATGCGTTCGCATGCGCTCGCGTTACCGTTCACGCAAATCAGGACAGTGGGAGGATCGGCAGACACTGAGCAGAATGCGGTTGCGGTCAAGCCGTAATGCGTTCCTTCATATCTACATGTAATGACGTTGACGGATGCGACCACGGCTCGCATGGACTGCTTGAAGTCCGGTGAATCGACGATGCGCGCGCATCGAATCGGTGATTCCATGTCTGTCTCCTCATTCTCGACCTTCGTCCTGCGCGAAAAGTCTGTTGTCTGTCGAATCCGCCGGCCTTGTTATCGGGCGGGTGCTGGATATCAATCCGATGGCGGTCCAACATCGAACGGCTCGATCGACAGGATTGGACGGCCACGGGCATGGTAGGGCCGGCGCGACGCTGTCTCCACTGAAGTTCCTGCAACTTGGCTATTCACCTCGTGCACGCCGCGGTGTTATCCGGTATGGCATTTGGCCTCGCCCGTCGATCCTGTGGCAGGCCCCTGCATTCGCGCGTTGCATCTCGCCGATGCAGATGTTTCAGTGTGCGCGAGAAAGGTGCTTTGCTAGATTAGCCACCAACAAATCCGCGACGTCAAACACAAGGAGACATAGGTGGAAAGCTCATACGCAGATTTTCAGCCGGAGCGCCGCAGTGGCAAGGCCACGCGTGCGGACGCCCAGCGCGGTGTTCTGCTTGTCGCGGCGGCCTCGCTGGGCTTGTCGGGAGGCTACACCGCGCTATTCGCCGGCACGACGGGCGTGTTCCTGTTGCCGATCGCGGGCTCTCTGGAGGTCGGGCGCGGGGTAGCCTCAAGCTGCATGGCGCTGTCTTCGCTGGGCCTCGCGGTGAGCGCGCCGTTGGCGGGCCGGCTGATGGATCGCTACGGCCACCAGCGCGTCATCGGTTACTCCATTCTCTGTTTCGTAGTGACACTCGTCCTGCTGGCACTCGGGCCCCTGACGCCCGCCGCGTTGGGATTCAAGACCTTCCTGCTGGGTCTGCTCGGCGTGGCAACCTCTCCGGTCGGCTATTTGTCGATTCTGGCGCATACGTTCGAGCGCAGGGTGGGGCTGGCGTTCGGCGCTGCTTCGATCGGCGCGGGCATCGGGGCGGCCCTTGCGCCGCTGTGTGCCAGTTGGGTCATTCGCCACCATGGGTGGCAGACGGCTTATCTGCTACTGGCAGTGGCCGCGGCGGTGCTCGGCTTTGTCGCGAACGCGATGCTGCGTCGGGCAATGCCGGCGCACACCACCGAAGCATTCCGCACGGCCACCACGGCTTGCGCACCAGCGATCGGCGACACGCCGAAAGAGGCATTCTCCAACCCGCGCTTCTGGCTCATTGGCCTGTGTGTCGCTTTGATTGCAGCGGTGGGCCTGGGAAGCATGGTGCACGTGCCGGCACTGCTTTCGGACCAAGGCGTTTCGCCCGAGATGGCGGCGGCGGGCGCCGCGTTCTCGGCCATCGGCTTGACCACCGGACGGTTTGTGGTCGGGATCCTGCTGGACGTGGTGGCGGCCCGGGTGCTGGCGGCCGTGGTCTTCCTTCTGGGCGCTTGGGGGGTGGCTTTGCTGGCCACGGCGACCCATTCCACGCCTTATCCGCTTTTAGCCCTCGGTGCTGCCCTGACCGGCCTGCTTATCGGCGCCGAGGGTGATCTCGTGCCGTTCTTCGTGAAGCGGTACTTCGGCCTGAAGTCGTTTGGCACGGTCTACGGCATTCTGATCTCGCTGTTCTGCATCGGCACGTTGCTCGGCCCGAGCCTGTATGGCGTCGCGTATGACCACTTCCACGGCTACGGGGTGGTGATGGTGGCCGCAGGCATGGCATGCGTCGGTTGTGCGCTGGCGATCCTGCTGATCGGCGCGTATCGGTATCCCGACCCCCAACGGGCGACTCAAGGCGCCTGATCCTCCGCGTCGCATGGCGGCGCCGCCCTTCCGGGAGATAGACACATCAGGTGCCGGCGAGTCTCGCGCCGGTCCTGACGCGTCCCTGTACATCGCACTTGATTATGGATATTGCAATGAAGATCACTCGATTCGAGCACGGAGACTACGCCGGTTGGGGCGTGGTCGAGGCCGACCACGTGCTGCCGTTGCCGGGCGCGCGCCACTACGGCGAGGCGCTCGCGCTGGCGTCGTCGGCGGACGCATCAACGGGGGTGCCACGGGAACAAGTACGCTGGCTGCCTCCGGTGCAGCCGGACACGAAAATCATCTGCGTGGGGCTCAATTATCGCAAGCACGCCAGGGAAGCGGGCCACGACGTCAGTCTCTATCCTTCTGTCTTTCCTCGCTTTCCGGATTCGTTCGTGGGCCACGACGAGGCAGTGGTGCGTTCGCGGCTGTCGGAAACCCTGGACTATGAGGCCGAGCTTGCGGTTGTCATCGGCAAGACGGCGCGTCACGTGCAGGCGGATGAGGCCATGGCGTACGTTGGCGGCTACACATGCATGGCCGAGAACTCGGTGCGCGACTATCAGATGCACAACCGGCAGGCCACCCCCGGAAAGAACTTCGAGCGGTCCGGGGCGCTCGGACCCTGGATCGTGCCGGCTACACCGCTAGGCGATCCCCGCGATGTGCGCGTGATCGGCAGGCTGAACGGCGAGGAGGTGCAAAACGGGGGCCTCGACGAACTTGTCTTCTCGGTTCCCGCCCTTGTGGCGTACCTGAGTGCATTCACTACGCTGCGCCCTGGAGACATCATTGCTACCGGCACACCCGATGGCGTCGGCATGACCCAGGCCCCCCCGCGCTTCCTGCGCGCCGGTGACATCTTCGAAGTCGAGGTCACTGGCGTGGGCGTGTTGCGCCATGCAGTCATGCAAGAGGATTGATCATGGCCACCACGACTCAAGATCACCTTGATTGCCTGGCCGTCGTGTTCGGCTTCTTCGACGCACTGGACATGCACGCTAATGACCGGGCCGTGTCCCTGTTCGCGAAAGACGGCGTCTGGGAGCGCAACGGCGCGGCCCTGACAGGTCACGAGGCGATATCCGCCGCGCTGGACAGGCGCCCGATGGAGCGCCGTACCTTCCACGCCGTTTGCAACCCTGCGGTGAGTCTTGAGGGGGAAAGTCACGCGATCGTGCGGTTTTATCTGATTGCCTATGAAGGTCATCCCGCTCCGGCCGGGGACGCGCAGCCGCTGGCCCCGGTTGGCATACGCCGCTGCGAGGACCGCCTGTTTCACGACGGAGAGCGCTGGCGCATCGTGCGCAAGTCGAGCGTGGCGCACCTGTCGCCAAGCGCCCAGTGACGGTCACGCGCGGATTCGCCAACGAGGTTGGTCCCCCTTGTTTCCCCCGAGTTAATACACCCATTGCGATGAAAGACATGAACAGTACTGCTTGCTGGCTGACCGAAGCCGATGTTGCCCACTGCGTACCGATGGACGATGCCATCGACGCACTGGAACGCAATTTGATCGAAATTGCCGAGGGCGCAGCCTTCAATGTGCCGAAGGTATTGGGCCAACTCGGCGGCGGCGATGCGATGCATGCGTTGTCGTCCGCCTCCCCGCGGGTCGGCGTGTGCGGCTTCAAAACGTGGGTCCATACGCGTCAGGGCGCCAAGGCGGTCTTTGCCTTGTTCAGCACCGAGAACGGAAGCCTGCTGGCCATGATGGAGGCCAACACGCTGGGCCAGTTGCGCACCGCCGCAATGACGGCCCTGGGCACCCGTTGGCTGGCACCGGCCGCCGCCGGGGACTTGGCCATCGTGGGCACTGGCAAACAAGCGATCGCCCAGGTCCATGCGATGAACGTTGTTCGTCCCTTGCGCCGGGTTCGCATCTGGAGCCCCAGTGCGGAGAGCCGGCAGGCGTTCGTGGAGAAGGTCCGCACGGGTCTGCCGCAGGCCGAGGTGATCGACAGCGCGAGCCTGGAAGCAGCCACCGACGGGGCGGAAATGGTGACGTTGGTGACACGCGCGACCGAGCCGTTCTTCCGGGCAGGCATGCTGGCACCGCATGCGCACCTGAACGCCGTGGGCGCCATCCTGCCAACCCATGCCGAGTTCTTCCCCGATGTGTTCGCGCGTGCCCGCGCCGTGGTCGTGGACGACATCGACAATGCGCGCCGCGGGTCGCGCGAACTGCGCGAACACTATGGCGCCGAAGCGCAGGAATGGACCGGCCTGCAGGCCTTGTCCGATGTCATCAGGGAGGGGCAGTTCTCGGCCACGGGCAGCGGCGACATCACGCTGTTCAAGGCGATGGGGATGGGCCTGTCCGATCTCGCCATTGCGGCGCTGGCCTACCAGCGTGCCGGAGCCGACCCGGGCTCCACCCGGACCGTGCCGCTGACGGCGCCGGCGCCTATCCAATGGACCAGGGGCTGAGAGGGGGACGCACGACATGCTGACTGAAATTCAGATCGCCAATCTGGCATCCGAACTGGACGAAGCCGAGCGGACCCGCACGCAGGTACGGCACTTCTCACGGCGTTTTCCCGACATGACGATCGCCGATGGCTACGCGATCTCCCGCGCCTGGTGCGAGCTGAAGCGGGCAAGGGGACAGCGCGTGCGCGGCCACAAGATCGGGCTGACCTCGCGTGCCATGCAGCAAGCAAGCCAGATCAGCGAGCCGGACTACGGCACGCTGTTCGACACCATGTTCTTCGACAGTGGTCAAGACATTCCCTTCCAGCGGTTCATCGCGCCGCGCATCGAGGTCGAGCTGGCCTTCATTCTCGGCAAGCCGCTGAAGGGACCGCGCGTGACCCTGTTCGACGTGCTCCAGGCCACGGATTTTGTGACGCCGGCCGTCGAGATCATCGACGCGCGCATCGAGCAGTTCGACCGCGAGACCAAGGTCGCACGCCGAGTCACCGACACCATTTCCGACAATGCCGCCAATGCCGGCGTCGTGCTCGGCGGACGGCCGGTGCGATGCGACGCTGTTGACCTGCGCCGGACCGGCGCCTTGCTGTATCGCAATGGCGTCGTCGAGGAGTCCGGCCTGGCCGCCGCGGTCCTTGACCACCCCGCCAACGGCGTGGTGTGGCTGGCCAACCGCCTGGCGCAATGGGACGAGGGCCTGGACGCTGGCGAGGTTGTGCTCTGCGGCTCATTCACGCGCCCCGTCGCCGGGGCGGTCGGCGATGTGTTCCATGTCGACTACGGCACCCTGGGCGCCATCAGCTTTCGCCTCGCCTGACCGCGCGAGCCGATCCCGAATTCCATTCCAATCATCTGGAGACATAAATGTCCGAGAACATGTATTGCCTGGTGGACGTCAGCGGCGCCACTCCGACCCCCATCACGCACTGGGAACCCGTGCTGGTGCCGCGTGAGGCCATCGACAGGGAGATCGAGCGACTTGCCGACCAGGCCCAGCCCCATGACGGCCGTCGTGCCACGGCCGTCGTGCATCCGTCGTGCACCGACGGCACGCTGGGTTTTGGCCCGGGCGTGGACGTCACGATCGAGGTGCTCAAGCCCGGCGAGCAGAGCCGGCCGCTGCTGCGCAATTCGAACCAGCTCCAGTTCTGCCTCCAGGGATCCGGCGCCGTCATGGTGGGCAACCAGACGCTGTCGATGGGAAAGTGGGACGTCCTGTCGATTCCATCGATGCAGCCATACAGCTACAAGAACACCGGGCAGGGCCTGTGGGTCCGTCTGGTCTATTCGAATGCGCCGCTGCTGCGCAAGCTTGGTGTGCACTGGGTCGATTACGCGCAGGCGGGGTGGGAGAACAAGGCGATCGCCGCGAGCGCGGGCGTGAACCTCAACATCAACCGGGACAACGCGCCCGACATCCAGATTACAGAGGAAGGCGCGCGCCTACGCGGCTATGAGTTCCTCACGGACATCGAAGTGGTGGAGAACCGCCCGCTGGTCTGGCCCTGGGAGCTTGCCTCGCAGACGCTGACTTTCGAGAAAGGCGATGGCAGGCGCAGCATCATGCTGCTCTATAACCCGGCCACGGAGCGGCGCAACGGCACGACCCATTCGTTCTTCGCCACGTTGTTCTCGCAGGCAAAAGGCGTGGCAACTCGGCCGGTGGGGCGCGGACACAAGCACAGCTCGATTGCCATCAACTACCACTTCGGCGGAAGCGGAAAGAGCGTGGTCGGTGAACAGACGATCCCATGGAAAGCGGGGGACCTGATGCTTTCGGGGCCGTCATGGTCGGAGCACGCTCACTACTACAACGAAGAAGGGGCAATGGTCCTGACCGTGCAAGACCATCCGCTGCACATCGGCATGGAGTCGCTGATCTGGCAGGAGCGCATGGATGGGCCGATCATTAACCTGGGGTCGGAGGCCGGCCAGAAGGGCTACGTGGGTCCGCGGCAGGCAGGCTAAGTGCCCGCAGGGAAACGAAGGAGCGCTGTCATGCTGAATTTTCGCAATACCTTCCGCGACGCCCTGCATGCCGGCCGGACCCGCATCGGCCTGTGGGTCGGCCTGGCGGACGCTAACGCCGCCGAGCTGCTGGCCGGCTGCGGGTTCGACTGGCTGCTGCTCGATGGGGAGCACGCGCCGAACGATGTACGGACCATGCTCGCCCAATTGCGAGCGGTCTCGGCCTATCCTGTGCACCCGGTGGTACGGCCGGTGAGTGGCGATGTGGCGCTGATCAAGCAATACCTGGACATTGGCGCCCAGACCCTGCTTGTGCCAATGGTGGACACGCCGGAGCAGGCCGCCGCCATGGTGCGCGCCATGCGCTACCCACCGGATGGCATCCGTGGACTCGGCGCCGCGCTCGCGCGGGCCTCGCGATGGAACCAGGTCGAGGACTACGTGAATCAGGCGAACGCGCAGATGTGCCTGCTGGTGCAGGCGGAGAGCACGCTCGCCCTGGAAAACCTCGACGGAATCGCGGCTGTGGAGGGCGTGGACGGCGTATTCTTCGGACCCGCCGACCTGGCGGCCTCGATGGGGTACCGCGGCCAGGTGAACCATCCCTCGGTGCACGCGGCGATTCTGGCTGGAATCAGGCGCGTCCGTGCCGCGGGGAAGGCGGCCGGTGTGTTGGCGGCCGACCCCGGGTTGGCACAGGAGTATCTGGAGGCTGGGGCCCGGTTCGTCGCCGTTGGCGTGGACACCACCCTACTAGCCCGGGCCGCGGCGGGGCTGGCCCGACAGTTCACCGGCGCACAGGCGCCATCGACCACGGAAGGTAGCCCATACTAGTTGCGCGGGCCATGTCTTCTACGGTGCGGGCGCGGCCGGATCGGAAGCCGCCTGCGCCTGGAAAAGCGCGGTGAAGATCCCGCGCAGCCAGATGTGCGCCGGATCGTCGTCGTGTCGCGTGTGCCAGTACATCTGGACATCGAACACGGCCGTGAGAAAGGGCACTTCGTGAACATCCAGGGCCGCCCTGCGCTGCAGGTGCAGGCCAATGCGCGATGGTACGGTAGCCAGCAGGTCCGACGTACCGATGACCTCCGGCAGGGCGAAGTAGTTAGGTATACGCAGCATGACCTTGCGCGACACGTTGAGATCCACGAGTCCTTCCTCCACGGGATCGTCGGGCGGGAGGACCATCACGTGGTAGCTCTGTTCGAAAACCTCGCGGGTCAGCGCGCGCTTCCGGCCGGATTGCCTGCGCCGCAACACGACGCAGTGGTCGCGGAACAGGGCCTCCTTGCGGATCGTCTCCCTGGGCATGTTCAGGTGGCCCACGGCGATGTCGACCTCGCGGTCGCGCAGCATTCGCTCGTAGCTGGAGCGCGGCGCCTGGACGATGGCCAGCTTGACGTAAGGCGCGAGACTGCGCAGCCGGCTCATCAGCGGTGGCACCAGCAGCATCTCCCCCACATCCGAAAGCAGCAGGCGGAACTCGCGCGTGCAGTCTTTCGGCCGGAAGTCGGAAGAGTCGATCAGCGAGTCCTTGATCGTTTCCAGCGCGGCGCGGAAGGGGGCCGCAAGCCGTTCGCAGCGCTCGGTGGGCTCGAGGCCACCCGGCGTGCGGACAAAGAGCCTGTCGGAGAGCGTTTCGCGCAGGCGCGCAAGCGCATGGCTGACGGCCGGCTGGCTGAGGTGCACCTCCTTGGCAACCTCATTGAGGTTCCTCAGTCGATACACGGAATCAAAGATCTTCAGAAGATTAAGGTCCAGTCGGTTGAAGTCCATCAGTGTCTCCCTATTTTTCTGTCAATTGCATCACATCGCTACATGCGGGCACAACCGCTAATTCGCGAGGCCCATGCCGTGTGGCGACCTAACGGAGAGGAACATGCCAGTTTTATCCAGTCCGCATGACGGATTGTTTGTCATTACCGGTGCCAGCCGCGGCATCGGCGCAGAGATAGCGCGCAGGGCCGCTCGCGAGCGGCCCGTCGTCGTGCTGTACCGGCAGGACACCCAGGCCGCCGGGCGTTTGGTTGAGGAGATTGCAACGGCTGGCGGCAAAGCCTGGGCGATCCAGGCCGACGTGGGCGACGAGGCCGCAGTGTGCGAGGCGTTCCGGCAGATGGACGCGCTTGGCCGCGTCGGTGTGCTGGTCAACAATGCAGGCCTCACGGGCGGAATGTCGCGCGTGGCGGATCTGTCTGCCGGGATGCTCGCCGAGGTATTGCGGGTCAATGTCTTCGGCGCGTTCATCGCCGCGCGCGAAGCCGTGCGGCGCATGTCTACCCGGTATGGCGGAGACGGCGGCGTCATTGTCAACATTTCGTCGGGGGCTGCGGTGCTGGGTGCGCCGGCCACGTGGGTGCATTACGCGGCCACCAAGGGCGCCGTGGACACCATGACCATTGGATTGTCCAAGGAGGTTGCGGCCGAAGGAATCCGCGTGAACGCAGTTCGCCCCGGTGTCATCGACACGGAGATCCAGCACCAGCGCACGCCTGCAGCGCTCCAGGCGATGATCGGCGCGATCCCGATGGGGCGCATGGGCACGGCGCAGGAGGTTGCGGATGCAGTAATGTGGCTGGCTTCTCCCGCTGCCGCCTATGTCACGGGCTGCCTGATGGACGTGCGCGGCGGCCTGTGAGGCCAGCCAGGTCGCACTCGGAGTCGCACGCGTTTTCGAGTGCGACCCGGGCGCGACTTTGGCTCAACCGGGACCGGCGCCTGGGTAAGACCGGTGGCGTCGGGCGATCAGAGCCCACCCAGGCAGACGTACTTCGTCTGCACATACTCCTCCATTCCGTACCTGGAGCCTTCCCGTCCCATGCCAGATTGCTTGATGCCCCCGAACGGCGCCACCGCAGTGCTGATGACTCCGGTATTCACGCCTACCATCCCGTACTGCAGGGCACCGGCCACCCGCCATACGCGTGCCAGGTCCTTCGCATAAAAATAGGAGGCAAGCCCGAACTCGGTGTCGTTAGCCAGCCGGATCACGTCTGCCTCGTCCCGGAACGGCAAGAGGGGCGCCACCGGTCCGAATATCTCCTCAGTAGCCACGCGCATCGATGCGTCAACGTCGACCAGCACTGTTGGCTCAAAATAGCTCCCGCCGAGGACGTGGCGACCACCGCCGACCACCGCACGGGCACCCTTGGACAAGGCGTCCGCTACCAGCGCCTCCACACTTCTCAAGGCGGGAGCGTCAATCAGAGGCCCAAGCTGGACGCCCGGCTCAAGGCCGTTGCCGACGCGCAGCGCCGTCGTCGCACGAGCGAGTCGCGCCGTAAATTCCTCGTAGATGCCGGCCTGCACGTAAAAGCGGTTTGCACACACGCAGGTCTGCCCGCTGTTGCGATACTTTGCGGCGATGGCGCCTTGCACCGCCGCATCCAGGTCCGCATCTTCGAAGACGATAAAGGGCGCGTTGCCACCCAGCTCGAGAGACATCTTCTTCAGGGTCGGCGCGCACTGCGCAGCCAGGGTTCGCCCGATGTCGGTGGAACCGGTGAAGGTCAGCTTGCGCACCAGCGAATTCGCTGTCAGTTCGGCGCCGATCACCCGCGCGTTTCCCGTGACCACGTTGAACACGCCGGGCGGGATGCCCGCCTGCTCCGCCAGAGCGGCCATGGCAAGCGCTGACAACGGCGTCTGCGAGGCCGGTTTGACAATAATCGTGCAACCTGCCGCCAGCGCAGGAGCGACCTTGCGCGCGATCATGGCGGCCGGGAAATTCCAAGGCGTAATCGCCGCGCAGACGCCCACCGGCTCCTTCTGCACCAGCAATTGTTTGTCAGGCCACGGCGAGGGAAGGAGGTCGCCATTGACGCGCCGCGCCTCCTCGGCAAACCATTCGATGTACGAGGCCGCGTAGGCGACTTCGCCGCGCGCCTCCGCAAGCGGCTTGCCTTGTTCGGAGGTCATCAGGACTGCAAGGTCTTCCTGATGCTGGTTTAGCAGTTCGAACCAGCGCTTGAGCAGGCGTGAGCGCGTTTCCGCAGTTTCCATGCGCCATTTCGCGAACGCTACATCGGCGGCTTCGATGGCACGCCGCGTCTCGGCGGCTCCCATGTCGGGAACGGTGCCGAGCAGCTCACCGCTGGCTGGGTTGCGCACCTCGATCTTGGCGCCGTCGTGGGCGTGGACCCATTCCCCGTTGATATAGGTTTGATTCTTCAGCAGGCGTGGCTGAGCTTGGCTGGACATGAAATCCTGACTCCTGGTGGACCGGGACCACAAAGACAGGGTGCCCGACGATGGTTGCGTAAATGGCTGGTGAGGGGCGCTAGGGCGGTTGCCGGCGAGTCGGCCATCCCTGAACGCGCGAACAGCGCCTGGTGGTGTTGGCTTGCAGCGTTGTCTGATGTGCCACGCGCAGCGCGACAGAAGCACGCCCACAACTGACTGGTTGGCTGGCTGCAGGTTAAGAAATAGGTCCGGCATTTGTCGACTGAAGACAATGCATTGGCAATATGCATTGGATAAATCGTCGGAATAGTGCACTGAGCTAAATGAATCAGGATGCTGCAATCAATGCATAAGCTCGAAGTCGGCAAGCCATTTACCATTGCCTCGGTCTCAAATAAGTTGATAGAAGCTCGTAGCGCTCCTGAGCACAGCTACGGGCGGCACAAGTCACGAGACAGCGCGCCCCGCATGGTTCATGGAGAAAAATGATTCTGCTATGTGGATATGCGGTCTGTGGCTGCGAAGTGAAAAAAAGTGCACATAGACAGACATAACGAAATGACCGAGAGGAGGCAGGAAATGGCAAGGAGACACGGCCAGTTGGCTGGCCGGCGGGGCTGCGGCGGTCGCAACCGTCAGAGCTCAAGGCAGCTCAAGCGCAGTGTGATCGAGGGGGCAGTGGCAATCGCGCTGAGCGCGCTATTTGCCTCGGCGGCACAAGCATTCGAGATCGACACGGGCAATGACGATCTGAAGGCGCGGTGGGATAACACCGTCAAGTACAGCGTCGGCGTTCGTACAAAGAGTCAGAACGGCCAATTGACAAGCGACGCAAACCTTGACGACGGCGATCGCAATTTCAAGAGCGGCCACCTCATCTCGAATCGTTTCGACCTGCTCTCGGAGTTCGACCTCAATTACCAGAATGTCGGTATGCGCGTAAGCGGCGCCGCGTGGTACGACACCGTATATAACCGTTCGACAAGCAACAATTCGCCATTCACAGCCAATGCAGTGCCGTACAACGAGTTTCCACGCGATACAAGGGACCTGCATGGTCGCCAGGCGGAAATACTCGATGCCTTCGTGCATGGCGAAGGTAACATCGGCGATGTCGGGATTACAGGTCGCTTGGGGCAGCACACCTTGCTGTATGGGGAAAGCCTGTTCTTCGGCAACAACGCAATTGCCGGAGCCCAGTCGCCTGTAGACATTGTCAAGCTACTGTCGGTCCCGAACACGCAGTTCAAGGAACTGATCCGACCTGTTCCACAAATATCGGGGCAGGTTCAAGTGCTACCTAATCTGGCTGTCGGCGGCTATTACCAGGTTCGCTGGCGGCGTGATCGGCTTCCGGGCGTCGGGAGCTATTTCTCCCAGGTTGACATTCTCGACACCGGGGGCGACCGCATCCTGGCCGGACCTAATGCAATCATTCCGGGGGGGGCGGGCTTCTTCCTTCAGCGTACCGACGATCAGACGGCGAAGAATTCCGGACAAGGTGGTCTCCAGTTGCGGTACCGCCCGGAAGGGCATGAAGTCGAGTACGGTCTATACGCCGCGCAGTTTCACGCGAAAGACCCACTGGTCTACGCCCGTCCGGGTGCGGGCTTCAATCCATCAACGGGCCAGGTGGGCACCTACCAACTGGTGTTCCCCGAGAACATTAAGACCGTTGGTGCGAGCTTCTCGACGACTATCTGGGATGTCAATGTCGCTGGCGAGACCTCCATCCGCTACAACATGCCGCTGGTGCCTATGGGCGGGTCAGTGGCCGTACCGACGACTGGCCTAACGGCGGACAACAATAACAATCCGCTCTACCCGGTGGGCAAGACTTGGCACGCGAATTTGTCGTGGATTTCTTTGCTGAAGCCGGGGGCGTTGTGGGAGGGCGGCAGTTTTCTAGGAGAGATCGCCTGGAACCGGCGCCTGGGTGTATCGAAGAACGCGGCGGCGCTAGACCCTAACTCCACACGCGATGCCGCGGCGATCCGCATGGTGTTCCAACCCGCTTACTACCAGGTATTGAGCGGACTCGACATCACCGTCCCGATCGGAGTTGGCTACGGGCTGTTCGGCAAGTCATCGGTGATCAATCCGGGCTTCAGCGCCTATCACGGTGGCGACATGAGCATCGGGGTCAATGGCGAATACAAAAAGGTCTGGAAGTTTGGTCTGAATTACACCCACTTCTATGGCGCAGCGGCGGGTGTGGTCGGACCGCCGAACAGTCCCGTCCAGGCCTTCACGTATGGTCAGGCGCTCAAGGACCGGGACTTCGTCACGCTTACCGTTCAGACCACGTTCTAGCAAAAGAGGAGACAGCAAATGAAATCTCGAAGTGTAGTGCTGCTGATGGCGTTGTGCGGCTTGCTGAGCGCAAGCCAGTTCGCCATGGGCGCCGTCAGTCCAGAGGAAGCGGCGAAGCTCAAAAGCACATTGACCCCATTTGGCGCAGAGAAGGCCGGCAACAAGGATGGCAAGATTCCCGCATGGGACGGCGGTTACACGCATGTTCCGGCAGGCTATAAGTCTGGCGATCAGCTTCCTGATCCGTACTCGAGCGAGAAGCCGCTCTACTCGATCACAGCCAAGAATATGGATCAGTATGCGGATAAGGTGACGGAGGGTGTCAAGGCGCTGCTGAAGAAGTATCCGGACACCTACCATCTTGACGTGTATGCGACCCATCGAACGGCGGCCGCACCGCAATGGGTGTATGACAACACATTCAAAAACGCGACACGCTGCAAGACAAAAGATGAGGGCGTGGCGGTCGAAGGGTGCTACGGCGGCATTCCGTTCCCCATTCCCAAGAGCGGTGTCGAGGCGATGTGGAATCATCACCTCCTCTGGGCTGGCGAAACGACATCCCTGAACGTTGCCAACTACATGGGCACTGCAAACGGTCGTGTGGATTTGGTCGTGCGCGCCTACAACAACGTTTCCTACCCATACTATGACAAGAGTGGCTCGCCCGAGACCTTCAAGGGCCAAAGCCAGTTGATGCGGTCGTTCATGACTGATCCTCCTTTTAAGGCCGGGGAACAGTTTCTCACCGTTGATTACGTGGACCGGCCGCGGCAGGCCTGGCAGTACCTGACGGGCCAGCGTCGCGTTCGCATGGCCCCGACGATCGGCTACGACACTCCCGACGACGTCAATTCTGGCCTCAATTACTACGACGAGGCATTCATCTTCTGGGGTCCTCTGGACCGATACCAATGGAAGCTGGTTGGTAAGAAGGAGATGTACATTCCCTATAACAACAACAAGTTCTTCCAGCGCGGCAAGAAAGTCGATGACTTGCTGATGCCGCACCACCATAGCCCTGACGCAGTGCGGTGGGAACTGCACAGGGTCTGGGTCGTGGAAGCTACGGTCGCACCGGGTAAACGACACGTCGTTCCGAAGCGGCGGCTGTATCTCGACGAGGATACCTGGGGTGCGGTGCTGGGCGAGGGATACGATGCGAATGGCCAACTGTGGCGCGTCCAGATGTCGCTGCCGTTCATCGCCCCCGAAGGCCCCATGGTGATGGCTAACGCGAACTTCGCCCTGTACAACCTGTTCACGGGCGCATACCTCGCGGCAATCGTAACGGATTGGTCGAACCCTTCTTATAAGTATTTCTTCAAGGTGCTTGACCGCATGCCCGCGACCTACTTCACACCGGAAGCGATGGCGGGCCAAGGCGTCCGATAAGCGCAAGTCAGACTGGCAGAAGCAGGGCGCTCAGCGGAGCGCCCCGACGGACAGATATTAATTATGCAAATGAAGTCTAGTTTGACGCGCACATTGGGAGCCGTCTTGGCTGCCCTTGTGATGTCGCCTATGGCAGCGACGAGCGCTCATGCCGAACCGGAGTTGCTGGCGCGCCCCTCCATGCAAGATGCACGCGCCAGCAACCGTGTAATGCTTGCTGTCAGCCGCGCGGGCAAGCGGTTGGTAGCCGTGGGCGAGCATGGCATCATTCTGCTCTCCGATGATAATGGGAAGACGTGGCAACAGACTCCGGCGCCAGTCAGCCTGACGCTGACGAACGTTCGCTACGTTGACGCAACGCATGGCTGGGCCGTTGGACACGGCGGTGTTGTGCTGCATACATCCGATGCCGGCAAGACTTGGCTCAAGCAGCTCGACGGCGCACAGGCTGCTGCGCTCGCGCGAGAGACCGCTGCATCACAGGCTGCGAAAGGCGGCGAGGACGGACGCCGCGCGCTGGCGGAGGCGGAACAACTTGTCGCGGATGGGCCCGACAAGCCGTTCTTCGACGTCTATTTTTCCGACGAGCTGCATGGCCTTGTTGTGGGAGCCTACGGTTTGGCTTTTGCTACCGACGATGGCGGCAAGCATTGGCACCCGATCCCGGATCGGATGCCGAATCCCAAGGGGCACCACCTTTACAGCATTTCTGTAGCAAACAACGAGCTCTTGATTGCAGGCGAGCAGGGCTCATTGTTTCGCTCCAACGATGGTTGGAAATCGTTTACTAAAGTCGATACACCTTACTCGGGCACCTATTTCGGCGTGTTGACCGGCAAGAAGGACGAGATTCTGGTCTTCGGGTTGCGCGGGAATATCTACAGCTCGCGCGACGCCGGCCAAACCTGGCAGAAGATTGATGGCGGCAGCTCAGCCACGGTGACGGCGGGCTTGCGTCTGTCAGATGGCGACGTGCTGCTTGTCAATGAGGCCGGACAGGTACTCCAGAGCCGTGGCCCCGGTGGCCAATTTCGGCCGCTACTCTCGCGTCACGGCTCGCAGCTCACAGGGATCGCTAAGTCTGCCGACGGAAACATCGTACTGAGCGGCATGCGCGGCGTGGCAAGTGTCACCCTCCCCACCCAGCCCGCGGAGCAGAAGCAATGAAGCATGACTCATCACTCGCTGAACATCCTGTCATCCACGATCTGCAAGACTTTGACAAGTACTCTGGGTCGCGGCTTGAGCGTCTGTTCTTCAACCATCGCCTCGCGGTAATTGCCGTATGCCTGTTGCTGACGGTCGCGCTTGGCCTGCAGGCAACGAAGCTCACGCTCAACGCCGGCTTCGAAAAGATGATTCCGACGAAGCACCCGTTCATCGTGAATTACCTGGCCAACAAAAGCGAACTTGCAGGCCTTGGTAATACGCTGAACATCGCCGTCGAGAATGCGAAAGGTACGATTCTTGATAACTCCTATCTGGAGACGCTGCGAAAGCTCAATGACGAAATCTTCCTGTTGCCCGGTGTTGACCGTGCATACATGAAGTCGCTATGGACGCCATCGACGCGGTGGCTTGGGGTGACCGAACAAGGGCTTGAGGGTGGTCCAGTAATTCCGGACGACTACGACGGCTCAATGAAGAGCCTCGACCAACTGCGCGCTAACATTGAACGCTCGGGGCAGGTGGGCCAACTCGTAGCGAACAACTACCGATCGAGCATCATTCGGGTGCCGCTGCTCGATAACGACTCGACGGGGCGTCGGTTGGAGTATCACGAGTTCTCCAAGAAGCTCGAGCTGTTGCGGCAGAAATATGAATCCCCGTCAATCAAGATTCACATCACTGGCTTTGCCAAGGTCGTAGGTGACCTGATCGACGGACTGCAGCAAGTGCTTTTGTTCTTCGCTTTGGCGATCGCCATCTGCACGGCATTGCTCTACTGGTACACGCGTTGCGTACGCAGCACGCTGCTGGTCGTGGCCTGCTCGCTGTTGGCGGTGGTGTGGCTGCTGGGGCTGCTGCCGACGTTGGGCTTCGAAATCGACCCATACTCGATTCTGGTGCCATTTCTCGTGTTTGCCATTGGCATGAGCCATGGCGCGCAGAAGATGAACGGGATCATGCAGGACATCGGTCGCGGTACACACCGGGTCGTGGCGGCGCGTTACACGTTTCGACGCCTCTTCCTGGCTGGTCTGACGGCACTATTGGCTGACGCAGTGGGTTTTGCAGTGCTCATGGTTATCCAGATCAAGGTCATTCAGGACTTGGCAATCACGGCCAGTATTGGTGTGGCAGTGCTGATCTTCACGAACTTGGTGTTGCTGCCAATTCTGCTTTCCTACGTGGGGGTAAGTCACCAGGCCGCACTGCGGAGTCTCAAGGCGGAGTCTTTCGACGAAGACGATCCTCAGCATAGGAAGCACCCGTTCTGGGCATTCCTCGACCTGTTTACGCAGCGAAAGTGGGCGCGCGTAGCACTGCTGACGGGAGCCGTTATGGGAATAGCAGGATTTGCTATCAGTCTGAATCTGAAAATAGGCGATCTCAAGCCAGGAGCGCCAGAACTGCGCTCCGCGTCCCGGTACAACCGTGACAACGCATTCACGGTGTCGAACTACTCGGCAAGCAGCGACACCTATGTTGTCATGGTCAAGACTCCGCAATACCAGTGCACGCTGTACAAGAACTTGGTGCAAGGTGACGCGCTTGAGTGGGAACTGCAGCAACTGCCCGGAGTAGAGTCGACGAACTCGGTTGCGGACCTGGCGAAGACGGCTGCTATGGCGATGAACGAGGGCAGTCTGAAGTGGTACGAGATTCCTCGCAGCCAGGACATGATCAACTCGATCACGAACCGTGCGCCGCGTGAGCTTTTCAACCAGGACTGCAATCTGCTGACGATTTATGTCTACCTGAAGGACCATAAGGCGAGCACGCTGGATGGTGTTGTGCGTACGGTGCAGGCGTTTACTGATCGCAACAATGCACGCGACCAGCAGTTCCTGTCCGCAGCAGGCAATGCTGGGATCGAGGCAGCCACGAACATTGTGGTCAAGAAGGCCAACACCCAGATGTTGTTGCTCGTCTATGCGGCAGTCATCATCCTGGCATTCGTCACATTCCGCTCATGGCGAGCGGTACTTTGCGCAGTGTTGCCTCTGATGCTGACTACGGTATTGGCTGAGGCACTTATGGTCGCGCTCGGTATTGGCGTCAAGGTGGCGACGCTGCCCGTTATCGCACTGGGTGTAGGCATTGGCGTGGATTATGCGCTGTACGTGCTGACGGTAGCCCTGTCCTGGATGAAGCAAGGATTGACGTTGTCACAGGCGTACTACAAGGCTTTGCTCTTCACGGGCAAGGTCGTAGTGCTGACGGGCGTGACGCTGGGTGTGGCCGTAGCTACTTGGGCGTTGTCCCCGATCAAGTTCCAATCGGATATGGGCATTCTGCTCGCGTTCATGTTCCTCTGGAATATGGCCGGAGCCCTCATTCTCCTGCCGGCGTTGGGCTACTACTTGCTGTCTCGGAAGAATCCTGCAGCTGAAGGCGAGCCGCTGGCTGTCAAAGGAGTGGATTCCACCGACATCGCACAACAAACCTGACGGCAACTTTGCCAAAGTCGATTCAACAGCTTGCTCGCGGCATCCACGCCGATTTCAGGCGGCGTGGGTGACCGATGGCCGAGCGGTGGCGCGCATGAATATGACCTACGCGCGCAAGAACGTATCAATGTTGCAAGTGTCGGCTGCAGCGATTTGGCGGATGCAAGGCGCATAAGTCCACAAATATCGAATTTTCATCGATGTTTCATCCCTATACGCATCCTATTGAGTCGCTAATTGTGTTCTTGCCGTCGGTGGGCGTCGGTGGGCGTCGGTTTGGCGAGGGACGCTTGCTGAACGCTGCTATGTTGGCGCGGCCGCGGTTGATATCGGGCCGGTGACCGCATACCTGGGGTATCGGCGGCTCGTCAGTCAATTGCTGGTCTCCATGACGCGGACTGATCTGATGTAGAGCGACGCAAACTGGAACATTACTCCCAGCCTTGCGCTGACCGGTGCGGTTTACAAGATGAACGACCGAACCTCAGCCAAGGACCCGATCTCGTTCGTATTATCGGTCGACTACCGCTTTCCAAGCGGACCGACGCCTACGCCAATTCATTCGGTGTATATCAAAGCTGCAAAACTTGCATCGCCGAAAGTCACGGACCGCGGGTACTTTGTCCCTCGCATCCAGTAGATTGTCACTTCAAATACGAGGCCGGAACTACGCGCCTTGAGCCAGTACATGCTTCGGAGACAAAGCAATGATCGAAATCGCAGTAACGCGAGAGGGGACCGTCAGCGGCAAGGCAGGCGACGGGTACACCGCCTTCCTGGGCTTGCGCTATGCAGCCGCGCCAACTGGCGATCTTCGTTGGCGGCCGCCCCATCCGGCCTCAAAATGGAGTGGAACGAGATCGGCGGATCGGGCTTCCCCCGTGCCGATACAGCATCTTCCTTCGGCGCAATCCCTTTACTATCCCGGCGAGCATCCGCAAAGCGAAGACTGTCTGACGCTCAACATCTGGAGCGCTGCACGGCACAAATCGGAACGCCGGCCCGTGATGGTCTGGTTTCACCTCGGTGCGTTCATCTTCGGTTCGTCCGCATGGAGCGGCAATGTCAATGGGAACCCACTTTTTGACGGCTCCGCGCTCGCGAGGCTCGGCGCGGTCGTGGTCACGGTCAATTACAGGCTGGGAAGGCTTGGCTTTCTTTCGCTTCCCGGACTCAGTGCCGAGAGCAGCCATAACGCTTCGGGAAACTACGGCTTCCTCGATCAGGTTGCCGCGCTTAAGTGGGTGCGCGAGAACATCGAGCAATTTGGTGGCGATCCCGAGAATGTCACGATCTTCGGCGTCTCCGCGGGTTCGGCGAGTTGCTCGCTCCATATGGCGTCGCCCCTATCCCGTGGACTGTTTCATCGGGTGATTGGTGGAAGCGGCGGGTTCATGGCCTCGCCGAGTCGCCGCAGCGGCCTGTTCGATCGTCTCCTGACGCTCGAGGCTGCCGAGGAGCAGGGGGAAAAGGTCGCGCACGCGCTGGGCACGGGTTCGCTCGACGCGCTGAGAGCGCTCCCGCCGGAAGCGATTCTGAACGCGCAAGTTCCGTCACAGGCCGGTCCCTGGTATATGGAATCGGTAGGCGCGTATATCGGCGAGGGCGTGTCCGATACCTGCTATCCGATCGTGGACGGATACGCCGTACCCGACGGCCCGGCTTCGATCTTTCAACGGCAACTGCACAACGACGTACCGCTGCTTACTGGTTCGGCCTACGATGACAGCACCGGCCTGCCCGGTATCGAATCCTTGCAGGACTATCGAAGTTACGTCCAGGACGATATGGGGGCCGTTGCAACACGGGCTCTGCAAACCTGGGCGGCAACCAATTCCCGCACCGCATATCAGGCAAGCGGCGATTTGCTGGCGGACCGCGTCTTCGGGTGGCAGAACTGGACGTGGGCCAACCTCGCGCATTCTCGAGGCACGCGCCCGGTCTACTACTACGATTGGCTTCACGCGCCACCGATGCCGGAAGGGCGCTATCTGGAACGTCGTACCGGTGCCGCGCACGCGGCCGAGATGCCTTATGTCTTTGATAATCTTGCGGCCTATGACTGGCCGTGGCGACCGGGCGACAAGAGGCTCGCGGCAATGGTTTCCCGCTATTGGATGAATTTTGCCAGGAGCGGCGATCCTAATGGCGATGGTTTGCCGCACTGGCCGGTTTTCTCGGGACGGGATGGCAAGTCGATGCATTTCTCCGCGCATGCCGGGGTTGGAACACCTACACGGCGCGAGCGTTTTGACGTGCTCGATGAATATTACGGAGTTGCGCGAGGCTAGTATCGGACATGTGCGGACTCTTAGGGATCTCCTTATACAGAAGTAGAGGCGTCTCGGCAGCGGGGCATGGAGCCTGTTCTCCGAGGAATTTGCGGGGTACTAGTACAACATCCCGTAAATAGCTTGAATAATTAATCACCTCGGATATCATGGCGGGATGAGCCGAGGCCGCCAAG
>NZ_JBWKQZ010000040.1:0-88448 GCF_059419025.1 Cupriavidus sp. GW821-FHT07C08
TTGCACGAAATCACCGAAATGTATCGGATCTTCCAGAAAAACGAGTAAGCCGCCGGAAGTTGTGGGTAAAGGCAAGCACAAGCGTGGGAGGGAGCAAACAATCGGCTTTTTTCAATTGCCCTAATTCGCAGCCGCCGCCCGCACCGGGGCGTTTGCCTTCTCGCGCATCAACGCATGCGTGTCGTCGATCCATTTCTGGAACCGGTCTTGCGCATGCACCTTCTGCTGCGGCGTGGTCATGTTGGCGATGGCCACGGTCAGCGCGATGCCTGCGTTGTCACTGGCTTCATGGCTGGCGGCAAGCCTGGCTGGCGGGTTCTGCCAGTATTCGCGGAAGCGGTGCAGCACGTCTATCACCTGCGCCTTGGGTGGCTGCGTGGCCTGCACGTAGCGCACCATCTTGAGCCATTCCTGCTGCCGGGCGACGCGCTCGGCGTAGCGCGCCTCGGCATTCTGTACCACCGGGCCTATCCTGGCGCGGATGGCCTTTTCCTGATCGCTGGAGAAGTTGCCGTAGACCAGCCGCGCGTACTCCATCACCTTGTCATAGCGCGCTTCCTCGCGCTCGGCAGGGTTGGGATTTAGGAATTTCTTGCGGTACTTGGCATTGCCCTCGGCAAATTTCTTCTCCATGCGGCCGATCTGCTCAGGCGTCAGCGTCAGCAACAGGTCGGCGAGGTCGGGCATCGCTTGTTCGAAGGACTTGCGCGCCAGTTGCTGCGAGGCGTCCTGGAAGTGCTCGACCGTGGCCGGTGTCACCGGTTGGCGCACCTCGGCCTTGGCCTGTTGCAGCAAGGTGGCGATTTCCGGCAATTGCGCCTTGCGATGCCAGGCAAAAAAGCGCGCAATGGCCTCGCGCGTGAGCGGTTCCTGGGCCGTGGTGACATCGACGTAGTTGTCGATCCACCAGTACGCCAGGTGGTCACCCTGCTGGTATCCCAGCTTCATGGCGCTGCAGGCGCACAAGGCCGCCGCGCCCAGAATCGCGAAAATCCGCCGGGCCCAGCAATTGTGAAATTCAGAAACGGCGGCCCGATGCGCAGAAACCGCCATGTTAAAATCGGCGCGCATCGATGCCGGGTTGCCCAGGTGGCCGCCAGCCAAGTCCTGGCAAGGGTTTGCGGGGTTATGCGCAGGCCTGGCCGCACGTTTTCGCCAAGCCTGGCGGCGCAGTCCGCCAAACACCCGGCTGGCGTTTTCAAGAATATTTTCGGACACACTCACTTAGGGGTCTCCTTGTGAATATCGTCATTCTCGCCGCGGGCATGGGCAAGCGGATGTATTCCGATTTGCCCAAGGTACTGCACCCGGTAGCCGGGCGGCCCATGCTCGCGCATGTCCTGGACACGGCCCGTGCGCTGTCGCCGTCGCGGCTGGTGGTCGTGGTCGGCCACAGTGCCGGGCGCGTGCGCGAGGCCGTTGCCGCCGACGATGTCGCCTTTGCCGAACAGCCCCAGCAGCTTGGCACGGGCCATGCGGTGATGCAGGCACTTCCCTTGTTGGACGACAGCCAGCCCACGTTGGTTCTGTATGGTGACGTGCCGCTCACCAGCGCTGCCACGCTCCAGGCACTCGTGGCCGAAGCCGGCACGCAGCGCTTTGGCGTGCTGACCGTGGAAATGCCCGACCCGACCGGCTATGGCCGCATCGTGCGCGATGCCGCGGGCAGCATCGTCCGCATCGTCGAGCAGAAGGACGCCAGCGACGCCGAGAAGGCCATCCGCGAGATCAACACCGGCATTATCGTGTGCCCCACCGGCCACCTGCGCAAGTGGCTGTCGACGCTGCGCAACGATAATGCCCAGGGCGAGTACTACCTGACTGACACGGTCGAGCGCGCCGTGGCCGATGGCGTGGAGACCGTCTCGGCCCAGCCGGCGGCGATCTGGGAGACGCTCGGCGTCAACAGCAAGCTGCAGCTGGCCGAGGTCGAGCGCATCCACCAGGGCAACCAGGCCCGGCGCCTGCTGGAAGCCGGCGTGACGCTGCTGGATCCGGCCCGTATCGACGTGCGCGGCGAACTGAGCTGCGGGCGCGACGTTACTATCGACGTGGGCTGCGTTTTCGAAGGGCGCGTGCACCTGGAAGACGGTGTGCGCATCGGCGCCCATTGCGTGATCCGCAACAGCACCGTCGGCGCCGGCGCCCAGGTGCACCCGTTCTGCCATATCGACGAGGCCAGGGTTGGCCCCGCCGGGCGCATCGGGCCGTACGCGCGGCTGCGTCCTGGCACCGAGCTGGGCGAGGACGTGCATATCGGCAACTTTGTCGAGGTCAAGAACGCCCAGGTGGCCGCGCACAGCAAGGCCAACCACCTGGCTTATGTGGGCGATGCCACGGTGGGGTCGCGCGTCAATATTGGCGCGGGTACCATCACCTGCAACTATGACGGGGTGAACAAGCACCGCACGGTGATCGAGGACGATGTCTTTATCGGCTCCGACACCCAGCTGGTGGCCCCGGTGACGGTGCGCCGCGGCGCCACGCTGGGTGCCGGCACCACGCTGACCAAGGAGGCGCCCGCCGACAAGCTGACGCTGTCGCGGGCCAAGCAGCTGACCATCGACGCCTGGCAGCGCCCGGTCAAGCAGCCGAAGAAGTAAGCGTCAGAGGGCCGTCCACGGGCGGCCAGGGCACGCGCCGCCTCGGTGAGGCGGCGCCACGGGATTCATACCGGCGCCTGAGGTCTACGGGCAGGCGCCAGCAAACGGGGGTTCAGCATGTGTGGCATCGTCGGCGCGGTTTCCACGCGCAATATCGTTCCGGTCCTGATCGAAGGGTTGCGCCGCCTGGAGTATCGCGGCTATGACTCGTGCGGCGTCGCCGTCGTGCGCGACGATGCGGTCGAGCGCGCGCGCACCGTGTCGCGCGTGGCCGACCTGGACGCGCAGACGCAGGCTTCCGGCCTGTCCGGCTTCACCGGCGTTGCGCATACGCGCTGGGCCACGCATGGCAAGCCCGATACCGTCAACGCCCACCCGCACCTGTCGGGCGAGACCATCGCGCTGGTGCACAACGGCATCATCGAGAACTACGAGCCGTTGCGCGAAGAACTGCGCGCGGTCGGCTACGGCTTTGAATCGCAGACCGATACCGAGGTGGTTGCCCACCTGATCCACCAGGCCTACACCTACCCCAGCAGTGCCACGCGCGGCGACCTGTTCGCCTCGGTGCGCGCGGTGACCAAGCGCCTGCACGGCGCCTACGCCATCGCCGTGTTCGCCAAGGACCAGCCGGGCCGCGTGGTCGGCGCGCGCGCCGGTTCGCCGCTGGTGGTGGCGCTGGGCGAGAACGAGGCCTTCCTGGCCTCCGACGCGCTGGCCGTGGCCGGCACCGCCAACCGCATCATCTACCTGGAAGAGGGCGATGTGGTCGAACTCACGCTGGACGGCGTGACCATCCACGACGTCGACGACCACCCGGTCGAGCGCGAGGCGCGCGTGGTTGAAGCGCACGCCGCATCGGTGGAACTGGGCCCGTACCGCCACTTCATGCAGAAGGAGATCTTCGAGCAGCCGCGCGCGCTGGGCGACACGCTGGAAGGCATTGAAAGCATTTCGCCGGAGCTGTTCGGCAGCGGCGCCGCCGAGGTCTTTGCCGGCATCGACAGCGTGCTGATCCTGGCGTGCGGCACCAGCTACTACTCCGGCTGCACCGCCAAATACTGGCTGGAGAGCATTGCCAGGATCCCGACCCAGGTCGAGGTCGCCAGCGAATACCGCTACCGCGAAACCGTGCCCAACCCGCGCGCGCTGGTGGTGGTGATCTCGCAGTCCGGCGAGACCGCCGACACCATGGCTGCGCTGCGCCATGCGCGCGCGCTTGGTCACGTGCACACGCTGGCGGTCTGCAACGTGGCAACCAGCGCCATGGTGCGCGAGACCGAGCTGCGCTTCCTGACGCGCGCCGGCACCGAGATCGGCGTGGCCTCGACCAAGGCCTTCACCACGCAGCTGGCCGCGCTGTACATGCTGACGCTGGCGCTGGCCAAGACGCGCGGCCTGCTCACCGAAGAGACCGAGGCTAGGGACCTGGCCAACCTGCGCCACCTGCCCGCGGCGCTGCATGGCGTGCTAGCGCTGGAGCCGCAGATCATCGCCTGGTCGGAAGACTTCGCGCGCCGCGAGAATGCGCTTTTCCTCGGCCGCGGCCTGCATTACCCGATCGCCATGGAAGGCGCGCTCAAGCTCAAGGAAATCTCCTATATCCACGCCGAGGCCTACCCGGCGGGCGAGCTCAAGCACGGCCCGCTGGCACTGGTCACCGAAGCCATGCCGGTGGTCACCGTCGCCCCCAACGATGCACTGCTGGAAAAGCTCAAGTCCAACATCCAGGAAGTGCGCGCCCGCGGTGGCCGCCTGTACGTGTTTGCCGACAGCGACACCCAGATCCAGTCGTCCGAGGGCATCCAGGTGATCCGCCTGCCCGAGCACTACGGTGATCTCTCGCCGATCCTGCACGTGGTGCCGCTGCAGCTGCTGGCCTACCACACGGCCTGCGCGCGTGGTACCGACGTGGACAAGCCGCGTAACCTGGCGAAGTCGGTGACGGTGGAGTAAGGCGAGGGCAGCCCCCTTGCCGGTGTTGATGGGAAATGAAAGCGTTTCGAAAGCACTGGATTTGTATGGCCCAGTATTCCCACAAAACCTTTGTGGCAGAAGGGATGAAACGCTTTTCCCAACGGTCGGGGATTGGTTCCAACGGCAGACCTTTCACCCCAACGGGAGGCCGGTTTTTTCTGTGAAACTTGGGGGCTCGCTGCTGATTTCTAACAGCTGCACATACGGGGCGACAAAGAGCTTCCTTTACGCCGTGGGATGAATCCTGCTGTGGCCCTGCTGGTCAGCCGAGGGCAGGCAGGGCCCAGCAGCCGACTCCGCTGTTGGTGCATTGCAGGGGGAAGCTATGTCAAGTTGCAGACAGCCACATAGAATTCGGCAAATAGGCTTGGGAGGCTGGAGCTAACGGAGTAGCACTTCACTCGTTCGGTAAGGATATATATCCGGCGAGTGCTTCCCATACGTCCTTCCCTGTTCCAGTGACCAACGCTGCATCGCTCGCGCCAGCCCGTCTTTGCACGGCGCGCATACGGTTTGAGCGCCTCGGTCAATCCCATTTCCAATAGCCCATCCAATTCCAGCGGACGCAGCACGCCGTCTGAAGTCACTTCGTATCCTAGCTAGCATGCGCAAGGTGCGAAGCGAAGCCAACCACTAAAGCGCCACTTTCCGCGCCTTGGGTCTTGTAATCCCCTCATTTAGGGGTATCCGCGTCGCAATAGGCACGACTCCTGGGGCATAAGCGATACATCGCCGCTAGACTGACGACTTCCCAGTAACGTTTCCGTATCCGCGAATGCGGGGAACGATAAGTAAGTAAGCACTGACTAATGAATCAGGACCTCAGGAAAGCCCTTGGGTCTGCGGCTGACACGCTGCAGGCCATTACAAAAAACGACATGCTTCCAATTGCTCCTGGCGCACGAGCGGTCATTCGTGATGAGGAGTGGCTCATTCGCCGCGTCGACCCCGCTGCCGATGGCGGCTGGCTGCTCACGTGTGATGGCATCTCGGACTTGGTTCGCGGCCAGTCCACACTGTTCCTGAGCTCGCTCGAAGACGCCATTGAGGTGCTCGACCCCGCCGAAACTGAACTGGTTCCCGACGGCAGCCCTGCCTACAACGCCACAATCCTCTATCTCGAAAGCCTGCGCCGCCGCAACGTGGCTAACGACCGCCGGATTCACCTTGGCCACCGGGGCGTGATGAATCTGGTTCCTTACCAGCTCGACCCGGCGTTGCAGGCGCTTCGCCAACCGCGCTCGCGAATCTTGATTGCTGATGCGGTTGGCTTGGGAAAGACGCTAGAAGCCGGCATCCTGGCCAGCGAGCTGATTCAGCGTGGGCGGGGCAAGCGCATCCTAGTGGTTACGCAAAAGGCCATGCTGACCCAGTTCCAGAAGGAATGGTGGGGCCGGTTCTCCATTCCCCTGGTCCGTCTCGACTCCATCGGTTTGGCACGGGTGCGCAACCGAATCCCGGCCAACCACAATCCTTTCAACTATTTCGACCGCAGCATTATCTCCATCGACACCCTCAAGAACAATCTGGAATACCGGAACTACCTTGAGAGTGCCTGGTGGGACATCATCGTCATAGACGAATGCCACAACGTGGCCGCGCGGGCGGGTGACGGGGGCTTGTCCCGCCGTGCGCGTCTGGCCCGGCTGCTATCCAACCGGTCCGATACCCTCATGCTGCTGTCGGCCACCCCCCACGACGGCTCGGCTCGCAGCTTTGCCTCTTTGATGAGCCTGCTCGACCCGACGGCCATCTCTGACCCGGACCACTACACCCCTGAAGACTTCCGCAGCAAGGGCCTTGTCATCCGCCGCTTCAAGAAGGACATCAAGGACCAGGTCCAGTCCGACTTCCAGGAGCGTAAGACGCTGTGCCTGCGTCAGGCCGCCAGCGCTCAAGAGGAAGCTGCCTACCGGGCGTTGCTCGATGTGCCGTTTACGCAGGGCGGGCAGCGCAAGGCCGGACGCCAGCAAGAGTTGCAGCGCGTGGGCATGCAGAAGGCCCTGTTCTCGAGTCCGGCGGCGGCACTGGAGTCCACCACCAAGCGCATCAAGCTGCTGCGCGGCAAATCCAGCCCCACGCCGGAAGAATTACGGGAAGTGGAAGGTCTCGCCGTGTTGACCGACGCCCTCCAGGTGCTGGTTTGCGACCCAACTGCGCGTAGCTTCAGCAAGTACCAGCGCCTGCTGGAACAGCTGCGCTCGGATGCGTTCGGCTGGGAAGCCCACAAATCTGCAGACCGCTTGGTTATCTTCTCCGAGCGCATCGAAACCCTGCGCTGGCTGGAAAAGCAGCTCGCTACCGACCTCAAGCTAAAGCCTACCCAGCTGGCCGTGTTGCATGGCCAGATGCCCGACACCGAACAGCAGGAACTGGTGGACCGCTTCGGCCGCCTTGACGACCCCATCCGCGTCCTGCTGTGCTCCGATGTCGCGAGCGAAGGTTTGAACCTGCACTACTTTTGCCACCGCTTGGTGCACTTCGACTTGCCTTGGTCACTGATGGTTTTCCAGCAGCGCAATGGCCGCGTGGACCGCTATGGGCAGAAACACCAGCCGCACATCGTCTACCTATTCACTGAGACGGTGAACGACAGAATTCGCGGTGACCTTCGCATCCTGGAAATTCTGCAGGCTAAGGACGAGCAGGCCTACCAAAACCTGGGTGACCCGTCCGCCTTCCTAAATGTCTACGACCCCGACAAGGAAGTCGAAAGGGTGTCGGACTTCATGGCCGATGGCATGCAGCCCAAGGAGGTGGAAGCGCAGCTGGACCAGGCTGCTGCGGACAAGAACGACAACGAAGGCGACTGGCTGATGCAACTGTTCGGCGGAAGCTCGGACGGCGCGGACGGCGGTGCGGGTGGCGCATCCGCTTCGCCGAGCGGCAGCAGTACCGACCACATTGACGAGCCCGCCTCGCTCTTTGAGAGTGACTACCACTACGCCAAGACTGCGCTCACCCACCTCAACCAAGGCCAGACCCTGTGCCAATGGGCACCGCATGACGATGAGCAGGTCATTGCCCTTACCGCACCGCGCGACCTCCAGGACCGCTTGCGCCAGTTGCCCCGCGAGGTGCAGGCTGACAATGACCATTACTCCTTATGCGCCAGCCCCAGGCGCATGATGGACGCCATCGAAACTGCGCGCCAGGCCCGCGCCGAGGAAGACACCTGGCCCCGGCTGCACTACCTCTGGCCACAGCACCCCATCATGGAATGGCTGGGCGACCGGGTGCTCACGCACTTCGGCCGCCACAAGGCCCCGCTGCTGCAAAGCCCTAGGGTGGCACCCCATGAACAGGCTTTCATCCTGATGAGCTTGGTGCCCAACCGCAAAGGCCAGCCGCTGCTGGTGGAGTGGCAAGTCGCCTCCCGGGGCGGCGAGGGCGCATTCCAGCTGGAACCGTTCGACACCTTCATCGAGCGGGCCGGCATCCGTGCCGGAGGGCTGCCCAACCGGGGGCAAACCTCTGCACTGCAGGCCCTTCAGGCACAGATGCAGCGAGCCCTGCCGCAGGCGGTTGCTTGCATGCACGATTTCATGGTGCAGCGCCAGCAGACCTTCTCTGCCGAGATGGAGGCGAAGTTGGAAGGCACCCAGGCCGAACTGCAGCGTCTGCAAGCACGCCAGATGGAGCAGCTCTCGCTGGAGCTAGAAAAACAGCTTGAAACCGTTAAGCGCGGCCGCTTCGAGCAGCGCAGCCAACACATTCACCGCGTCTTCGACGACTACCGCCGCTGGGTGCATGACACCCTGACCACCGAACCGCAGCCCTGGATTCAGGTGCTCGCCGGTGTCTGCCATCCGCAAGCTGCCGGAGCCTGACAATGCCCGTATTGGACGCCGTACAAACCTTCGCTGGTATCAGCAACGAAAACGAGTTCTACAGCCACCATTACCTCGCCGAAGTCTTCAAGGGAGACATCAAGGACCGCTTGGCCGTCTGGGACGCCGAAGAGGCTCAACACCCCGGTGAAGAAGCCCACCGTCCCCCCTACAAGCGTCTCCAAGCCTGGGCCCACCGCTGGTTTGCCTTGCGCGGTCAGGTGCAGCGTGGCCGCGACGAGCATGAACGCTGGCAAGCTTTCATACAGCTGCAAACAGGCCTGTTGGAGGCGCTGGGCTACACGCAACCGCCACATACGCTGACCCTGCGGGACCTCGTCGCAGGCATGCCCGTGCCGCTGTGGCGCCTGCAAGGCGAACGCCTAGCCATTATCCCGGCCTACCAGCCCGGTGCGGAAAGCGAGGACCTACTCGACCACCAGCTCACTGCTTTCCACTATGGTGGTGAGCCCGTTCCCGCAGAGCTGCGCGGTGAAACCTGGGCCGACATGTTGTCGGATGCGGTGTTCGGCGCCGACCACCCGCCTCGCTATGTGCTGGTGGTGGGGCTGGACGAATGGCTGCTGCTAGACCGCTACAAGTGGCCCAACAACCGCGCCCTGCGCTTCAATTGGGCTGACGTCCTCGACCGCAAAGACTCCGACACCCTCAAGGCTTGCGCCGCGCTGCTGCACCAGGACTGCCTGGCCCCGGGCGAGGGCAGCAGCCTGCTGGAAAGCCTGGACGACAACGCCCACAAGCACGCCTTTGGCGTCAGCGAGGACCTGAAATACGCCCTGCGCGAGGCCATCGAAATTCTCGGCAACGAAGCCGCCCGCCAGCTCGACGAACAGGCCAGCGGTAGCAAGAAGAGCATCTACTCGGGCGCCTACAAGCTCGACGCCGGCGACCTCAGTCTGGAATGCCTGCGCATGGTGTACCGACTGCTGTTCATGTTTTACATCGAGGCCCGGCCCGAGCTAGGCTATGTGCCCATTCAAGAGAGCGAGGTCTACCTCAAGGGCTACAGCCTCGAAAGCCTGCGGGACCTTGAACTGCAACCCCTGTCCACTCAGCAGGCGCGCGATGGCAAATACTTCGACCTCACCCTGCGCCGCTTGTTTAAGCTGGTCGCCCATGGCTGTGGCATGGACGAGCAACATGGCCTGCGCGACGTGACCCAAGGCGCTAAGGATACCTTTGCTCTGGCCCCATTGGACAGCCGCCTGTTCGACGACAGCACCATGCCTCTGCTGGAGAAGGTGCAATTCCCCAACGAGGTGTGGCAGCGCGTCATCCGCCAGCTCTCACTCAGCAAGGGCCAGGGCAAGGGCCGGCGAAGCGGCCGCGTCAGCTACCAGCTGCTGTCCATCAACCAGCTGGGGGCGGTGTACGAGGCACTGTTGAGCTACCGTGGCTTCTTTGCAGAAGAAGACCTCTACGAAGTCAAGCCTGCTCCCAAGAAGGGCCAGGCTGCCGCCGAGGAAGGTGCTGACGAGGACGATGGTGGCGATGCCGGCGACGATACCACCGCGCGCCGGGAGCGGGCCAGCGACGCCGAAGCCGACAAGCTTGAAAACGCCTGGTTCGTGCCGCGCAGCCGCATCGGGGACTACCGCGACGACGAGAAGGTCTACGACCTGGATGACGCTGGTCGCCACAAGCTGCGTATGTACCCAAAGGGCAGCTTCATCTACCGCCTGGCGGGGCGCGACCGGCAAAAGAGCGCCAGCTACTACACCCCCCAGGTGCTCACCCAGTGCCTGGTGAAATACGCTCTCAAGGAGCTGCTCACCAGCGAGCGCGTGAAGTGTGCCGATGACATTCTCACGCTCACCGTTTGTGAGCCGGCCATGGGTAGCGCGGCGTTCTTGAACGAGGCTGTCAACCATCTGGCGGAGGCCTACCTGGAGCGCAAACAGGCCGAGTTGAGGCAGCGCATCCCACACGAACAGTACCCACAGGAACTGCAACGAGTGCGAATGTATCTGGCCGACCGCAACGTGTTCGGCGTGGACCTGAATCCGGTGGCGGTGGAGCTGGCCGAGGTGTCCCTCTGGCTCAACGCCATCTACGGCGAGCAGGACGAACAGGGGCGTCCGCTGCCCGCGCGCGTGCCCTGGTTCGGTTATCAACTCTTCGCCGGCAACAGCCTCATCGGCGCCCGTCACCAAGTTTTCAATGCCGCCGCCCTAAAGAAGGGCGCCAAGCCGGCCTGGCATGAAGAGCCGCCGCGCCGCGTCACCGCCCAGGCCTCGCGGCGTCCGGATGAAATCTGGCATTTCCTGCTGCCCGACCCAGGCATGGCGAACTACACCGACAGGGATGCCAAAAAGCTCTACCCGCGAGACTTCGAACGCCTAAAGGCCTGGCGCAAGGCCATGACCGCGCCGCTGGATAACTTTGAGGTTGCTCGTCTGCAGCAGCTCAGTCAGCGAGTGGACGAGCTCTGGGCCGAACACACCGCCGCCTTGGCCCGCGACCGTGCCCGTACCGAAGACGCACTGTCTGTCTGGCCCCACAGCGTTGGAGCAGGCAGCGACGGCCCCGGTCGCGTCAGCCGCGCCCAGAAAGACGCCATCCGCCAGCAAGGCCTGCTAAACGAAGACGGCGACCTAGCCACCCCCTTCCGGCGCCTGAAACTAGTAATGGACTACTGGTGTGCCCTCTGGTTCTGGCCCATCACTTCGTTCGAGAAACTCCCTAGCCGCGAACTGTGGTGGATGGAAATTGGCGGCATCTTGGAAGGCAATGTGGTGGACTTTGCGCCGCAAACCAGTCTGGACCTGCAGCCCACCGCGCTAGAGCAGCCGCAACAGGTCGTACCCGAAATCCAGCGCAGCCTCCACGGCTTCGAGACCCAGCTGTCTCTGACCGAGGCCGCTGACAAACCTAACCTACACGACAAATTCGGCCAGTTGCGTATCAGCAAGCTGAGGCAGCACTTTCCGGGCGTGGCGGCGGTGGAGGCGATTGCAGAGGCGCGTCGCTTCATGCATTGGGAGCTGTGCTTTGCCGACGTGCTGCTGGGCAGCTGCCGCAAGGCAGAAGGCCCGGCGCGCGCGCCAGGCTTTGACCTGATACTGGGGAACCCACCCTGGCTCAAGGTGGAGTGGAACGAAGCTGGCATACTGGGCGAGCGCAACCCCATGTTTGCTATCCGCAAAATCAGCGCCAGCGACCTAGCCAAGCTCAGGGCCGAGGCGTTTGCCTGCTTCCCCGGCCTGCAGGCCGACTGGACGGCCGAACTGCAGGAATCAGAAGGGACGCAGAATTTCCTGAACGCCGTGCAGAACTACCCACTGCTCAAAGGCGTGCAGACCAACCTATACAAGTGCTTCATGCCGCTAGCCTGGGGCCTGAACAGCGCTCAGGGTGTGACTGGTCTGCTGCACCCTGAAGGCCCCTACGACGACCCGGAGGGCGGCGCATTGCGCGAGGTCATCTATTCACGCCTGAAGACGCATTTTCAGTTCCAGAACGAATTCAAGTTGTTCCCGATTGGCAACCGCAACAAGTTTGGTATCAACATCTACGGCCCGGCGCAGATGCAGCCTCGTTTTGACAACTTGGCTAATCTGTTCGCGCCATCCACGGTGGATGCCTGCTACCAGCACGATAGCAACGGCTTACCTGGTGGCATCAAGAATGAGGCCGGTCTATGGAACACCACCGGCCACCGCGACCGTATCGTAAGTGTGGACGAGGCGGCGCTGGCCACCTTTGCCCGGCTCTACGATGAGCCCGGCACCCTTGCCTGCCGGGCTCGCTTGCCGGCACTGCACGCTCGCGCCCTGAGCAGCGTGCTGGCCAAGCTGGCCGCCTGGCCGCGCCGCCTGGCCGAACTGGGCGAGGGCTACTTTTCCACCGTGATGTTTGATGAAACCTACGCGCAGCACGACGGGACCATCATCCGCCGCCCCGCAAGCGACGATGGTTTTGCCGCCACCCCGCACGACTGGGTGCTATCGGGCCCGCATTTCTTTGTGACCAACCCGCATCACCAAACACCCATGCGTGTTTGTAATACTCACCGGGCTTACGACAAGCTCGACCTCGAAACCCTGCCAGACGACTACTTGCCGCGCACGAACTACCGGCCTATGGCCGACCGCGCCGAATACCTGCGCCGCACACCAAGGGTGAGCTGGGTGGAAGCAGGAGAAACGCAGGGGCGGTTGGTGACGGAGTTTTTCCGCTATATGCACCGCCGGCGCTTGTCACAGTCGGGTGAGCGGACGTTGACTTGCGCGATTGTTCCACCCGGTGCCGCGCATGTTCATACGATATTGTCGCTGGCGTTCGCCGACCTTAGAACCCTCGTAGATACAGAAGCCACGATGGCTTCGCTCGTAGCCGACTTCTTCGTGAAGTCAACGGGTCTGGGTGACCTGTACGAGTCGACCTTGTCTCGAATTCCACTGGTTCACTCGGACGCCCTTGCCGCACGAGCATTGGCCCTCAATTGCCTCACCTCCCACTACGCCCCGCTGTGGGAGGAGGTCTACGACCTGGCCTTTGCCGACCAATACTGGAGCCAGCCCGAAAACTCGCGCCTGCCGCAGGACTTCTGGCAAAACCTCACCAGCACATGGACGCGCCACTGCGCGTTGCGCAGCGACTACGCTCGACGCATGGCGCTGGTGGAAATCGATGTGATGGTGGCGCAGGCGCTGGGGTTGACGCTGGATGAGTTGCTGCTCATCTACCGCGTGCAATTCCCTGTCATGCAGGGCTACGAGCGCGACACCTGGTACGACATCCACGGCCGCATCGTCTTCACCAACAGCAAAGGCCTGGTTGGCGTTGGCTTGCCGCGCAAGGGTAGTCGCAGCACGCCCAAAGCCCGCATTGCCGTCCCTGACGGCCGAACGCGTGAAGGAAACTTCGGCTGGGAAGACCTTTGGACGTACACCAGCGGCGCGGTTGGCGACAGCGAGGCGCTCATCCAGCGCGGCGGTGCTCCCAAAGTACCCGATGGCACCGTAATAACCCAATGGGTGCTGGACGACACCCTGCCCGGCGGCCCGCGCATGGTGGAGCGCACATATGTAGCACCATTCGCCCGTGCCAATCGAGAGGATGACTACCGAATTGCATGGGACTATTTCACAGCCAGCGACTAGAGACGAGCTTTGCTCTGAAGACCCCCAAGACATCCAAGAAGAAATAAATTTCCATGCTGCCATCACTGCTCGCAAAGGACATCCAGATTGGACTGAAACAGTTCCTGGTATCAGCATTTGAGCCCGCCGACGCATTTACCCACGGGCTGATGAGCCGCTTTGTGGAAGATGAGGAGGCCTGGTTGAAGGGACCGTTCGTCCAGGTCGGCCTGCCGTTCAGCGTCGGCAAGGCCGGCCACCGCTACTTCCAGGCCTTCGAGACCATGCATCCGGGCTTCAGCCACCAGGAGCAGGCTTGGGAGCGCCTCTCTAGCAATCGCCAGGCGCTTAGCACGCTGGTTGCCACCGGTACCGGCAGCGGTAAGACAGAGTGTTTCCTGTACCCCGTGCTTGACCACTGCGCCCGCGCCCGCGCGAGTGGTGAAGCCGGCGTCAAGGCGCTTGTGATTTACCCGATGAACGCGCTGGCGTCGGACCAAGCGCGGCGTATTGCCGAATTGGTCGCCGGCGTGCCGGCTTTTGCTGGGCTGCGCGTGGGCCTGTATGTCGGCGGCAACGCCTCGGTACCTGGTGAAGGCGCGATGATGACGCCCCATAGTGTCATCACCGACCGCGACACATTGCGAAAGCATCCGCCTGACATCTTGTTGACCAACTACAAGATGCTGGACTACTTGATGCTCCGACCCAAGGACCGGCAGCTGTGGGCTCTCAACGCGCCCACCACCTTACGCTATGTGGTGGTGGACGAATTGCATACCTTCGATGGTGCCCAGGGGACCGACCTGGCGCTGCTGTTGCGGCGCTTGCGCGCCCGGTTGAGGATACCGGCCAACCACCTCATCTGTGCGGGCACATCAGCCACGCTAGGCGGCGCATCTGACACTGCCCCCTTGCGAGAATATGCCCGCCAGGTATTCGGTGTGCCGTTCGACGAGGGTGCAGTCGTCATAGAGAGCCGGCAGTCGGTCGGCGCATTTCTCGAAGACGCCATGGTGGTCTACATGTTCGCCTTCCGACCGGAGCTCGGGGCGCGTCTGGATGCCACCCAGTACGCCTCGCCCGAGGCCGCCGTGGCGGACTGGTTTGCGCTTTTTTTTCCGGATGAGCCGGTGCCCCCAGATGTGCGTGCTGTCGAGTGGCGGCAGCAGCTGGGCAGCATGCTCAAGGGACATCAGCTGTTCGTCAACCTGCTCAAGCTAGTCAAAGGCGGGGTCGTCAGTTATCGGGAACTCACGGATGCCTTCACTCGCAATATGCCTGCGGCCACAGTCCAACAGGTCAGTCAGGTGATTGACGCCCTGCTGGTACTGGTGGCCTGGGCGCGGCGCGAGAACCAGCAGCCTCTGGTCACCTTGCGCATCCAGCTCTGGGTGCGAGAGCTGCGGCGTATGGTGGGCAAACTCAGTGCGGACCCGCAGGACATCCGCCTGCGCAGTGAGCGCGACTTGCCTGGTGAGCGCGATGGCGTCTATCTACCCATGGTCCAATGCAGCCAGTGCAGAACCACGGGTTGGCTGTCTCGGCTGGTGCAGGGCAGCAGCAAGCTGTCCGTTCGATTGGAGGAGATTTACAACACCTGGTTCTCGCGCCGGCCAGAGGCCACTCGACTTTACGCTGCCGATAGCATTCAGCGCAGCCACGTCGACGGCATCGTCGAGCGCGTGTGCGTATCATGTGGGACCTTGCAACAGTCCAAGGACGCTTGCCTGGCATGTGGGCACCAGGAGCTGTTGAGTGTGTTCCATGTGACGGCCCAGAAGACCCAAGTGCGAGGCCAGGCGCAGTTCACCCTGCATGACAACACCTGCCCTGCCTGTGGCGAAGCCGACCGGCTGCTGCTGTTGGGCGCGCGGAATGCCACGCTCGGTTCCCAGGTGGTGGAGAGCAGTTGGGCGAGTGTGTTCAACGATGACAAGAAGCTCATCGCTTTCTCGGATTCGGTGCAGGACGCGGCGCACCGTGCGGGCTTTTTTGGCGCACGGACCTACCTGAACAATGTGCGCACGGCGCTGGCGCACGTCATTGACGAGATTCAGCGTCCCGTCATGCCATGGGCCCAGTTCCTTGAGGAAGCTGAAAGGCGCTTCGATACTGAAGACTCGGTGCTGGGCATGTCCCCCGAAACGCTGGTGGCTGAGTTCATCGCGCCCAACATGACCTGGCAGCACGACTGGTCAATTGAGCTGCTACAGCAGCAGCGGCTGCCCGCTGAGAGTAAGTTGCCCGGGCGCGTAAAAAAGCGTTTCTTGTGGCAGGCCTACAGCGAATTGACCTACCTCAGCCAACGCGGTCGCACGCTGGAGCGGATTGGCAAGGCAGTGCTCGCTGTTCCCTGGGATGCGGTTGGAGTGGTCGCCGCGAGCTTGTTGCCACGCTTGCACGAGCACTACGGTGCGCGCGGGCTGGACGGCAAGACGGTGGCCCAATGGCTTTGGGGGATGTTGACCCACATGCGGCGCCGTGGTGCGGTTATGCACCCGGAGCTGACCACTTACGCCGGTGATGGCAACGTATACGCGCTGAGTAAGACTGCCGGACGCGGGGAGTGGTTGCCCAAAATGGGCGAAAGCACGCCCAGGCCAGTGTTTTTGACCGTGGGCAACCAGCGGGACTTCGACAAGCTCACCGGAACAAAACGGGCCACATGGTATGACCGATGGGCCGAGGCCGTGCTGGGCCATCAAGCTTTGCTAGCCAAAGGGATGGCGGCAGAAATGTATAGAGACGCCCTGATTGCGTTGCGGGACAAGGGCTTGCTGGTGATGACGCCACACCACCAGGGCGAGACCTGGGCGCTCCACCCCGACGCGCTCGAGTTGCACACGGCGGTGGCGTTCATTGCGACCGAAGGGAGCAAGCGTTATTTGACCGTGCCCAGCGCATTTGCAGAGCAGCTCCTGGGTATGCCCTGCCTGGATGCGCCGGAGTCGCGGTACGATGTCTTGGTCCCTGAAGCGGCGAACTGGTGGGCGCAGCGCTTTAGCCAAGGCGACCTGCGTCGGGTAATTGCCGCCGAGCACACGGGGCTGCTGGAGCGCAAGGACCGGGAAGACCTCGAACGCCGCTTCAAGAGCAAACAGCCAAAGCCGTGGTACGAGAACCTGCTGTCGGCCACGCCGACGCTGGAGATGGGGGTGGACATCGGGGACCTGTCGTCGGTGCTCTTGTGCTCGGTGCCGCCTAACCAGGCCAGCTTTCTTCAGCGGATTGGTCGTGCAGGCCGGCGCGACGGCAACGCTTTGGCCACCACTTTGGCAGATGGCAACAGCCCGCACGACCTGTATTTTTTTGCAGAAACCCAAGAGATGCTGAGCGGCGAGGTGGCGCCGCCGGGCGTGTTCCTGCAAGCCGCTGAAGTGCTACGTCGCCAGTTGTTTGCCTTCTGCATGGACGACTGGGTGGCGAGCCTGAGCAATGCAACGGCGCTGCCAGACAAGACATCGCAGGCACTGGACGCGATGGAACAGGCCAAGCAGGACCGCTTCCCCTACGTGTTCTGTGACTTCGTGCTGCAGCACGAGGAGAGGCTGTTCCAAGGTTTCGTGGCACTGCTGGCGGGCGACATTGACGACGTGGTGCGTGCCAGGCTGTGGGATTTCATGCAGGGGCAAGGCGAGTCCGATGGCTTGCGCGCTCGGCTGCTGAAGTCCCTGGAAGAGCTGCTGGACGAGCGGCGCAGCTACAAGAAGCGCAAGGACGAGCTTGACCGAGCTAAATCGAGGTTGCAGCAGCGTCCGCAGGACGATGCCACGCGGGACGAAATCGACCAGTTGCTGCGTGAGCGGGACAAGTTGCTGGAGCTCATCAAGGAAATCAACGGGCGAGACCTGCTCAACACGCTGACCGACGCCGGCCTGATTCCGAACTACGCCTTCCCTGAGTCCGGTGTCGAGCTGAAGTCCGTGTTGTGGCGCAAGCGCGGGACGGACGAGCCCGGCCAAGGGGCCTACGTCACCCTCAACACGCTCAAGTACGAACGGCCTGCGCAGTCGGCTCTGTCGGAGTTCGCACCCGAGAACCGCTTCTACGCGAACCAGCGTCGTGTCGAGGTGGACCAAATCAATATGAATCTGGCCAGGACAGAAGAGTGGCGCTTCTGTCCGTCGTGCCATCATATGCAGAACCTGGCCCTGGAGCCGGATGTGCACATGGCGTGTCCGCGTTGTGGCGAAGCCATGTGGTCGGACGCGGCACAGCGCAGAACGCTGTTGCGCTTCAAGCAGGCCATTGCCAACAGCAATGACACCGAAGTCCGCATTGACGACAGCACGGAGGACCGCGAGCCGAGGTACTACGTCCGGCAGTTGATGGCCGACTTCTCAGCCACACATGTGCGCGAGGCCTGGCAAATCAACACGGGCGAGCTACCTTTTGGCTTCGAGTTCATCACGCGAGTGACCTTCCGCGACGTCAATTTCGGCGAGTTGGCGAAGCCTGGCGATGCCTTCAAGGTGGCGGACAAGGAGTCGGCCAGACCCGGCTTTCGGCTGTGCAGGCATTGCGGCAAGGTTCAAAAGCCCCCCAAGCGGAATGGCGAGGCGGCAGAGCAAAACCATAGCTTCGATTGCCCGAAGCGCGGCAGCGATGACCCGGCCAACCTGCTGGAATGTCTCTACCTATATCGCGAGTTCGAGTCAGAGGCCCTTCGCATCCTGGTGCCTTACACCCGAAACGGGGTGGATGAGCGAGTTGTCCAGTCCTTCATGGCGGCGGTGCAGTTGGGGTTGAAGAAGCGGTTTGGCGGCAAGGTGGACCACCTGCGCATGGTGTTGCAGGACGAGCCGGGCAAGGATGGCGGGCCGCGCCGACACTACGTGATGCTTTACGACTCGGTTCCGGGAGGGACAGGCTATCTGCATCAGTTGTTAGCACACGATGCGGGCACGCTCAGTGACGTCTTGCGCATGGCATTGCAGGCGGTGTCCTCCTGCTCGTGCAACGCAGACCCGGAAAAGGATGGTTGCTACCGCTGTGTCTACCAATACCGCCTGGGCCGCAGCATGGAGTTGGTCTCTCGCGACACGGCCAAGACGGTCTTGAGCGAACTGGTGGATTCCTTGGGCCAGCTCGAACGAGTCAAGACAATCTCGGACATCTACATCAACCCCAACTTCGATTCCGTCTTGGAGGCCCGTTTTCTGGAAAGCCTGAAGCGCCTGGGAGGGGTGGGGGACCTGCCTATTGTCAAGCTGGTGCAAGATGTAGTGAACGGCAAGTCGGGTTATGTGCTGGAGGTAGGGAGCCAGCGCTACAAGATTGAACCGCAGTGCGACCTGGGCAAGGACAACGAGGTTGCCGTTCCCAGTAGGCCTGACTTCGTCATCTGGCCCTGGGCCACGTCAACTAAGCGCCGCCCCATCGCAGTGTTCTGTGACGGCTGGGCTTACCACAAGGACAGCTTGCAAGAGGACGCACTCAAGCGGAGCGCTATTGTGGCAAGCGGCCGCTTCTGGGTATGGTCCATCACTCACAACGATGTGGTGGCGGCACTCAAGGGGGAGCTCGACACTGACCTGGAGTCCCCGCTAGTTTCGATGGCGCGTCACGACGGGGCCAAGGCACCGCCGAACGTCCCTCGCGCGCAGGAGAAGGCGTTTACCCATCATGCGGTGAGCCGTTTGTTGGCTTGGCTGGCCACGCCCGCGTCGTCAGACGATGACGCCGCACTCAGGCAGCTACAACGTAACGCCCTGTGGCTTGGCTTTCTGATGGTCCCTCACAATGAGCAGGAACGCGCAGCTTGTGAACACCTGTGGGGGCAATGGGTGCATCGACTGCCTGAACATGTTAGGGAACCAAGCAAGAGGTTCGCTCCGAGCGTCTCGAGGCCACAGAGTGGACTTTGCCGTCAATTCAGCCGCTGGCCTATGGACATCGCCAGGGATGGTTTTGACGGGGTAACTGAGTGGTCAGCGCCGGGGGTGTTGGTCCTGGACGACGCTGGGGCCGAGGACGAAGAGGTCTTGAATACCGCTTGGCGTCTGTGGCTGCACATCTTCAATACAACCCAGACGCTTCCCGGGATGTGGGTGGTGACGGCATCGGGACTGGATGCACACGACTATAGCGGACTTGTCCCCGCACACAGTGACCAGTCGGGTCAACCGGCCTCGCAGCCTTCCCTCAACGGCGCCTGGGACGAGGTCCTCAAGCAGGTCCTCCAACCGCACCAAGCGGGAATAAAGGCATTGGCCCAGGCAGGGGCCGATGTGCCGGAAATTGGCATGGACTTGGCCGACGAGAAGGGAAAGGTCGTCGCCGATGGCGAGCTTTGCTGGGTTAGCTACAAGCTGGTTGTCCTGCGCGATGACCAATCCGATATGGCGGATGCATGGCAGACGCAAGGCTGGACGACACTCGTCCTGAGTGGGTCGTTGGACGCGATTGGCAATGTCGAATGGTCATCCGTCGTAGCAACCCATCTCGGACTGAATCAGTCGAATAAGGAATAAAACAATGAGTCTGAAACCCAAAGTTGCGTTGAGTAACGACTTCCTTATGCAGTTGTCAAAGCTGCCTCTCAATGTCCACACCAAGGTGATGAAATGGGCGATTCAGTTTCAGGCAGACCCCATGAGCCCAGGCATCAACTATGAAAACATCAATGGTGCTAGGGACCCGAATCTAAAGTCCGTGAGGTTGGACAAGGATTGGCGAGGCATCGTCTTCAAGCCATCATCTGGCGATGTCTACGTGCTTCTCTACGTTGACCACCATGACGACGCATATCGCTGGGCCGAGAAGCGCAAGCTGACTATCAACCCGGTCACTGGCGCCATGCAGATGGTGACGTTTGAGCAGGTCGCAGAGCCCATGCAACAGAACATCCTGCCAGCTCAAGCAGGCAAGGTGGAACCGGGGACATTCACCGCGCGGCCAGCATTGTTCGCCGCACTCGATGACAGAGAGTTGATGAGCTTGGGTGTTCCACAGGAACTGCTCGGTATGGTGCGTGGGGTGACAAGTGATGACGAGTTGGACGCGATTCAAAGCAACTTACCCGTGGAGGCGTACGAGGGGCTCTTCCTTGTGGCCGCTGGGGATACTGTCAGTGAGGTCCTGAATGCCAGAGAGACGCGGGTTGACAAGGTCGTAGACACGGCGGACTTCGCCGCCGCCTTGGCCACACCTGAGTCTCAATCACGCTTCGTGGTTGTGAGCGATGACGAGACCCTTGCAGCGATTCTGAATGCCCCGTTGGCTCAATGGCGTGTCTTCCTACATCCAACTCAGCAGAAGCTGGCGACGGGTGACCGCAGCGGGCCTGTTCGGGTGCTAGGGGGAGCAGGTACAGGCAAGACGGTGCTTGCAATGCACCGTGCAAAATGGTTGGCAGAGAATCGCACCGGAGACTCCCGGAAGGTCTTGTTCACTACCTTTACACGTAACCTGGCAGGGGACATTGAACAAAACCTTAAGACACTGTGCAGTGCATCCACACTCTCGAAGTTGGAGGTCCGTAACTTGGACGCATGGGTCAATAGCTTCATGCGAAGCAGGAAACTTGAACACCGAATTGTTTACGACCGCAAGCAAGATGGCGCCATGCAGGGGTGGCAAGCTGCCATGGCAGTCAGGGATACTAGCCTTGACCTTCCGGAAAATTTTTACGAACAAGAGCTAGAGCATGTGGTGCTGGCCCAGGGTATCACGACACTCGACGCGTATAGAACGGCGCGCCGCACAGGACGAGGTGTCGTATTGAGTCGTGCGAAACGGGATGCAGTTTGGCCCGTGTTTGAAGAGTACCGAGGTCAGCTTGCATCACGAAAGCTGAAGGAGGTCGACGACGCTTACCGAGAGGTAGCGGAGATGCTTGCTGCTGAGATGACCACACCGGCGCCCTACAGCGCCATCGTAGCCGATGAAACGCAGGATTTTGGCCCTCAAGCGCTTAAGTTGCTACGGGCAATGATTCCTCATGGCCCAAACGACTTGTTCTTTGTTGGTGATGGGCATCAACGTATCTATGGCCGGCACAAGGCAGCCATGAGTAAGTGCGGCATCGATATTCGAGGTCGCTCCAGGAAGCTCTATATCAACTACCGGACTACCGACGAAATTCGTCGGCAAGCGGTTGCATTGCTTGAGGGAATTGATGTCGATGACCTTGACGACGGACACGATGAGACCCGTCGCTACCGTTCCCTTTCGCATGGCCCAGTCCCGGTGGTTGCAAAGGTCGAAGGGCTTGAAGGTGCTTTTTCTGAGGTCGCAAGATTCTTGCAGCAGTGGCAGTCGACCGATTCGGCGGAGGTTCCCGTTACTTGTTGCGTAGTGACATCTAGCGAGAAAAGTCGCGACGCCATTGCACAACAGCTCCAGATGGCAGGGGTACGCACCGTCGCAATAACGGCGCAGAGCAACCATACTGACGAGCGGGGTGCCGTTTATATGTCGACGATGCACCGGGCTAAGGGCCTTGAGTTCGACTGTGTCGCCGTGGTTGCCCCCAAGAGCTATGTTGAAGAACAGTTTGAGGAAGGAAACCAACGGCAGTTGCTGTATGTGGCACTGACACGTGCCAAGCGAGGGGCTACACTGGTGTTTTATTGAGTTCGATAACCACAACATTTAGGCTCCACAATGGCAACCATCGCCTGAAGAAAGCCCGACCTTATGCTCGGACGGAGGGCGGACGCTGAGTATTGCTTAAAAGGCTAGGCCTTGCTCCGCTGCTCGAACCAAAAGAGCCTTTCTGTAATGAGTTGTTGCATGCAAGTCTTCTTTTCAAAAAAAAAGATATGACCGAACAAGCAAGAACGGCACTCTTCATTTCGCACGCCACCCCAGAAGACAATCACTTCGTGCGCTGGCTAGGGGCAAAGCTCACGGCAATGGGATACGAAGTCTGGGCTGACGTCATGCGCTTGTATGGCGGTGTCGATTGGTCCCGAGAACTAGAACAAGCTCTCCGAAAGCGCGCGATTAAGGTGCTGTTGGTGTGTACGCCGAGCGGTCTCGAAAAGCGGGGCGTACGTAATGAGATTGAGATGGCGACGAACCTCGCCCGGCAGCTTGGTGACGACGCGTTCATTGTGCCGCTTCGGCTGGAATCCTACGAGGCCCCATTTCGTATCGCACATGCTCAGTACATTGACTTTAAGGGTAGCTGGGCACAGGGCTTGGCTGAACTGACGGGCCTGCTTCAAGAGCAGCAGGTCCCCAGGGGGGAGCCCGGCTCCATGCGGTCGTGGTTAGAGACCCATGCAGAGGGGGCGGCGAAATTGGTTGCAAAGTCCGAGCCGCTCGTCTCCAACTGGTTGTCAATTGAGAGCTGTGCTGAAACAATTTTCTATTGCGAGCCTCCAGTTGGTTCGACGCTGGAACGGTTCCAGCATCGACAGGCGCACGCGTGGCCCTGTGTGCCCCATCGTGCGGGCGTATTGACGTTCGCCGGCCCGGACGCCGACGGGGCCATGGGGGTAGACCTTCCTGGAAAGGTGGTAGCAAGCATTGCCACTGGAACATTTCTCAACGAGGGGTGGGTTGATTGCGGACTCACCCCGTATCAAGCCCAGGTGCTATATACGGACATCGCGTCGCAAGCCTTTGAACGCTACTGCGCTAAGAGAGGCCTTAAGGCCTACCAAGGGTCCGGGAAGCGACTGAGTTGGTGGGCAGATATTAAGACTGCACCTCTCGACATGGTCAAGTTCGACTGGGGCTACAGAAGCGGAGCCAGAAAAATCATTGGGCACTCCGATAAGCGAAGCGTCCATTGGCACTATGCCATCAATGTCCATTTGCGGACGTCGCCACTGCCCCACCTTCGGATAGCGGCTCGCCTGGTCTTCAGCGAGAACGGCATGGATGCTATCGAAGACAAACGTCGTTCCCACACACTACGCCGCTCTCTCGCAAAGGGGTGGCGAAATGCTCGCTGGCGAGACATGCTTTGCGCCTTCTTATGGTGGCTATCTGACGATAAGAACCACCTCAGGCTGCCGGTGACCGGCGGCGGTTATATCGTTGCCCGCATTCCGCCGATGCAGTTCGCGTGTCCTGTCCGCGTGGACGAGAAGAGCGGCGATGTTCTGGACGATGACGACCCGGACATCCCCATTAATGAATGGGATGACGAGTCGCTGACGGAGGAAGAAGAATGAGCCGGCCTACGGTTTGCCATATCGCCGAACCAACGTTAGCTTTCCGTTACGGGCAGCAGCTTGAATACACGCGGGATGGACTTTATCTGTATGGTCCGGTGGATGCGGAGGACACGCCTAAGCAAATTCGCTATGGCTTCATCGGCACGAAGGCGGGCCTTGAGCGATTCGAGAGATGGGCTGCCCAGGTTTCTTCTTTCATCGCCACGCCCGCTCCTCGGCGAGGGGCGAAAGAGATTGAGCCTCACCATGTTCCGTTTCCCGGCTTCTCTGAGGCCTTCAATGCCATTTGGTCAAAGAAGCCTACCAAAATCATTGCCGACATTGACGAAGAGGACCTACACCGACGCATTCACATTGCCAATCGGCATGAAGCAATAAAATCCGTGGTCGACGTCTTTGTCGAGCGTCTTGTCGCGGAACAGAAGCGCAGTGAGCATCCACCCAGCTTTTGGTACGTTGTTGTTCCTGAGTTTATTTACGAGCTTGGGCGCCCGATGTCCACAGTACCAAAAGGTGAAAGAGTCAGTGGCAAGGTCACCCTGAGAGAGCGTGATGCGCTCAAGCTGGCTGTCCAGCCGACGCTTTTCGGCGACGATGAGGTGGAGGTTGAAGTCTACAAATATGAAAAGAACTTTCGCAGGCAATTGAAAGCGCGCCTGCTTGACCACCAAGTAGTCACCCAGATAGTTCGCGAGAGCACCTTGGCCCCGCATGATTTCCTGAATGCAAAGGGCGAGCCGAAGCGACGGATAGAAGACCCGGCAACAGTAGCGTGGAAGTTATGCTCGGGCTCTTACTACAAGAGCGGTGGGCGTCCATGGCAGATTGCCAACATGCGTCCAAGTGTATGTTACGTTGGTCTCGTCTATAAGCGGCAAGACCAGGGTGGAACTTCTCGTCATTCAGTGTGCGCGGCTCAGATGTTTTTGTCGGATGGTGAAGGTGTAGTTTTCCGCGGGGCACTCGGTCCTTGGTTCCACCCAGACACCAAGCAGTTTCACCTGGACAGAGATGCGGCGATGCGCCTTATTGGCACGGTGCTCCAAGAGTACAGGACCCGTCATGGCGAAAATCCGAAGGAGCTCTTTGTTCACGCGAAATCGTCTTTCAGTGACGACGAGTGGGAGGGCTTCCAGGAGGCATGTAAAGGAACCTCGACCAATATCGTTGGCGTACAAATCGCTGATGCATGGGACCAATTGAAACTATTCCGACCCGGCGCCTATCCAGTCATACGCGGCACGGCGATGCTGACTAGCTCTAGGTCCGGGTTTCTATGGACATCTGGTTTTGTGCCTCGGCTGGGTACATACATGGGGCCCGACACGCCGAACCCGTTGATTGTAAGCATCAGGCGCGGAGAAGCAGCATTGCAGACTGTCATGAGCGATGTGCTTGCTCTCACGAAAATCAACTTCAATAGCTGTCTATTCAATGACAGGGAGCCAGTGACCATCCGATTTGCCGACGCCATTGGCGACATCTTAGTGGCAGCTCCGCTTGAGAGCGAGCCGATGCTGCCATTCAAGTTCTATATCTAACGAATCAATTTTCCACGGCTTCCCGATTTTGTCGACAAACATGAGGCGCAGTTTTGATTGCTAACGGGAGGAGGCGGGAAGTACAGCATGCTTAGACACTATCAGCTCGCTGCCCCCGGGGAAATGGCGAATAGGCAAACGCGAATCTGCAGAAGACATGCCAACAGGCTACGCCCGTTGATATGATGGCCACAGTCGTAGACTTTCGCTCGCCCTTGTGTGATGGGTTGTCCAAAAAAGATTGTGAGAGGGATGTTCCGGAATGAGCAACAACACAACGCTAACAATGCAAACCGTCACATCACGCAAGGAGGCTAAGAGACTCTTCTTTACTAATGGTCGGTATGTCACCCGTGGGAACCCGCGCAGCGGGGGGATTGCGTCAGTCTATCAGGCTACTGACACAGATACGGGCGGTACGGTGGCGCTCAAGGTGTTTAGGTCTGGAGAAGGCAGCGACGACGTCATCGAGGAATCCTTCCGACGGGAGGTTCAAGCCCTCTCTGATTTGAGACATCCGAACATTGTTCCGATTCTGGACTCGGGCAGGGATGAAGACAACGAGGCCCACTTCATTGTCATGCAGTGGGTGGAGCAAGACCTAAAAAGTTACTGTGACTCACGCAAGTTTGCTGACTGGCCAGACTACTTTCACACGATTGGTCGAGGCATCCTGGAGGCATTGGTCTACGCTCATTCTCACTCGACAGTTCACCGGGACATTAAACCGACCAACGTCCTGGTTACCTCTGATGGCCAAGTCAAGCTGTGTGACTTTGGCATCTCCAAGATTCGGGATTTTCTGGCTCCCGGAGTAACTTTAGCCCAGTTCGCATCAGCACCATATGCGCCGCCCGAGCTTGATGATGGCAGCTACAGCTATAGTCGAGATGTCTTCGGATTTGCTGCTCTGAGCGCCGCGCTCCTCAGCGACTCTCCGGTTGGCACGCATGATGACGTACTCGCTGCGTTGGAGGAGGCCCCAATCGAAGAGCCAGTAAGACGAGTGCTGCGGGCCTGCCTGTCCTTGAACACTCCTAGTGCCAGGCCACAAAATGCTGTAATGCTCCAGGCTGAGTTGGAGCGCGCTAACCCCGTGGCGTCCGCACCGCTTCTACCAATAGCCCTCATAGTCGTTACCAATCGCGTAAGAGCAATCGTGGAGTCCGATATGGGGCTTCGCGCCAACTTGGCGGAGGGCTTCCTCGAGCGGGACCTCGCAGAATCCAAAGGTGAGGACATCCCACCTACAGCTGAGCGTCCTGGCCGAAGCCTGCGAGTATATGGCGCAAAGTACGGCTATACCGTAGTTACGGACGAATCAGGAAGTAAGTTTCGCATTGTTGATGCGCTAGAGTTCGCCCCCTCCGACCTTGAACGGAAGCGGTCATTCGCTTGCGACCTTCAGGTCAAACTGTCCTTTTCAGGAGCCAACAGCCAGTCATCCCAAGAGGCCATCGAGGCGATGTATGAACGACTCTTGGTCTTTGCGGGTGACCAGAAGCAGCGGCGCATCGAAGAAAGAGAGCAAGCACTCTACAGGACCTGGCTGGGCCTATTGAGTGCCAAGACCGAATTGGAAAAGCAGCGGAAGGTTCGCATCCAATATACCAACCGAGAGGTTTCAGGGGAGTTCCTTCGGCTCGTTCCAAAGCCGGAGTCAGGTGCTGCTGCTCTATACGAGCAAGACGTCGCGATTGACGCAGGGATGCCTGGCACCTTCTTTGGCACCGTAACCTCAGTGAGCGATGCGGACATCATCATTCGCCCGAGCGAGCGAAACAAGCTCAACCCCTCTCTCGTCCCTGAACAAGGATTTGTTGAAACAGATTCTACGAAGTCCGACATTGCGCTCGACAAGCAGAAGTTTGCCGTTGAAGCAGTTCGCTACGGTCGGTCCGTAAATCCCGAACTGGGAAGACTCATTGTCAACCCAGCGGACGTTCAGGTTCCGGCACCGGTAGAGGTAGACTTCCTTCAGAAGGACATTGATGAAGACAAGAGAGATGCGGTTTTAACTGCCCTGTCTGGCCCGGACCTCATGATTGTAGAGGGTCCTCCTGGGACCGGGAAAACGACTTTCATCACTGAACTCGTTCGCCAAACGCTACGCGCCAACCCGAACGCGAGAGTGCTTCTGACGTCTCAGACCCACGTCGCCTTGGATAATTCCCTCGAGCGAATCGTGCGTAGCTCAGACGGAAGTATTAACGCTGTCCGCATCGGTCACGAATCCGACGAGCGAATTGCGAGCAGCACCCGTCGGCTATTGTTGGATGCCAAACTCCCGGAGCTCCGCCGCGCTGCGCTTGCATCCGGCCGAGCATTCGTCGAGCAGTGGGCCCTCGATAACGGGCTAAGTCTCAAGGAGACTCGAAGGGCGATGGCCCTTGAGCGGCATGCAGGGTTGAAGGTTCGACTAGAGAATGTCGAACGAGAACTGCAAGACTTGGCATACAAAGTCTCCGATGACTACCGTAAGACCCTCGACTCTGAAGCGCGTGCGGAGCTGGATGAGCAATATCAAGGCTTGAGCAAGGAGCGGGACGAGCTGGTCAAAGCCCTGCGGGAGTCTCTCAAGGACTTAGAGCTCCACGTGGAAACAAAGGAGGAGCTCAAAGAATTCTCAGAATGCTCTGCAGATGATTTGAGAGGTTGGGCCGAGGCATTTGCGGTAGGTACATCGACCGGTGGGCAACTCAAGGAAATGCTGCTCGCCCACGCCGACTGGGAGACGCGCTTTGGGCGAAGCCGCGAATTCAAGGCGGCCGTAATAGCGGCCTCACACGTGGTTGCTGGCACATGCCTAGGCGTTATGAGTATTCCGGGCAAGAACGAAATCGTATACGACCTCTGCATCGTAGATGAAGCCTCAATCGCCACGCCTACGGAAGTACTTGTACCCATGGCTAGGGCTAGGCGCACTGTCCTGGTTGGTGACAGCAAGCAGCTATCACCCTTTCAGGACCCAGACCTGCGCACTTCTGGCTTGCTTGAGCGATTCAAACTGAAAGCGGACGACCAGAAATCGACGCTGTTCAACCACCTTAGTGAGAACCTTCCCCAACAGTTGCGCAAGACACTAACAACCCAGCATAGGATGCTGCCTGCCATAGGTAATCTGGTATCGCAATGCTTCTATGGCGGTGAGCTCCAGAGCATCAATAGGCTCCCGGCTTCGCATCTTAAAGGGGCACTTCCCCTCTCTGTAACTTGGTACTCCACGAGCCGAAAGGTCAACCGTGCTTCTCGGCAGATTGGCACGTCACACTACAACGGCCTCGAAGTGGAATTCATCATCACGCTGTTGGGGCGAATCGACTTCTTCATCCAAAAGGGTAAAGGGAAAGGAAGGCAAATTAGCATCGCTGTCCTGACCGGTTATGGCGAGCAACGTCAGCGACTGCAAACGGCGATTGAAACCAAACGCCATGCTTGGGCGAGCTATAGCGAAATTTTCGTGAACGTGGTGGATGCGTTTCAAGGCCGCGAGGCAGATGTTGTCCTATTTTCAGTCACTCGTTCTGAGGTGAAAGGACTGGGCTTCCTTCGCGAGCTCGAACGTATTAATGTCGCCCTCTCCCGTGGGAAGGAATTACTGGCAATCGTAGGTGACCATCTCTACTGTCAAACGGCGCCTGGCGCAATGAACCCGCTGAAGGATGTTCTAGATTACATCCGCAGGAATCCGGAAACATGCAAATTGGAGGAACTTGCGCAATGACTTTGGAGAGCACGCTCAAAGAAGCTGCGACTGCCCGGCCTGGCTATGAGCTTTCAACCTTTAGGGAGGCGGGTCTTCCAGTATATGTCCTGACGCTGCGAATCTTGGTCTTGGAGCGCAAGCCGCTCGGACCTATCGATGAAGCCGTTCTACGGGCCGTCAAGGCTGGCCTTTCGGCCCCCGAGCACATTGTTGCATTCCTTGGTTTACCAGCGTCGGTCATTACACCGGTCCTTGCCGGCCTCAATACAAACGAGCTCATCAACTACTCCCGCGCCTTCGCCAGCGAATCGGCAAAGGTCACGCTATCCACCAAGGGTATGTCAGCGCTAGCTGAAGCATGCTCGGTTCGCCCCCAGGAGCGAATCGTGCGTGTGTGTATTGATGCGCTGACCAAGAAGCTTCTAGTCATCGCTCCCGAGCAGCTGTATAGGGCTCGCGAGATGAAGGACTTCGGGTACTTTGAAGTACCCAACTGCAACAGCAAGCGGTTAGAGGTAGGGGATATTCCTCTGGATGACTTCGACCGAATACTGCAACGGACCCAGGTCGGTGAAGAAAAGGGAGAGCTACTTGCGGTACGTCGCATCGAGCGACGTGAACTGCGCTACTTAAAATGCGTCACGCTGTTCTATCGAAGTCTTTCCAAACGAGAAGATATTGAAGTGGCATTCTGGAGGGACGATGGTCCGAGTCTAGAGCATGAAAACTGCTTTCGTGCTCTCGGTGGCCCAGAGTTGATTGGCTCGAATATTCTTGCGAATTCCGACCCCATCACTCCGGAAGCAGATTTTGCTTCGGCAAAGTCTGGTTCCGACTCGCTCCTCCCTCTCGGTTCCACACAGCCTAATGACCCCTCGGTTGCGACAGAAAAGCCATCGCAAGTCGTTGGAGATACCCTTCATTCCGTTCTTTGCCATGAGCATCCTGGCTTGCTCAAAGATGCCTTGCTAAAGGCGACGAGGAGGCTTCTTATCATTTCTCCATGGATTCGTCATCAAGTAGTCAACTGGGAGTTCATCGCCTCACTCGAGGCTGCGCTGCGGCGTGGCGTTCAGGTCTACATCGGTTATGGAATAGACGATGGCGAGGCTCAAAAAAACAATGCGGCTCAAAACAAGGTGGCAATTACGCCGCAAGCCAAGCGCGACCTGGAAGGCTTAGCTCGAAAATTCAAGAACTTCCGCTTTGTCTACGTCGGTAACACGCACCGAAAGTCATTGGTCTGCGATGATATTTTCGCAGTTACCACGAGCTTCAATTGGCTCTCTTACCGAGGGGACGGTGGCAAACCACGCGACGAGCGCGGGTGGGTTGTTCGCAAGAGGCACTACGTGGACATGCAGTTTAGGGATGACCTAACACTGCTCGAACACGGATACTCGGGCGCTCCCAAAAATTAGCCGTAACGCCAAACTTCGTGTCACCGTGCTTAGGTAGACCATCGAAATGCTCTTGTTCGCGCACGCGGATACACTAAGTGTGAACTTAACGAGCCGCTATGAGCATATTGCCAGAGTTGACCTGTAGCAAGCGAGAGGGCACTTGGATGTGTCCTCCAACGGCATCTCAGTGAGCGTTGGAATGGGAGCCTTGCCGTCAAAGCGCAGAGCGCTATATCCACGGCATCGTTTGACCTCAGCATCTTGGTCTCTACGGCTGCCAGAAGCTTGGCCGTTTCGGCTCTGGTGCATCAAGAATGGGGTCGGAGACTTGAACGAGAGGGTCGAGCCAATCTGCTTTCGCCCTTGCCCAGGCAAGCCAATCGGCTTGTTCAGAAGATAATCCACCTGCCGCAATGGCCTGTCTTTCTACCGCATTTGCATAGTTGCGAAGCGTCGATGCGCGCTCCCAGTTGGTCGCCAGTGATTCGAGGTGCTTGAAGCGCGCGACCTCGACATTCTTACGCGTTGTCAAGAATTCGTAGTGAGCCACGGCGCGTTGGTGAGCGTCTCTCCGGCGAGCGTCTTCCAACTCCTTGGCGTGGGTCTGCTGCGCCAAGGTTACGATTCCCGCAACGACTTCGCCCAGGCGCTTCTCGAGGCCCGTTCTAGGGGTATCCTTCCACGACCTTGACGGCCAGCGACCAACTTGGATTGTCAGAACTCCTGTTGATATGAAGTCATATCTTGGGACATCCGGAAATTTCACGGAGCTGTCCCAAGTGGAGCGGTCCCAGTAGCGCTTCCGTGCTCGCTCTTCCGCGGGAGTAATCTCGTGGGAGTTTCTCTTCACATGCTCGACGAGACAGAACGTCATCTTCGTGCCAGTTTCAACGCATTTGATGAGCGTCTCGCCCTGGTCGGGATTGACTTCAAATTCGAAGCCCTGTTTGGCCAGCGCCTTAATCAGGCTATCGACGATACCAAAGGTCCGACCGAGTGAGTTCTTCGTTACAGATAGGTTGAGAACCTCCTTCGGCGCGGAACACAGCAAAGTATTTTCTGGCCAGCCGTCCCGTTGACGTAGTCGCTCGGATGCAGCGCGAACGAGAGGGTGCAGAGAAGATGGTGTTTGTTCTGGTGTAGGCTCTACGTGCAGTTCCTTGCGCAGCCGCGCAGATGCTTTTCTCGTAGCCTCTCGAATTTCCGCTTGCTCTGGTGGAAGCTTGACCAGACCCGTGGCCACTGGGGTTGATTGTTTAAGTTCGGGAAGCGGTGCGCGGCCCATGACCTTCCCGGCTTTGATTTTTGCCCAGTACCCTCGACTCGGCAAGGGGATTGCAAATGTTCGGCAAATTTTGGCAAGTCCAACGTCCGATAGCCCGTAGCGCGGCGCAACAACGGTTACGGGGTCCGTCCACACTTCGTCATATAGTGTCTCTCGGTCGACTGGTCGATTTGTGTCCTTCACCGTTGCCTCCATCGTCGAGCCGCTGGCGTTACTCGGCACTCACCGTTCCTCAGGCCCGGCGTTCCGCAAGGCAACGCGTGACTGGCACCAACAATCGAATGACCGGGTTACCGGTGGCTCGCTGCGCCGTCCGGTGCGGTAAGCCAACACTACCTTGAATCCACCGTCAAACGGCCTACACTGCCATTCAAGCACACCTCAAGGGTGCTAATCACTGTTGCCGCTACAAGCAGAACTACGACACCTCGGCAGCATCCCTCCCCATCCTCTTTGCATAGGCGCTATCGCACGAAGCATTCGGTGCTCGACGCGTTCGCACACACCATCGACGAAAGGCGGCGCCGGCGTTGATGGTCGGCTACACGCTCTCAGCTCGGGGGCGCGAGCACTGCTGCATGCAAGTTGCCAACCAGAACGGCACTGACGCGATAGTTCCAAGGCAGACGTCCGATTAGCCGTGTCGTGCGGCAAGGGGGTACCTATGCCCATTTGGTCAGTCGCATCGGTTGAAGAGCAGCCTGATATAACGCTCCTCCGTTGGAGAGTCTTCGAGACTGAGCGACGGGAGCGCCATTTCGTCGGGTATTGCGTCGAGAATGGTTCAGGGCGTGTGAGCTCTGCAATCGCTTCCTTTGACTCCGTTTCAGGAGTGGGCATCACTCGCAGCGGACGACGGTACATCCTTTCCGGCCCTCCTGGTTTCAACGAAGACGCGCTACATGTGTGGAGCTTATGGGCTCGGTGCAATTTCGTTACCGACACGAAAGACGTTAGCGGTGAGTATTTGGCGCCCGCCCCAGGGTAGCGCATGAGGGGCACCACTATGCTAACAATTGCTAGCGTATGGGTAGTGCCGACAGGGGAGCGGCCACTGGAAGAATGGCGTGTGGTGGAGACTTACCGGGGCGAGCGCCACTTTATTGGCAAACGTCCAGGCGACGGCAGGTATTGTGTTACGCCTACCATCATTCGATTCAATCCAGAGACACTCATCGGAACAACGGCTTGTGGCCTCGCCTTTGCATTGAACGGAAGGCCGGGGCCAACAGGTGTCGCCGTTGAGGTGGCGGCCATGTACTCGGCATTCGACAAAAGATTGCTGGAGACCGCTGACGTCACTGACGAGTACTCGCGATACCTCCAACCTGACCTGTAAGAGCCTCTATATCGGAGCTTCAGTCGGTTAGGACCGGCGCGCCGAACTGACGCTCACAAACACGCTCGGCGACACGGAGACCACGTTGCCTCGCATTCGAGGCAAGAGTCTCGACGCCCGCTGTGAATCCCTTCGACTATTCAATCGTTGGCAAAGTGGGAGCACGAGATGGAAACCCATGACGTGCCCGAAGACTTTCCTCGCAGCACGATACCGGCCGTGGTTCCAGGCACGCAGCCGAAAACTTGCGCCATCTATTCCGGCGGAATCTACGTTGCCGGACAGACGGCCCAGGAGCGGTACGAACGCTGGCTCATTTGCGAAGACCTCGCCAGCCAGCTTGTTCCTATCGCCAGGAAGGATGCAGTTGCACATCCCAACTATCTGCCGAGTCAGACGCTCCAGCGCGTCCGTGGTGCTGTTGCACGCAAAGGGTGGGTATCGCCCGACGAGCTAGCTTGGATAGAACGGCGTTTGCGGGCCCTGCTTGGCTGGTAGCGACCTACCGCGGCCTTTGCCCGCCGGCACCTTTGGTTCGCTGGCTTGCGTGTAGGGGAGACGAAGTGGCTGGGGCCTTATCGGCACCAGCCCGAGATGTGGACCGTGCACGCACTCGACATTTCTGCCTTACGGACCCGTCGCGCTTGTGGCTGACTCCATAGGCCGCCGCCTCGATTTGAGACGATACCTCCAGCAGCGGCGGCACCATGCCTGGATAATTCTACGTCGGGTAGGGGCGAGCCTGCCGGTGCGCGATGCGCAATTTGCTCTTGCCTTTCGTTTGAGGCGGCATACACTTCAAGTGCGTGGTTTTACGTACCACGCCGTTGGCTGAGCAGAATCAGAACAATAGACGACGGCCTCTGTGTGAGAGCTTACGAGGCATTGGGTGCGCTCGCGCGTTCGATGTCCTTTTGGTCTACGAAGCGGTCCAACCCAACAACAGGCGCAAGTAGGGCCAACTGGAGGACCAGTGTGAATGGGAAGTCGCCGGCCGAAATCTGTGTATCGAGAGAGCTAGGCCCTGGTGAGACACCTAACTTCGCTAGGCGAAGCTCAAGCTTGCCGGCGTCAAGTTTGTGTGCAGTGAGTTCACGGAGGAAGATATGCCTTGCAGCGCTTTCCCAAGACTCGTGAGTTTCGAGGCATTCTTCCCATGATGGTGGGCACTCGGAATCAACCGCGCGCAAAACCTGAAGGAAGAACGCGAACCGGTACGCTCCACGTTGGATTTTGCTTTCGGCCGCTCTTAGCGATTCTGGGATTCCCATGGCACAGAGGGCTTTCGCAAGCTCTTCATAGCTGACTCCCTTGCGAGCAAGCAATCCTCGTGCTGTTCGCGACGCGAGGCGCGTCCACGGCGTGTCGACATGGCTCACGGCACAACCTTCTCATATAAGGTGAAACATCGCTCACGGTGTAAGCGGTGAACTGTCTCGAGGGTCGACTTCATATAAGCAGAACTCCACCAAAAGGAAGAAGCCGGACTTATCTAGGTCGACGACGGAGCAAGCATTACGGGATTCTAAGCCCGGATTGGGCATGAAGGCTTCTGCTTGCTTGCTGCGGCTCGTACAGCTTTTCAAGAGGTGTCGTTATGGGAATGGCGACCCTTTACCTCGGAGTCGACGGCGTCTTGCATCCCTCCGAGATTTCTCTCCATCGTGGTCAGACGCCGCACTTGCGTGTGCCAGGGCATGCGATATTCGAGAATAATCCGTTCCTGGAATGCGTCCTGCGTGCCTGCCCGACAACCCGCGTGGTTCTGCACAGCTGGTGGGTCTACTACCTTGGCTACAGGGCGACCGTAAGCCAACTCCCACTGACGGTCCAACAGAACGTAGTGGGCGCAACTCTCCCTGGAAACAAGGTGTTGCGACAAGGTGTGAGGCCGGTGTCATCGCGCCGGGAATGGCTTCGCGCTGACATGGAGAGAAGATGTCCAGACAGCCCGGTCTTGCTCGACTGCGATTGCAGCCAAATTGTCGCCAGGCTTACCGACCGAAGTTTGATATTGGATGGGAAGCGCGGCCTCGCGTCAGAGATGCTATGCGAGGCACTCATTGAGCTGCTAGATAAGGCTGCCAGGTAGCGGAGAAACGCAGGCGTCGTCAAGGGCGCCGCCGGGCGAGCGCGGTGAACTGCATCGGACCCTCTTGCGCACTTCAATTGCAATCGAGTACCATCCCCGCCGCCCGGTGATGTGCGGACCATACTCCTGGGCTCACAAATAGCCCCGAGCATGGAATATACCATGAAATGCCATTTTCTCAAGCGCTGTGACTGCGGCGCGGAAACGACCAAGGGAGACCCAGCACGACCAACTGACAACTGACCAGCAAACAAAAAACGGGAACAAGGCAGCAACCTTGTCCCCGTTCCATTTGAGCGTCCTCATAGAGGTGCATCAAACGCTTACACGCGCGCGTATGGTGCCAAGTCTATGGGGCGTTGTCAACCCCTGCCCGCTCGGTTTTCGAACCGAGCGAGGATGAAACTCGACCACATGCGGAACCATTCCTTTTGCCACCACCCGGATGTACAGCCTGTTCCTGGCGCTCAAGCGACGCGCCTCTCTAAGCGTCGGGCACGACGAGCTCTCGCGCCATGGGTTGCCACTGATGGGAAGTCAGTGGAGTTCGGCCACATTCATGCTGCTGCAGCAGCACTGGTCGTGCGAGGTGACGCATGAGCAGTGCAAGCGCAAGTGCCGCAAGCACTGGCAATGACATCCGGCGTTTGTCAAATGCCTCCCTATCCTGCGCGCCGCTGATTTCTGCTTGCAGGAATGGCGAGGAGCGACTCGCTGAACTCATGCAGTTCCGCGACACCAGCGAGGTGAAGACGCTGCTCCAGAACAGGGGCGTTCCGAACGACCATGAATTGTGGACCGCAAATTCCGCTCAGAAGCTCGATGCACTCTCGAAGCTGCCAAACGCATACCTACCTACAGATGAGAGCCTGACCTTCACCGAGTTGCTCTTAGCAAAGGTACGGAATGCTCTGTTCTCCAAGAACTTTGCTGACCAGAGATACCGGGAGTTTTTCTATGCCACCCGAGACGCGCTGCATGGAGGAAATCTGCGACCGCTTCCCGCAAACCTAAGTTCGCTCACTGGTGTGGGTATCAGCCTCTGCGGCCCTTCTCAAATGGGGCGTACAGCACTTCTTCAACGCATTCGCACGATTCTGAAATCTCCGTTCCAGGTTGAACTGGAGTCGCCGGGGCCCGCCATGATGTGGGTCATACCTTGCCTCAATCTGTCATATCCCTCATGCGGAACCCTGAATGGTCTCCTACGTGACCTCCGGGACAAAGTCGTGTCCGAAGTTGGCAGAGCAAATACGCCCGTCGGCGTGTTCTCAGAGCTTCGTGGACCTGAGGGAATTAATGCCGCAATATCGCTATGCATCTTGATGAACGTCGCACTTGTCGTTGTTGATGGAGCATGCGCTGAGTCAACGATGACCGGTAAGCCCCTTGAGGTTCTTGGCTTCCTGCAGAAATTGCAGCAGTACTCGGGTATTCCAGTTGTGCTCTCGGGCACCAGCCCCTTCATGCACGTAGCTGGAATGGCCGGAAGCACAAGCTCAAATCTCCTTTGTGGCCCGTCCCTTAACTTTGACCCGTTGCCTCAACCGAGCAGCAGTGCAACCGCGTCTGCGTCCCAGGCCGAACGAAAGGGGATTTGGCACCAGATGAATGAGTGGCTCTGGACTTTGGGGTTGTTCTCAAACGAAATCAAGATGCCAGATGAATTGCCACAGTGGACTCATCGCCTAACTATTGGGCGGCCTGGATGGCTGGTGCAAGGCTTCGAGGCGTTGCACGTTGAACTCGTAAAAAAGCCACATCTACTCGGCCCAGGAAAGCTGACCGAGGATGTCGTACGCAGAGTGTTCGAGGTGCGGCTGCGAGTGCACGCGGGGGCAAGACTTGTCGCAACCGAGTGCGCAATCAATGGCGACGTCTCCGACAAGACAGATTTCTTCAACTATATGGACCATCTACCCGCGGCCCTCTTTCGCCGCACGGGGTACAAGCAATGGCTCCATGAGTTTGCGAGGTGAGTCATGAGTGAATTGAGCTCTCATGTGTTTCTCGCTTCTCCTTTCCCGGATGGCGAGATTGTCAATTCATATCTTGGAAGGGCAAGCCAATTCAATTGCATCCCTTCAATTGCGCTCACCTGTCAGCGCTTGCTTGCCCGCAAGCCTGGACTCGACTTGATGCCGAGCGGCATGCGGCAGTTTCACCGGATGGTTGGCTACCTCTATGGCGAGCTCGATGCATTGATTCAGGACCATACGGGGTCATCGCTCTATTGCTGTGGACTCCCACTTGGCAAGCACGAGTCACAGCGTGAGCGTCTATTGGAAACAATCCCAGGACCAGTTCGTCTGTGCCGGCTGCCGGTGCTGTTTACTGAAACTGAAGGCGCTCGCATGGAGTGCCCAGAATGCCGCGACGAGCAAATCCGAGAATTCGGGTTTCCATTCGTCCACCGAAACACGATGGCGCCTTTTGTTTGCGCTTGCCCACGGCACCTCTGTGAACTTCGACTGATGCCGAAGGAACGGATATTTGACACTGTATGCAGGGGGAAGCTGACGCTGTATCAGCTGCAGGTTGCTCTTGAGTTCGCTGCTCGAGTTTCGAACTGCCTCGAGACCCCTCCACTAAAGTCCGGGTATCACAAGGACCTCCTGGTAGAGAAGCTTTGCGCTTCTGGATGGGCTAGCGAAGCTGGTCGGTTGCATCTCACCAGTTTGCTGGGCGAATTTCAGCGGTTCTTTGATGACGCTTTCGCCGATGCGCGGCTCAAAGCATTGACCCAGACAGCGACATACATCGAGGCCGCGATACGCTCGATTCTTAGGAGAGACCGCGCCATCCATCCCGTGTGGTGCGTGCTCTTCTCCTGGTTCGCTGAAAACTGCGAGTGCACGATACGCACGAAACCAAGGCTCAAGCGAGAGGTACGCGAGTTGCCGAAGGTCGAGAATCTAGCGGAGCTGTGCGAATTGCATGGCTCATTTGGAGCGGTTTCACGGCTGTTAGGTGTGAACGCTTCTGTTCTGACCTACATGGCAAGGCAAGACGGATACGAATCTTCGGGCCATAGGCGTATAGATAATTGGAAGTTCGGAGAAATTGAGGCCGCCCTTCGAGCGGGACAGAATCCCAGGGAGGCCGCTTCCCGCTTCGAGGTATCTCTCAGCACTGCATACAGAATTCTTGCTGCCACCGAGGGGACGGAGAGTGCGAGGACGCGTGCAACCAGGACGCGCACTGAGGCTGCCAAAACGCAATGGTTGCTGTTGCTGGAAGCTAATCCTTGCGCGTCATCCCAGGAGCTTAGAAAACGGCATTCGGCAGTTTGGGCTCAACTTCGCCGTAACGACGCACAGTGGCTCCGTGAGCATGTGCGTCGGGCCACCGACGCAATACGGCGAAGAAGACCCAGTAGGTTCCCTTCCCTTGTGGCCTCTCTTGGGCGAGCGCTCATAAGTGCACAGAAGCATTGCGAGGGAGGCGACAAGCCTCCTCAGAGGATGTCGCGCTATCGCTTGCAGGCGATGACAGGTATTAGCGAATACGCCATGCGCCATACGGACGAAATCCAGGCGGTGGGCGGATTGGAAGAATCCCGAGGGGCATTTGTTCGCCGTCGTCTGGCATGGGCACGCGCCAGCCTAGGTCCTGGGGCCGCGCTGAACTGGGCGCTAGCACGCACCGCGCGATTGAGGGTCGAAACGGTCCGAACCTATTCGTTCCACGACGGTTTAGAGCAGTAGGAGAAATACGTGATGACCTTGGGCTTTCAGGAATCAGTCTTGTTGCTAAACCACATTCAACCCGAGGAGGACGTAACGGGCTACGTTGCCAACCAATCGGCAAATCGCGCCGGCGCGATTTACTCATTGAACTCCCATGAGTTCCAGTTACATGGCGACCGGTTGGCGTGGGTGTATCCAACGAATCTCGAAAGACTTTCGTCTGCCTTTGATGGCGTGCTCCCTGATGTCGACACATTGATTGCCAAACATACCCGCTACCCTCTTTACGGTCCGTTTCAATCGCTTCAGGGCCGTAGGCGCCTATACGGGCATCACGCCGGAAATGCACAGCAAGGTGTTGCGGCGATTGTTGGTGCGGGTCCGGTCGGGATGCGCGGCAGGTTGGCAATTTGTCCACAGTGCGTGCATGAAGATGTGCGCGCTTATGGATACGCCACATGGCAACGACTGCATCTCATGCCAGGAATCTTCACATGCGCAGAGCACGAGCATCCGCTGCTCACGTTCTGTGACGCTTGTGATGCAGGGCACCGCCGTCATCGCTCAACTTGGCGTCCAACGGTGCGTTGTACGTGTGGAGATTCGCTGCGCCTGGTCGCCAACCTTGATAGCAAGGAGGAGGAAGTGGCGAACCGTGTTTCAAGGATGGCGTATCAGCTATTGCAGGGAAAAGTTGGTTGTCATCTTGATGAGCTTTCAGTGCCGAAGGCGTTGCGCAATCTTTTGCATGGGTGTGGCTCTGGAGTGCGTCGTGCTGGGGCGCTTGCAGAGCTCTTCATGAGCGAGATTGGGAAGGAGGGCATGGTGCGTCTCGGCCTGGGCAAGACGACTCTGCTCCGGCTCACGAATCCTGAGCACCCGCCAGTCCGAAATGCTGTAGTCAACATGACGACAATCGGTATCGCGTTCGGCAGCTGGGAGAAGATGGCAGCATTCGCTGAGCGAGTGGCGACACCTTGGAAGGCAACAGACGCAACCTATGACAAGACTGGTGGCAGTTCGCGACGTAGGCGAGGAAACCGATTTTTGTCGGCCGAGGAGTATGCAAAGCGATTCGAGCGTCAAGCTACCGATAAGGCTGCATCTGTCATATCTCAGTATCGGGAATGGTTGTTGCGCCACTTGGCCCGTAATCCGACCTTGCTCCGGAGTGAGGTCGAGAGACTGCCGAAAGGGAAATCCGCAGTGAGACACTTTCGCGCGGTTGACTCGGAATGGTACGACCAGGTCATGCCAGCAAAACTCGGTCAAGGCATCAACAATGAGCTGTCAAAAGCGCGGATGAGAACCAAGGTTGAGCAATTGCGACAGCGCATCCTAGAGCGGCGAGAAGAGTCCCACAGAGTGACGCCCTTCAGAAGGGTCACACGAGCATACCTGTTAAACAACTCAGCGACGGAGGCCGGTTCGACGATGGTGAATCGGTCGACGGAGATTGTCGCGACGCTGAAGTCATGCGTCGACAGCAACGAATCATGGAAGCAACGAGTTGTTCAACTCTTATCAACGCATGTCAGGAAGCTTTGCGCTAAGTCTGATTTCGGAGACCCAACAACATACGACGGATTGAAGCACCGGTCGCTCAGGGTACGAGTTGCTAGGGCGAGAAAATGGATAGAAGCATTCAAAGCATGATGTCGGAATTGGAGCAATCCCCTTCGCTGAAGGGAGAGCCACGGCAAGTTGAGGTCGGCAGCAGTGCGTCCCTTTCCAGCGCCAGAGATGAGTCTCAACGGCTAGGCCAGCTACGCTTGAGAGAGCTTGTTGGGAGCCCCGTACTTGAATGGCCACCGAGGCTGCCGGCTTATGACCCTCGTGGCATCCCGAGCGCAGGTGAGTTTGAGAGTTGGAAGGCCGCCCGGGAAGGAAAAACAGGACTCTCCGGTGATTACTTTGGCTTTAAGGTTGGGGGAAGTACTGCGTGCCATTCGGGTCTTGAAGCTAGGCTCCTTACCTACTTCGAGATGTGCCCGTACGTGATAGAGGTACGGACCCAGTATCCATCGTGGGACCCGGAGGTCTACTGGCGATACGCGAGTCGCGGACTTCCGCTCCCTAAGAATGCTGTGATGACTATCGATTTCATGCTTTGTCTCAAGATTCCAGGGCGTGCGGGGATTGTTTATCACGGTGTATCTGGCAAGCCTGAGGCGAAGCTGGACTTGCCAGACGTAAAGCGACGGCATGTGCGTGAGGCTGAGCGCATTGGAGCCTGGAGTGCATCTCATGAACCCATGACCGAGAAAACTATACCGGACCTGGAGTATGAGAATTACTGTCAAATGCGACAGTACATGAAATATACAAACGACATTTCTGGACACGTGGCGTGGGCAGAAGAATTAGCCAACGCCCTGGTGGTGACAACCGCAAGGGGGAGCGTTGACCGCGTTCTCGGTATGGTCGGCAGGCGTCTCGGATGGAACCTCACTTTCGCCTACAGGCTCTTCGGGATTGCATTCTTTCTCGGGCGGTTAGCATGGGACCATCGGTACGAGCTGTCTCCAACAGAGCCGATGATGTTACTGGGTTGCAAACAATGAGCAGGTGCGTCGAGTATGCAGTTGAGTATCTCTAGCCAGGAACCGGAATGGAACCGCTGACGCAAACTCTGTCCCCGCATTGGAACTGGGTACGTGTTGTTCGGGGTAAGGAGCTGGTCTTCCGATACATGTGCGAAGACAGCCAGTACGTTTGGGTTATGCGCATCGGCCGGTTCGAAACTGGAGGTCGCTTCGTTCCTGAGAAGCCGCCGAGCACGCCCGCATATCGGGAAAAGTGGAAGCGGCGGGATGTTGAGCGTCTTCGGCGTGAAGAAAGAATCAAGAAGGTCGCTGAACAAGGCATCCCCATACAGATGCGAGAGGCAGTTCCACCGGAGGATGAGGGGAAGAAACTGGAGCTAGAGTTCAAGCGGGAAGTCGTGTCATTCATTATGAACAAATGGGGACACTCCATCGTGCTTGAGTCGGCGTGTCGTATAGATGCGATTCAAGAGACTTTGTCCACTTTCGAGGTATCCAGGCCTTCTGTTGTGAAATGGACGGAGTTCTACCTCTTCTATGGAGGGCATCCAAATTCGCTAATAGACCAAGATTGGCGAAAAGGCGGCAAGGACGAGCCACGAAGAGGGCTTCGCGATGCGAATGGGCGGCCGGTCGTCATGGGGAGGCCGACAGACGCCGAACGGATTGACCCGAACACAAGCAGAAGGCGTAGTCGATTCACTCTTCGTAGGTACGAGGAGTTTCGAACCTTTGTCGAAGCCGAGGCGTGGGAAACGGACGACTCGATTCAGGTCATCGTGGATAGATTCGTCTTGACTAGAGAGGGGCATAACCGTGCCGAGGACGGCACCAGCCAGGCATTTCGTGTCGATGTGAAGCACCTTCCAAACCGCGATTACATGGAGAAGGTTGGACGGGAGCTGGTTAAGAGGTGTCGCCATGAGCGGGACAAGATGCGTAGCGAGGTTCCTGGATTTCCGCGGCAATTAGCCGGGGGGAACGCTCAAGATATTGTTCGGAGGAACTTGACGGTTTTCGACATCGACGCAACGGTTGCCGACCTCGACCTCTGGTACGGCGAAGACTTGATGCGCATTGACGGTTCCGGAGGGCCGACAGTTACGATTGCGGTAGACAGACGTAGCTCCGCTATTGTTGGATGGTATGTGACTTTTGGGACGGAAAACGGAGACTGTTACATAAACTGTGTGTTCTCGGCCTACACGTCTAAGGAGACTGAGCTGGAACGATGGGGTATGCAACACTTAAAGGGGATGGTTCACGGTTGTGCTGCACAGATATTCTGTGACCGTGGGCCAGGCATATCAAAAAAAGTGGTGGCCGCCGTCGTGAAGCGTCTACGGACTGATTCCATCATGGCTCGTCCAGGGGACGGACCCGGAAAAGGCCACGCTGAGCAAGTTATGGGAATGGCTCAGCGGGAAGTCGCGCATCTTCCTGGCTCAACCCATCCCACTGGAGATGAGGCACTAGATGCTAGACGCCGTCGTCGTAAGAAAAAGGATGCTGTTCTGGGTTTCCGCACATTCATGCAAGCGCTTCTTTCGGCTATTAGCAAGCGGAACCTGACGATGGACGTTCGACACTTGCTGACAGAAAAGATGCTTGAAAGCGGAGTGCGGCCAGTGCCCATTGAAATCTTCAAGTACAACATGAAGCAACAACGAGGGGATGCTGCTTGGGAGTGGCCGGAAGAGGTCATTTTTCGAAAATTGTGCGAAGAGATTAATGTTCCTGCGCCAGGAGGAATTGTCACGTTTGAGAAGCACGAGTACACCTCTTCGCTCCTTAAGGAGCTCGCAAAGCGTCATGAGAAGATGCATGGCGGGAAGAGCTTAGTCGTGAAAGCGTACCGCGTTCCTAATGCCCCACTGCACATGCGTTGGGAAGGTCCAGACGGAAAGCTTGAGCGCCTCGATGCGACGAAGCGAACTCGAATGCAATTCGGCGATTCGAGTTGGTGCCTGCATCGATTTATGAACATGGTAAAGAATAAGAGGTTCTCGGAAGCGAACCACGACGCGAGGAGTGCGCCATCAGTTTCCGAGACAGTCACGCCAGGAGTTATCAGTAAAGCGAAGCAGAGAAAGATGGCTGCGGCAGAGGCAAACGCATCAGTCTCATTCGCTGAGGGAGCACGTCAGGCGAGGAGTCAAGCGAAGGCTCGTATGGATGAGCACGATGCTAACCATCTCGATTGGAGACTCAACAGGACGGCGAATCCGGCTGTGCCGGAGCCGGATGAGGATGCGGTGTGGGACGTCTTGTCAGTTGATGACGAGCAGGAGCTCAAGATTGACTTCTGATTTTAGCGGCGCAAGCAAGGGTGGCAGACGCTGGCGCGTGTCACCTTGCGACTATGACCGGCGTAATCTATTTCGGGGGGAAGAATGGAACTTGGCTGATGGCGTTCTTGTGGGACGAATGTTGCCAGCGCTCTTTCGAGATTTGTATGCTCAAAGTTACCGTTGAAATTCTTTCGGCAGGGCAAAACGGCCGCGGCCGAGTAATAGCGACCGCGAAGCTTGGGCGGCTCAATAGTGGCGCAGCTCCCGACTATGTCTTGGAATTGCAAGAAGATTTGTACAACCATCCCGAGCGAGTGGTGATTAACAAATACCCAAGATTCGCGGCGTCAGTCTGGGACCTTGTTGCTCGCTCAATTGCCGTTGCCTTGACTGGTGAGGAGAAGCTCCCGCCTCGGCCTCAGCCATTGAAGGTCGCTGTTCATCGTTCCGGAAACACCGATTACGTTCGCCTGAGCGAGATACCCGAGCCGGTAGCAACAAAATTCAGAAAACGCATCGAGCATTCGGGTTGTCCCGTCATAGAAGAGGACCCAACGCCCATGGAGTGCGCCTACGCGTCAGATTGGGTCGACTTCCTGTCAGGTAGGAGATAAGCCATCGCTGATGGAGAGGAAGGACCTGCGTCCGGTGGGCATAAGCCTTTGTGGAGCTAGAGCCTGAAACTGTGGCTCTGTAGTTGTCCAACTATAGAGGCAAGCTCAGGTAGAGTCAGATGTGGGCAGCTCCACGCCCGCGAATGCCATCGATTGTTGGACAAGCGCCTCCCTTGGGACTTGCGTCTGCCAATGAAGTGCTGCAAGGAGTGGTATGTACGGAGCGCCAGCCCGGTACCAGAACGACTGCTCGATGTGTTCCACTCCGTCCAATCCCTTTGACATCTGCCGGAGAAATTCTAAGGGAGCTTCCGGTACTTGCATGACGGCTTCGCCAATTCCGTGCTCATGTAGCGCTCCAGCATCGGCTACCACTGAGTCATATCCTTGCTCAGAGCTCCAGAAATTGGGTGTAGTGTCCTTTAGCCTGGGCAGCACCTCCGTTCGCAAGAACTCGTAACCATCGTTCATCCCGAGGGCCGCGGTCCAAGTCAGCAGAATGGGTAAAAGCGTGGAGGTTGAACAGAAATCCCCGCTCATCTCCTCATGTCCATGACGCACGAGAATCGCATCCTCGAACGGCGCCGACATCGGCAGGAATTTGCGCAAGCTCGTGGCGTAGTGCAAGCGTTGGCATAGCTCCTTGACCCACTGGCGTGCGTCGTCACCGTTACCAGTCACAACAAGCAGCAAGAGAGCTGCATGAATACTCGCTGAGTGGTGGTCGTACGCAGGAAGGGCGGAGCAACTGTGACTTTGAAGAAGAGCCAGAACTCGGTTCGCATAGTTGTGGGCAGGCTGGTCCAATTCGCCATTTTCACTTACTGCGGCTTGGAATGCCCAGTAGCAACCTTGCTGCCCAAGTCTGCCCAGTTCCTCGAAGACTGTCCGAGATACCAAAAGGCTGTCCGGTAGCGCATTGGCGAACGCATCCTGCACACGGTAGTATGTATCCATGCGCTGGTGGTACGTCTCAGCCAGTGAGGCTAACTGGAATAGCAAAGCACCGAATTCACGACACAGGTCGGATTCGCCAGCTTGTAGCCGCTCGTGTAAGCGAGACCATGCCGCCAACACCGCGTATTGCAACAGGATGTAGGGGGCGAGCAGGTTGTCCTCGCTTGCCGCCCAAACCTGCAAGACACTCAGTGCCGTCCGAAGCCCTCGTATTCCAGTAAGGAGTCGTTTTGTTTGCGCTCCGGGTGTCTTCGATGGTGCCACCGCATTGCCAAGCATGTCATCGATAAGTCTGCGGCCGACCCGAACGCATAGTTCAGGTGATGTCGCATTGGCGAGCATCCGTCGTAGTAAAGCACGGTTCGAGCTGGGAAGAATGTACTCATCAAGTAGGTGTCGCTCTGTCCAGGCCGCTAGCTTTGAACCATTGACTTGCTCGGTCTGCACCCTCTTCGTTCGAGACCAGGTATCGAGAAATGCGGAAATCGTCTCATTCAGATTGGCATTGAAGTCACCGTTAGTGACGATGAGCAGCTTCTTCGTAAGCGCCTTATGCTCTGGCGCAAGATGACTACGAAGGTAAACATCACCGACATCGTTAATGGACTGACGAACTGACTGCGGTCCAGAGTCCCAGTCGCTTCTACCAATATCGCCACACTTGACGAGCCACAGAAAGAGCTTCGTTTTACCGTCACTATCCGGGCCGACCGAGGCTATATCAACTCCATACTGCCGCGTCCCCTTCTGGGGACGGTAGACGACCTCATGCCCCATGGCTGACATGAGCAGAGGGAGGAAAACGTCAAGTTCCCCTTCCTCTCGCATGAGCCCAAGAAAGTCTTCAAGTAGTAGGCGCAGACTGTCGGTCATCGGGCGCTCCTAAGGAGGTGCCGACGCTCAAGCTCCCCTCGCATGGGGTCAGCTAGCTCGCTGGAGGGCAACTCTACCGAGTGGCTTGCCTCAGCCATCTCGGTTATCTGGGGTGCCCGGGACTGTGTGTGAGATGCGAATTTTCTACCTTGTGCCACGTTTGCCTTGGTAGCAATCTGTGCGATTACTGATTGTTCTTCAACCACACGCATAATCTCGCGCCTGACGCGTCCTTTCATCGCCCTGAGCGCTTGCGACTCGGCATCGCTTGGGCGTAATTCCTTACGCTGTGGGAGCTTGGCCAGAACTCTACGCCAGCGCAACGCGTCCGCGTAAGCGGAACGGAAAACGTGTGCTGCGGGGTTCGTTCGCGGGCAAGCCTTAGTCTTCTCCTTCAAGAACTCCTCGGTTGCGCCAGGATACTCAGCGAAGCTCAAATTAAGCATCTGTCCCGCCAGCCGGAATCGCGTGTCCCCCATCTCGTTCAACTCGGCAAGAGCGGCGATAAATTGACATAAAGTCGGACCGTGATGCGTCAAAGCGAGCAGCCTTCGTACGGCCTTGACGGAACTCTCCGTACCATGTGCAACGAATGCTTCTCCGTTCAAACCGACCGGCGCTTGCTGTGTCGTGCAGAGCGAAAGCAGGCTTCTGATAGACGAGAAGTTCGCACTGGAACGAAGCAACCATTCGGACAACACCATTGTGAAGTCATCAGAATGGCTCCCTAGCTCGCGAAAGGTCTCACCGAACATCTCAACAACGTCCGATTGAATGGTGCATAACTCCGGTAGACAAGCCACCGCGTGCGGCCGAAGCGAGTCTTGGTACATTAGGCTTGCGATGGACTGGTCGATTTGCTGGCGTGCTTCCTGGTGGTGAACACCAATCGTGAGCAGGCGCCTGATAATGTCCTGGATTGGCTCAGCAGTAGCACCGAAGCAAGGGGCATTTAGTCGGTAGAGCGACCTTGCGACAGCCATTGCGGCGTGGATATTGCCGGAGTCGATTGCGTCGACTAAATAGGTCGCCGCAGTAGGTGATAGGTTGGAGATGGACGCTAGCCCCGACCAGGAGACAGGGCCGACTTCAGTGGCGCTTAGCAAGAGCAACTGAGCGAGTTGTCCCTCGTATGCAGCCAGCTCCGACCGGACAGTTGGTGTTTCCAACGGCAAGAAATCAAGCAAGCTGATAAGTAGCTGGCTGTCAACGAGATTTCCGGTCATCAAACCGATTGCATAGTGAGCCGCCACTTCTGGGGCTGCCGCGGCGAACGCGTTTGCCCAGACTCGATGTGCGGCTTCACCACGTCCCGTCTGGGTTCTAAGATAGTCTCCAATCTCGATGCCCAAGTTGCTTCGCGCGCGTATATGAGGAGTCAGTTCTCGCGCAGGAGCGTGTCTATATGATGGCTCGAGCGCTTCGGCAAAATCCAATACCCTCAGTGCCTCCTCGAAGGTGATAGCGAGCAGCCTTCCGATGGCAGGAAGGAGGCGATGACACGCGTCCCGAGCATGCTCACTCGGGAGCGTCACTAGGATAGTTATCAAATCCACTGAGACTGGATGCTCAGCGGCAAGCTCTTTCCACAGCTGCTCCTTGTCGGTTTTCAGCCTTGGATGTATGGCTTCTAGGTAGTCTCTCCAGCGACCTTCTTGTAACGCTGAAATTGCATCGCCTATTGGTGGCATCGCCTATCCCGTTGATTGAGCAGACGGCACCTATACAACTTGACTATGTGCCGGCTGGCAACGCGCAAAGGCATCAGTATGCACTACGAGGTGTGGTCGTAAAGGCACTTTTCTCGCGGCGATACAAGGCTTTCATTTCCCGCAAGCACCAAGAAGGGGAATATTGGCGCGAATGGAGGTAACGGCGTTTCTTCAGTACGACGCGCTAAGGCAAAAAAGTCCCAAGATTCATGGGGTTACGGGATGGCGTACATGGACGGGAAACGCTTTCATTTTCCAAGAACACCGGAAGATGGCAACTTTAATTAGTTGTTGCGACACGCAAGCCGAAGTTGTTGCGACGTTTCAAAAATCTCTTTCAATTCAGAGACATGGGGCGCCGCAACAACTAATTAACGTGCCTCTTGATGCTCACGAATGAGTGCTAGTGGACGACAAAGTTAGTATCGGTCAATGGCGGCGGCAATTTCTGCTAATTGGCAGGGCGTGGTTCTGCCCGAGCCCTGCACGCTATGGTCACTAACAGAAACTGATGCTATTGCGGGGGCTTATCGCCCCCTCCAGCGCCTACAAAACCCGCGCGAACTGCGGCCCCCGTTCCGTTCCAGGCGCCGCTGTCTGCATCAAAATCAACGACGCGTGCCCGGGTGGCTACAAAGTTAAGCCACTGCTGGGAGCGGCGGTAGCGCCAGTGCCGCTTGCCGTGCTGCCCTCACCGGGGCAGTCTTTTTGACATCTAGGGGCGCGATTTAAACGCCTTCCCTAAGCTGCGCAGGCATGGCCGACACGGTGGTGCTACACGGAGAATGCAAACATTCTCCACCTCTACGGGCACTTATCCGGTCGCGCTTCCTGAATACCTTGACGCCCACGACCTAGCCCCGCTATTAGGCGCTCCGCCAGCAACCATCCTCCGTCGGGCCCGGCTTGCCCCCTGGACCTTGCCACCAAGGGCTTATTTGGGGCCAAATTTCCCCTTGCGATGGCGACAGGCAGATGTCCTGCAGTGGCTTAGCGACCAGAGTGCGACTTAACCCATTCCTCGCAGCCACGGCGCTTTGTTCACAGCGGAGAGAAAGTTTCTGGGCACTCACAGTCGGAAGGCGCCCTATCTCAATGTCTGGAAGATAAGGCGCCTTTGTCGCGGCTAGCGCAGAACGTACAAGCCGACACGATGGATTTGGCCGTAATCCGATTCGATGGACTGCCAGTGAGTCTCGATGCGGCAGCCTTGCTGGACGAGGTCGAATTTGCGGGCAGGGGGGCAATAGATGTCCAGGAACTGACGGCATTCATACGTAGATATAGTCGCCAAGACTGGCCGCCTTTGCCTCCAGTCTCTCCAGTTCACCTGCTGGCAGCTCGCTCAGTTCAAATCGGCAGTACAGATTCCGCTGCCGGAACGTCGTTTTTGGCCGCAACAGGCCTGCGACCAACGCCGCCGGCGAGCTGACGGCAATGCTCTCGTGCCCGCGATACTCAACGCTGATTCCGCGCTTGTCGCCAAGCCTGCCGAGTTCAACTGCATCTTGCCAACCTAACTCGTAGTCCAACTCGACCGCCGTTACTCCCTCTGTTTCCAGGAGCTTCAGTGCCTCCCCTCTGGTTCCAGCTCGAGCTGTCGCCATTCATTTCTCCACTAGTATCCTCCCGCGCATAGAGGTCACACGCCTGTTTCTTCGCCTCATGGGCGCAGCCCCGCTTTCGTGAGCATACTGTAGTCAGCGTTAGTGTCGCCAAGAAGAAGACGCCCCACCGGCCCGGGTTGAGCTTATCGGTGAGGCGTAGGGCAGACGGGGAGGTCAGGTCCCCGCGTGGATGATACGGAGAACGATTGGGAGACTGGTGCGGCAGAACACGCTTCGCGCTTTATCGGCCACAGCCCGGCGCTCGGGAAGGCGCGGGGAAGTTACGGCGCGTCAGGCTACGGCACCAAACAACGTGCCAACACCTGACGACACGCCCATTGCCAAAGCACTCCAGAAGACTACGCGGATAACGCCTGGGCCGACTTTCGCACCGCCCGTTTTTGCGGCCAGACCGCCCAAGAAGGCAAGTGACGCCAAGGCTGAAATGACACTGGCTGGAATCACTGCTGATTCGGGAGCTAGTGCGGCAACTGTAACCGGCAGGGCGGCGCCCACCGAAAAGCTGCAGGCAGAAGCCAACGCCGCTTGCAAAGGCTTGGCGGAGGTCACTTTCGAGATGCCGAGCTCATCGCGTGCGTGGGTGCCAAGCGCATCGTGGGCCATCAGCTTTTCGGCTACCTGCTTAGCAAGTGGAGAATCCAGGCCACGCCGCATATAGATTGCAATCAGTTCTTGCTGCTCGCGCGGAAAGTCGGCATCGAGTTCGGCCTGCTCTTCAATCAGAGCTGCCTCTTCAGTATCTGCCTGCGAAGAGACAGATACGTATTCCCCTGTCGCCATCGACATGGCCCCAGCCACCAACCCGGCTACGGCCGTGAGCACAATATTTCCATGGGCGCTGTGCGCTGATGCCACGCCGATAACGAGGCTTGCCGTCGATATGATGCCGTCATTGGCTCCGAGCACGGCAGCGCGCAACCAGCCGATGGTTTCGATGCGATGTTGTTCCTTATGTAGCCTAGCCATAGTTCCTCAACACTAGACATGTTGACGCGCCATCCCATGGCGCTGGACACCCAGAGCTGCCTATTCATCCGGTGGCGCTGCCAGGATAGTGTATTTCATTCGTCTCGGGCAGCAACGTCCATCATATGAGAGCGAGGCGGCGGTTTGGCGGTCGGACGCGAAGCTTCGTCACCGCTATCGACTGATAGTCGCGACATTCAACGACCTCCGGTACGATGGCTCCAATATCAACCCAAGGAGACAGCATGGCTACCTACAAGCAATTGCTGGCAGAGAAGGAAAAGCTGGAAGCCCAGCTTGCCGACGTCCGCCAAACCGAAATCGCTGGCGTCATCGAGAAAATCCAAGGGCTGATGGCAGAGTATGAGCTTACCGCTGACGACATTGCACCAAAGCGTCGCCGTGGCCGCCCAGCGGCTGCTGGCAAGGTGAGCAAGCCCGCCGCCAAGGAAAAGGCTTCGCTGCCGCCGAAATATTCGGACCCGAAGACCGGTGCCACTTGGTCTGGCCGTGGACGCAAACCGGCTTGGCTTGGTAAGCGCCCCGAGAAGTTTCTGATTGCGGAAGCCTGAGCGGGAAAGCCTGGAACATCTGGGGGTAGGGCCAGTCTATGAAGCGAAGGCATCCTTGCGATATCCGGCTCTCTGTTTGGCAGGCCTTGCTTCGAAAAATAGCTAGGGTTTCCCTGATGTCAACTGGCTTGGCGAGAGTGGTAGCCTGAAACTGCAGTCTTGACGATTTCGGTCATCGCGCGTTTTCCGTCTAGCTCGCGGTAATACGGGGAGATGTCGGAAATGATAAGAGGCGTTCAGATTCGTGCGGCCAGAGGCATCCGATTGGTCCTCAATCGTTGAGGTGCTGGAGAGTCGTGGATTGCCGAGCGACGTCATTTATCGCTCGCCGCATTTCTTCCACGTGGTAGTCCGAATGACCGAGGTTTGCGACGGTCGTGTATGCCACCAAGTCTCGGAATCGAGCTCTGTGGTCTGCAGGGGGCACCGCAATCGTGCTTCTGATTGGCAAGATGCAGGAGGCCGGCCTCGGGACCTATTCCGTTGATTAATTGCGAGGCCAGCGCAAACTGGGACGAGTACCCATGTCCGCTATTTCTTAGTAACGATATCGGCCTTGGTCTTGCCCACAATCTCAAACAGCTCCTTCTGTTCGGCGCCAGGCACCTTGAACTTATCCAGGGATTTTTTGAATTCCACGGCCATCACGTCCCATTCCTTCTCGGTGATGTTCAGGTGGGCGTGAGACTCCTTCATTCCTTTGCCAGTGTATTTGCAGGGGCCGCCGGTAACCTCGCAGACCTGCTGCGAAACCTGAAATTTGAGGTACGGCGCGGGCGAACTTTTCCGTCCAGCATTGATAGCCGGATTCTTGTTCAATGTCTTGTTGGCTACGAGGCGGTTGATGAAATCATCCACGACAACCGTTATGCCTTTGAGTCCGCCGAGTCGCTCATAGAGGGGCGCCGGTGCAGGAGCCTGCTGCGCCCTTGCGGCCGGGGCACCGAATGTACCCAACATGAATGCCGTAACCGCTATCGCCATGTTCAAGAATTTCATTACTTTCTCCTTATAGGGGAGAGCCACTTGCTGCTTCCCTGCGCTGCCGTGGGCTCCCAAGCACGGCGCCCTAACCGTTTGTTTCTAGGTTTGGCAGCGCCGTCTGTCAAGAAGAGGTTGGCAGAAAAAACAAGAAGGTAAGCGGCCACTCGTCAAGACTGCCGATAGTGAGTGGTGGTTGGGGTAAATTCAGAATTCGCTAACCAGCCTGGATTAAAGTCCGCGTTGGGTTCCTGCGATGACTAGCGCTATCGGAGCGCACCCTCCCAGGCGGGACGGCCGGCCCGGGGATGCCGATGCCAAAATCCACGTCCACGCGCGCCGCAACAGGGTTGGAAGCGAGGCCGGCGACTCCGGCCAGAGGCAGAGTGCCGCGAGGTTTCGCATGGTCTTGCTCCTCGTTGACATAACTGCACACTAGGCCGGCCGGGTCCGGCGGAATGTTTGCGGAGTCGCACAGCCGTTACGAGCTGTGACGAGAGGCGGCTGAACCCCCAAAACTGGAATGTCAGGCCAAAGTGGCTATAGTTGAGAATAATTTGCGTTCGTATTCACTTCAGGGAGAAGGGCCACCCCATGTTCTCGATACTAATGATTACGTTCCGGGAAGGGGTTGAGGCCTTCCTCATCGCGGCGATTACCCTTGCGTTTCTGCAAAAGACTGGCCGCCAGCATCTCGCCACTGCGGCAAAAGGAGGCATCGTCGCGGCCCTGATTGGGTCAGCAGCACTTGGCGTGACCCTGTTTCGGGTTGGCGGCATGAGTCCGCAGGCCGAAGGCTGGCTCGCGGTGCTGGCAGGCACCCTGGTCATATCCTGCACCTGGCACATGCTTCGGCACGGAAAGGCAATAGCCGGCGAAATTCGCGGCCGGCTCGCACAGGTGCCAGAGAGAAGAGCTCTCGGCCCCTGGCTTACCGTCTTTGCGTTTGTGCTTCTGATGGTCGGCCGGGAGGGCATCGAGGCGGCTACGATGATTGCTTCACTTGCTGCCGGTGCGGGGACCGGGCATCTGGCGCTTGGTGGCGTACTTGGGCTGGCTTGCGCTGGCATTCTCGCGTGGGCGTGGAGCCGATATGGACGGCGGGTGAACCTGTCGTTGTTCTTCCAAGTGACGGCGGTGTTTATGGTGCTGTTTTCAATACAGCTTGCCATCTATGCCTTGCACGAGTTCTCGGAGGCCGGCGCATTGCCGGTTGTCGATAACCGGCACTGGCATGACCTGACCGAGCCATACGGCCCCGACGGCACCTACGGTGCATGGCTGAGTTACAGCCTGGTTCTCGCGCCGCTGGCATTCCTTGGATTTGCGTGGCTGTCTGGCAAGAAAGGTTCGGCGTCGCCTGAAAAGGGGTGAGCGCCGTTCCTTGCCACGCAAGAGTGCGTCGACAGTATCGCGGGTTCGAATGCGTCGACAGGGAGGGTGCGATGGATTCGCACCCTATGCCCTGGCATTGGTGGCAACGCTAGCGTGCTAAGAGGTCCAGACCCAGGGCAATGCCGAACACGGCGGCACAGTGCGTTAAGAGGAAATCAGCGTGCTGGGTTGAGACGCGGATGCGTCTCCTCTCCCCAGAGATACAGTACAAGGCCAGACAGTCCCATCGCGATGGCGACGAACCAGAATGCACTCTCGACGCGGCCACCGAGCGCCGCAGCTGCGCCCAGGCAGAGCGCGCCGATGCCATACCCGAGGTCGCGCCAGAAGCGGTAGATGCCAATGGCGGACGCCCGCCAACTGGGGTGTGCGATGTCAGCGACCGCTGCGCTCAGGTTGGGGTACAACATCGCCATGCCGAGCCCGGTCACGGCGGCCGAGGTGCTCCACCAAGCCGAGCCGCTGCCTAGCGGCAGTAGGGCCACGCCAGCGCCACACACCCACATACCCCCGACATTGAGGCGCTGACGGCCGACCTTGTCCGAGAATTTACCGGTGAAAAGCTGGGCGCCGCCCCAGGTAAAGCCGTAGACTCCCACTATCCAGCCAATGCCGGGCAGGCTCACTCCCTGCTGGTGCAGGTAGACGGGAAACAAGGCCCAAACCAGCGCGTCAACGAACTTCTCCACTAGCCCGGCCTGGCAGAGCGCGGCCATTCGGCGGTCGCGCCAACTCATCAGGACGAACATCTCGCTGCTCGATGGTTGCTCGCTTACGCCCGGCGGGTAGCGTGGGTGAAGCACTATCGCGGATGTGTCGGTGGTGTGGCGTCTGACCTCAGCCTGGGCCCAGGGCAGCGTCTCCATTACCACCAGCCAGGCGAGCAATGTCGCCAGCCCAATGACAGTAGCACCGAACCACAGCAAGCCTTCGCGCGGACCCAGGATGGAAGCCGCATAGCCCGTGACCACCCCTGCGACGGCGACACCCACGTAGCCAGAGAATTCGTTCAGCCCGATAACCAGGCCGCGCTGGTCGGCTCGCGTAATGTCGAGCTTGGCCGTCTGTGTCATTGACCAGGTCAGGCCCTGATTCACACCGAGCAAGATGGTTGCCAGGACAATCCAGTTCCACGATGGCGCGAAGTAGATAAGCAGCGGAATCGGTAGCGCTACAAGCCATCCGCTGAGCAGCACTCGTTTGCGGCCGATGTGCTCCGCCAGGCGACCCGCAACGAAGTTCATCGCACCCTTGACGAAGCCGAAAGCGACGACGAACGCCACCAGTAGCATGAACGACCCACGCGGCACGCCGAACTCAGTCTCGGCGAGTGCTGGTACAACGTTGCGCATCATGCCAATGGTCATGCCTACGAGCAGCACCTGCAGCAGTTGCTGCAGAATCTGGTCAAGATTGGCACGTATGCCGAAGTCAATCGAGAGCGGCTTCAATCGCGCGCACCTTCGGGCTCAATGCCACGCAGATTGACCTCCATGATGCGAGCCATGTTCTCCGGTTGCGGCGGGATGTCGGCAACCACCGCATCGACAAAGGCATCGCGCGAAATTGTCAGCAACGGGTTGAAGCGCTTCTCGAATCCGATGGTCGATGCGGGCTTGCCAGACAGGCCCGCGCCGCAGGCGCTGCCAGCTTGATGTCCTGGATAAATCTCAAGCTCGGCAGGGAGATTCAACAGCTTGCGGTGCAAGCTGTCGTGCAGTTGTGCGGCCATCTCGCGTTCCCTCCCGGCTAGGTCTGGCCGGCCGACAGCTCCCACGAACAGCGTGTCTCCGGTGATGACGAACCAGGGCTCGTCGCCCCGGCGCAGGTCGCGCACCAGCAGGCAGACGCTGTCGGGTGTGTGGCCAGGAGTGTGCAGCACGTCGAGCAGCACATTGCCTGCCTCCAGTCGCTGCCCATCGTTTAGCGGCGTGAAGTCGAATGAGACTCGCGCCTTGTTGCTCTCATGCAAGTAGTACGGTGCACCGACCTGGCGCGCCAGCGCGAGCCCGCCAGAGTAGTGGTCGGCATGCACATGAGTGTCGATGACATGGGCTATCACCACGCCCACGTTTCTCGCCTCAGAGGTGAACCAGTCCTCGTCGCCGGCAACAACGTCGATGGCAACGGCCTTGCCGACACCGGCACATCCAAAGAAGTAGGAAAGGGTGGCGTTTTCTGTGGGACGTTGGCGGAAGAACATTACTGTCTCCTGTGCCTGGACACTGGCGCCTTGTCTGCCCGCGTGTTCCATTGAGTGAGCTCGCTGCAGCCGTGGGAACCCCTCATGCATGCGAGTGCGCCAGCCTGCCTTGAGGCGTTGTCGGTGCGTTCGCTACCCTGTCGAGGGGCGTAGTCCAACATGACATGCGCCTTCATTGCTCTATTCCTCGATGGGCAGCCCGTGAGCGCGCCACTCGGCGACGCCATCGGTCAGGTGGAAGGCACGATAGCCCTTTTTCCGTAGGAGCTCGACAGCATCCTTGGCCATCAGGCAGAAAGGGCCTCGGCAGTACGCGACAAGGGGCATGTCTTTGGGTAGCTCGGCAAGCCGCTTCTTAAGCTCGTCGAGCGGCAGGGAGCGAGCGTGTGGCAAGTGGGCCGTAGCGAACTCTTCGGCTGGGCGCACATCGAGAACCAGAACTTCTCCGGCCCTGGCCTTCTTCAAGATGGCGGCCCGGTCGAATCCTTCGAGGTCGTCGCCATGCTCGATGATTGACGCCAGGGCCACCTGCAATTCGACTAGCCGTTCCTCGGCCGCTGAACGAAGCGTCACCCAGAGGTCGGCCACGCTGGTGCTGGCCAGACGGTACAGGACGTACTTCCCATCCTTGCGGGTCTCGACGAGGCGAGCCTGGCGCAACTCCTTGAGATGAGCGCTGGCCAGCTTCACGCTGATTTCCGCTTGGGCGGCCAGCACCTCGACGGTTTTCTCACCCTGGCACATAAGCTCGATGAGCTCCAGTCGCTTCGGGCTGGCTACGGCTTTCCCGATGCGCGCGACCTGCTCGTACAGGTGGTTCTTCAGCTCTCTCATATCGTCATTCTAGTGAATGTTGGAATGATGGGCAACTTTTGTGTGGATTCAAATCGAACATCGGGGAGATGTTCCAACAGGTCCCGGGGCAACCATTGTTAATGGAGAGGCTCGACGTCAGGCCAAAGCTTGGCCCGCATTCGCGCTATCCATCTGCTGACTCATCTTGACCAACGGGAAATTCTGACAGACGCCCAAGTGGCTCCGCGCAATAAATTGCGACGTTATTCAAGTCGGTTGGGCATGCCGAGCACAGCGTGCGGCGTAGAGTGCTCTTACGGGCACCCGGCGTCTTAATGTCAGTGGCGGATTCCTGTCTTGTGGTCCATGTGGCAGCCCTGGCTCTCTGTGCTACCCCTGTGTGCGCTCGCTAAGCCGATGCAGAGCATTACGCAAGCAAGCAGGCCAAGGATAGTTGCCGCCTTAGCAGTGGGCGTTGTGGCAAGCGGCCCTTCTCTGGAGGGGGGCTTGCCTGCGTCAGCAGCATAACGGCAGTCAGGGGGCTACGACCGCATTATCGCTCCGGTACGCCAGACGATAGAGCAACGGCAGCACGAGGAGTGTCAGCAATGTAGATGACACAATGCCACCAATCACAACCGTCGCTAGTGGTCGCTGTACCTCTGCGCCGGCGCCAGTGGCTATCGCCATCGGAATAAAGCCCAACGAGGCGACTAGGGCGGTGCAGAGCACTGGGCGGAGGCGCAAAAGGGCGCCGGTTCTGACTGCCTCATTGAGTTGCGCTCCTTCCGCGCGCAACTGCCGAACGAAGGACACCATCACCAAGCCATTCAAGACTGCCACCCCGGAGAGGGCGATGAAGCCTACCCCGGTGGAGATGGAGAACGGAATGCCACGCAACCACAGTGTAAGGACGCCGCCAGTTAGGGCGAAGGGCACTCCGGTAAAAACCAACAGGCCGTCCTTAAAGCTGCCGAACATGCTGTACAGCAAGATGAAGATGAGTCCTAGCGCGACGGGGATGACAATCTTCAGCCGGTTGGACGCGGACTGCAGCCGTTCATATTGGCCGCCCCAGCTAGCCCAGTAGCCTGCGGGAAGCTTGATTTCCCTAGCCACTCTGGCTTGGGCATCGCGGACGAATGACCCAAGGTCTCGGCCGCGTACGTTCGCTGTTACCACCACGCGACGCTTGCCATTCTCTCGGCTCATCTGGTTAGGGCCCTGCGTGACATCGAGCGTGGCCAACTCCCCCAGCAATACATAGCGCGTCGCACCTGCGGAGTTCGGCAGGGCAATGGGCAGCTTACGTAGCTGCTCGGGGTCAGAGCGCACGTGCTCCGGGAGGCGAACGATGATTTCGAAGCGCCGGTCGCCCTCGAACAGGGTGCCGCTCTCCTGGCCTCCAATAGCTGCACTCACCACCCGCTGCGCGCTGGCCAGGGATACGCCGTAGCGCGCCAGCTTCAGGCGGTCGAAGTTGACGGACAGCATTGGGAGACCAGTTAGTTGCTCTGCCTTGACGTCAGCAGCGCCCGGAACGGAGTCCAGCAGCGCTTCGGCACGTTTCCCCAGGCTCTCGAGCCTCCCCATGTCGTCGCCGAAGACCTTGAACGCGACGTCGGCCCGAACGCCGGACAATAGCTCGTTGAAGCGCATCTGAATAGGCTGGGTGAATTCATAGTTGTTGCCGGGAATCTTGGCAATGGCTTCCTCCATTTCGGAAATCAGCTCCTCCTTGCGCTTGCGCGGATTGGGCCAGTCAGACTGCGGTTTCATGATGACGAAGTTGTCGGCTACGCTTGGCGGAACAGGGTCCGTGGCGATTTCGGCTGTGCCGATTTTGGTGAAGACACGCTCCACTTCCGGGAAGGCTTTGATGCGCCTTTCAAGTGATTCTTGCATCTGGATAGCTTGGGAAAGGCTAGTGCCCGGAATGCGCAGCGCATGCAGTGCAATGTCTCCCTCGTCCAGGCTCGGGATGAATTCGGAGCCCATTCGGATTGCGATGAGCCCGCTCGCTGCAAGAATTGCTGCTGCCATGGTGAGCGTTGCCAATGGCCTGCCCAAGGCGCGGTCAAGCTGCCTAGCGTAGAAATCCTTGATTGCGCCGTAGGTCTTGCTCTCCCCCTCCTTAATAGTCCCCGTCACGAACATGGCCACGGCCGCCGGCACGAATGTCACCGACAGCACGATGGCTCCGACGAGGGCTAACACTACTGTCAAAGCCATTGGATGGAACATCTTTCCTTCGACGCCGGACAAGGCGAAGATAGGCAGGTACACCACCATGATGATGAGCTGCCCATAAAGAATGGCCCTGCGTGCCTCGCGAGAGGATTCGAACACCACGGCAAAGCGCTCGTCGCGTGTCAGCGGTCTTCCGAGTGCATGTTGTCGCTCGGCCAGGTGTCGGATGCAGTTCTCCACGATGACGATGGCACCATCGATGATGATGCCGAAATCGAGCGCCCCAAGGCTCATCAGGTTCGCGCTGATGCTATTGGCCGCCATGCCCGTGAAGGTGAACAGCATAGAGAGGGGAATCACCAGGGCCGTGACAATGGCAGCACGTAGGTTTCCCAACAGTACGAATAGCACGGCAATGACTAGTGCGGCACCCTCCAACAGGTTCTTGCTGACGGTGTTGATGGTGCGCTCGACCAGTGAGGTCCGGTCGTATACCGTTTCTGCGACAATGCCGTCAGGCAGGGTTGCGTTGATTTCCTTGAGCTTTGTTGCCGCGGCGGACGAGACGGTCCGACTGTTCTCTCCAAACAACATGAAGACAGTGCCCAACACCACTTCCTGACCATCCTCGGTGGCCGCGCCGTTGCGCAACTCCTGGCCAAGATGCACCGTAGCGACATCACTGATGCGAATGGGGGTGCCGTTGCGCGTCTCGATAACGATTGCGGCCAGGTCTTCCAGGGAGGTGACCTGACCCGGTGAACGGACCAAGTACTGCTCACCCTGCCGTTCAATGTAGCCAGCCCCGACATTGGCGTTGTTCTCTGTCAACGCATTCGAAATGTCTGAAAGGGTCAGCCCGAACCCGGCCAGCTTCGTCAGGTCAGGCGTTACATGGAATTGCTTGACGAATCCCCCCACCGAATTTACCTCGGTGACGCCCTTCACTGTACGCAGTTGCGGTCTGATGACCCAGTCTTGTACCTCGCGCAAATCTGTTGGAGTGTAGGCGGTGCCATCCTCCTTGCGCGCGTTGGGCCGGGCCTTGACCGTGTACATGAGGATTTCCCCAAGACCCGTTGCAATTGGCCCCGGGGAGGGCGTGATGCCCGCCGGGAGCCGCTCGCGCGCCTCAGCAATTCGCTCGTTGACGAGCTGCCTTGCGAAGTAGAGGTCGGTCCCGTCCTTGAAGGCCACCGTTACCTGCGATAATCCATACCGAGAGACCGAGCGTGTGGACTCTAGCTCTGGCAGGCCAGCCATCACCGTCTCAATCGGGAAGGTGATGCGCTGCTCGACTTCTAGCGGCGAATACCCTTCGGCGCGCGTGTTGATTTGCACCTGCACATTGGTGATATCTGGCACCGCGTCGATGGGCAAGTGCAGGAGGCTCGCGACCCCAACAAGGACGAGCGTTACGATTCCCAGCATCACGAACCAACGGCGTCGGATGGAGAACTGAAGCAATCTGTCGAACATGATGGATTCCCGGCGGCTTAGTGGTCGTGTGTCGCCCCGGCCTTGCCGAGTTCTGCCTTCACGGTAAAGCTGTTGCCGGCAGCGTACTTTTCGCCGGCGGACAGGCCTTCCACCACCTCCACCATCTTCCCGTCACTGCGGCCCAATTCAAGCGGACGAGCTTCGAGATACTTCCCATACCGACCGAATACCACCTTCCAGTCGCGCACCGTTTGAATAGCGCTCTTGTCTATTGCGACCGCGACGTCCTGCTCGTCGGTGGTCAGTGTGGCGTTGACCAGCGTGCCGGGACGCCATGCGCCATCACGATTAGGGAGCACGACCCGCGCCGTGGCCGTACGCGTCTGCTCACCGGCTAGCGCGCTAACTACTTCCACCTTGGCCTGAGCCTGAAATTGGCCATCGGCCGACTTCACAACAACCGCCTGGCCAGGGCGCACCGAGGTCATGTCCTTCGAATAGATGGGCAACTCGACCCAGACGCTGGTTGTGTCGGCAACCGCCATCAGCACGGTACCTGCGTCAACCGCCTGACCAGGTGCTACCGTCTTGCCCGTGACAATGCCGTCGATGGGGGCGCGCAGTTCGACGCGGGCGACGTTGTTACTCCCGCCGGCCGTGACCCGCATCGCTTCTAGTTTGCGCGCGGCAGCGTTTGCAGCTATTTGGGCTTCGCGGTAAGCCTGGCGCGCCGCAAGCACATCCTGCTCCGGCGAGATGCGCTCGGCGAAGAGCTTTTCCTCGCGCTCAAGCGTCTTGCGATTCAGTTCCTGCTTGTCCCGGGCAACGGCCAAGGCGCTGCGCAGGTCGCCGACCTCGGGGCTTTCCACCACTGCCAACACATCGCCTCGCCTCACATGGGTGCCTTCGCCCACCGGTGCCGCAACTACAGTGCCATTGAACTGTTGCAGCAGGGGTACATAGCGGTCACCATTTGGCTTCACAGTCCCCGGCAGCTCCAGCGTGGAGCGAATGCGGGCAGGACCTGCGGTGAGGACATCGACACCTGCTTCTTTCAATTGCGCATCGTCCATTTCGACGCGTGCTTCGATTTGTGCGTAGTTCCAGTGTGACGTCTTTCCAGCGCGTTCGGCCGATACGGTGACGTCGAATGAGTGCGGCTCGACTACTGTCTTGTCGCCACGGAGATAGTCTCGTTCGATGCGGAAGGCGATAGGTTCGGCCGGCTTGCCCAGCCGTTGAAGGGTGATTGTTGCCTTCGCGGCGTTAGGCGGCAGTGCCTTGCCATTTTCATAGAGATAGAGCCTGAGCTGAGGAGGGACTCCTTGCTCGAAAATGGTGACTTCGACCTGAAGCGGCCCATCTTCGAGCAGCCGCCCGCCGTGGGGACCGCGCTTGGCATCGTTTGCCGCAGGGGCCCCGGTGTCATGTGCGGGATTGGCGGAATTATTCGGACCGCTAGCATCGCGGTGGCCGAGTTGAAAGCCGAGGACTGTTCCAAGGGCGAGCGTCGCAACGCCCAGTGCGACGGCAGATTTTGTATTCATGGTTGTGCCCCTTCGGCGTCTGCTGGATTGCCTGCAAATTCAAGGATTTCGTTTCTTAGACGTTCATACCGTGCGGCAGCGGCAATGTGCTGCGCTTCATTCCGGAAGTAGGCGCGCTGGGCATCGAGGGCCTCCAGATATGAGAACTTGCCGAACTCATACCCCTTCATCACGGCGCGAACCGCTTCGCGTGAGGCCGGAAGGACTTCTTCCCGCAACGCTTTGAGCTCCTTGACCGCCAGCGAGAGGTTGTCCGAGAGCTCGAACGCTTTGAGCTGAAACTGGTCCCGCGCTGCCTCGGCTTCCAAACGGGCACGGTCCACTTGCTGCGTGGCTTCGTAGATGTTCCCTTGGTTGCGGTCAAAGAGAGGAAGGGGGATGCCGACGGATACCATCAGCGTGTTTTGGGCTGTGGGCTGGCCATAGGTCGGCGCCTGATGGACACGCTTGACGCCCGCGGCCACCGTGACGTCGCTAAACCGACGGGTCCGTTCCAGTTCAAGCCGGGCCTCTTGCTCCCGTATTGCCTGCTGCCGCGCCTGAAATTCCGGGCGTCTGGTCAGCGCATTCAGGATGGCCTGGCGGTCGGCGTCTGCTGTCTCTTCGCCAAACGGTCCGAACACCGTGGTGAAGTCGGGAGCTTCGGTTCGCGCCCAAAAGTTGGCAAGGCGCCTGCGGGCAACGGCAGCTCGCTGACTGGCGTCTTGCGCCTCGATGAGGGCGGCACCCGCATCTGACCGCACCTTTTCCCGTTCGATGGGGGAGACCTTGCCCGCCTCTACGCGACGGGCCACGGCGTTCCGAAACTCCTCGGTGATTTCCCGCTTCTGTCGCGCCAGTCGCTCAAGCGCCTCGGCTTCTTGCAGGGCAACGAACGCGCTGGCTACGGCTACGCGAACTTCGCCGCGCCTGGCTGCCAGCGTGGCGTCGGCACGGTCACGTCCAGCCTCGGCCACGGCGGTACGTGCTCGTCGCTTCCCGCTCAGGTCCAGGGGCTGAATCAACCGGATGGCCTCGGTGCGGCTATCGCTGCGCAGTTCGTCGCCTTCCAGGGATAGCTCAGGATTCGCGAAAGCACTTGCCTGCCGCACGGTGCCATCCCAGGCGAGCCTCTCTTTCTCGGCTGCCAGGAGTGAAGGGTTGGCGGCTAGCGCGCGAGCCTGGGCGGCTCGCAATGTGAGAGCCGTTTGGCTAGACGCAGAATTGGCTGGTTCGGGAGCCTCGGGACCGGCAGTAACCGGCTGTGCGAGGGAGGCGAGCGGGGACAGCGCCAGTAGAAGCGCAGTTAACGTTGCCACATGCGAACCGCGTGGGCACGGCAGTGCGAACATATCGAATCTCGTTAGAGAATAGGAATGAGCCATTGACGCGAACATTTCAAGTCAATGGATAAAACAGGAGTAGGCGCCGAAAATGACGCCGTCAGGGTGTCAAGCCCGTGGTGGCTTGAAAGGGGGGGCGGGTGGGTGGTCGACCAAGACCAAGCCCGTATGCTGTGAGAGAGGTGTTGCTGCGCGCTCGGCCGTCACCAACGTCTCATGTGTGGCCAGCGTTGCCGGCAATTGAGCAAAGGCGTGTAGCGCACCGTGTGGAATGCCCGACTCGTCATCCTGGCCGGGCACGGCGATTTCAGCGGCGAGTTGCTCGCCAATGCTGGTCTCGCCATCATGGGCATCTGCGTCGTGCGCGTGTTCGAGAGCGTGCTCCATCTCGTGCTGGAGCCATGCCGGCGCCGCAGCTAGCGTCGCACCGCAGTTCAGGATGAACAGCAGCGTGACCACGCGGACGACAAATCGCGAAACCAGACGTTGCACGAGCTAGCACTGGGAGGCCACGCTGAGAATACCGCGGGCGCAATGTGGATAACAAGCGCATATTCTGCGCAAACGCGCGACAATAGGCAACCTTTTCCACATGACACGGCTGGCATGTCCCTTCGTTCTGCCGCCCCGGCGCTAATTGCTGCACTGCTGTTTGGCGCGAGCACCCCGTTGGCCAAAACCCTCACCGGCACAGTCTCCCCGCTGTTGCTGGCAGGGCTGTTGTATCTAGGCAGCGGGCTTGGCCTCGGTGGGGTGCTTGCGCTGAGAGGGCTCACGGGGAAGGCGGATAGTCATGTTCTGCGGCAACACGCCATCCCGCGCCACGAGCTCTCTTGGCTTTTGGGGGCCATTCTGGCCGGCGGAGTGGCAGGCCCAGCACTTCTGATGACAGGGTTGGCGACTACGGGGGCCGCCTCTGCTTCGCTGCTGCTGAACGTCGAAGGCGTGTTCACGGCGCTCATCGCCTGGCTGGTATTCAAAGAAAATGCAGACCGCCAGATTGTGCTAGGCATGGTTGCAATCGTTGTTGGCGGGGCCTTGCTTTCTTGGCAGCCAGAGGGGGCGACGTTGTCGCTGGGTGCGCTGCTGATTATTGCGGCGTGCGCCTGCTGGGCTATCGACAACAACCTCACGCGGAAGGTGTCATCCAATGACGCCGTGCTGATTGCCTGCCTGAAGGGGCTGGTAGCGGGCATCTGCAACACCGCGCTCGCGCTAATGGCTGGTGCTAAGTTGCCGGGCGCTATATCCCTAGTGTCTGCAATGCTGATTGGCTTCGCAGGCTACGGGGTGAGCCTCGCACTCTTCGTGGTGGCGCTGCGCCATCTGGGTACGGCAAGAACCGGGGCGTATTTCTCGGTTGCGCCGCTGTTCGGCGTTGTTGTTTCTTTCGCGTTGTGGCCAGAGTTGCCAGGCGTTCTATTCTGGGTGGCAGGCGCGCTAATGGCATTGGGCGTGTGGCTGCATCTGAGTGAACGGCATGAGCACGAACACACACACGACACGATTGAGCATACGCACGCCCATCGGCATGACGAACACCACCAGCATGAGCACGACTTCCTGTGGGACGGCAGAGAGCCTCACGTTCATCGTCACAGACATATCGCGCTAACTCACAAGCATCCGCACTATCCGGACATTCACCATCGGCACGGCCATTGAAGGCTGTTGAGGCGCGGTATGCGAGTGCCGAGCTGGGCTTCTTCGGTGGGCTATTCAGTCGCCTTCTTTTGACGTTCGGGTTCGCCGACTGCACGGCGGAGTTCGCTGTCCTCAATAACCCCTTCCCCGCAAGCGCGGCATTTCAGTGCCCTTAGCAATATGGACGACCGGGATGCACGAGCATCTATCCCAAGAGCAACAGGGATTAAGGCAGCTTTTTCGCAGATGGGGCATAGCATGGGCGGCGACGAGTTAGCAGGTGGCAGACGCGCTGGTCGACGAGCAGCATGAACCCGGCTGTTGCTGCATCGGCGGGCACTGCTTGGTGCCATACGAGCAAAAAACGCAGCAGTCCCCGACCTTTGGCCGAAGCACCGCCTGGCAGCTCTCGCACTGGTAGAACCACTGGCAAGCGTCTGTCGGCATGGTCTCCTCTTTACTGTGACCACAGTGGGGACAGGTGATGATTGATTGCAGCTCGGTGCTCATCATTGCCCCTGCCTGACGGTTGACGGATACCCGGCTTGGGCAGTGGCAGCGGTCATGGCTTCCGTAGACGCCTTCGTCGGGTTGTATGTGACGACAGCACGTTTGGTCTTGTAATCGACCTTGGCGGATTCGACGCCCGCCACCTTCTCGAGCGCTACTCGAACTGTGATTGGGCAGGCGGCGCAGTCCATCCTTGCCACATCGAGGGTGATGGTGCGAGTGCTGGCAGCCAAGACTCCAGTGGAAGCGAGAGCTGCCGCAAGCAATGCGACTAGTCTTGTTTGAATGGTGACGCCTTAGTAAAAGAGCGGTGCGTAAAATGGGAATGTCATTAGCGCAACGGCGCTCAGCGCGACTATCCAGAATATGGGCCGCTGGCGGCGCTGCACCGCCGGAACTGCGCAGGCTTCCCCTGGATTGCAGGCCTCAGGCTTCCGATAGAGGCGATAAAAGGCAAAGCCAAACAGTGCGACGGCGGCGGCGATGAGGAATGGTTGGAAGGGCTCTAGGGCGGTCAGCCGAGAGCTCCATGCACCGCCTAGCCCCAGCACAACCAGCAGCAGCGGTCCAACACAGCAAGCCGACGCACCTATTGCTGCTGCCGCACCCGCGAACATTGCGCTGGGAGTAGTCCACCGAGTTGCCATCACCCTTCCTTTCCGATTCGGCTGAAGGTAGTCTAGGTCCGTAGTTAAGTACGGACTCAAGTGATGAATGCGACATTTACAATCGGGCAATTGGCCAAGGCAGCAAACGTCGGCGTGGAAACTATTCGCTACTACCACCGGTGCGGCTTGCTGCCGATGCCGGAACGTCCATATGGTGCTATCCGGCAGTATTCGGGGGAGAGTCTGAGGCGGCTACATTTCATTCGCCGGGCTCAGGTGCTGGGTTTCACGCTGGACGAAGTCCGCACCCTGCTGCAACTCAATGACGGTGGCTCCTGCGATACCGTCCGCACGCTGGCCGAGCACAAGCTTCGGGTGGTCGAGGAGCGATTGCGGGATTTGCGGATACTGCGCACCGAATTGCGAAAGCTCACAAGCCAGTGCCGCGCCAATCGTGACGAGGCATCATGTCCCCTGGTGGAGGCACTCTGCGATGCCAATTGAGTAGGTTCGCCGATGGCTCGACCCAGCATGGCATGAGGCCCGTCATATGGATGGCAACTACCTCTATCTGAAGCTGCTGCACGTCCTTGTCGCAGTCGTCGCGCTCGGCACAAGCGCAGGTCTTGGCATCGTCCTCGAGCTCTATGGCGACGACTCGACGCACGGGTCGTTCGTCCTACGCGTCGTCGAGCGAATGGTCCTGCTCGTCGTCGTTCCGGGCTACGTGCTCATGCTGGCCACGGGCTTGTGGATGGTTCACTTGGCATGGCCGTTCACTGCCAAGTGGATACAAGTTGCGTTGGGCCTGTGGGCAGTTGGAGCAGCCAGTCTTGGATGGTCCCTCGCAACCCTGCGAAGGCAACGGCGCCTGCACGCTACCGACGGGTGCGCATCCACGCAGTATCGGCGAGCCGCCATCGCAAGTCGGGTCGCAGGCGGCGCATTCGGGCTCGTCGTAGTCGCCTTCCTCTACGTGATGGTATTCAAGCCGTGACGCCTTGTTGCCGCGACCGCGTCGTGCCTCGCAGGGGTTACTACCATCTGCCAGAACTGCCGAATGTTGATGGCCATCATCTTCCTCAGCCACGACAGCTAAAGCTGGGCATGGTTGAGCCCCTGGGAAGAGAACGGAACAGCTGGCTATGTGAGATGGACCAGTACCGTGCTGGCCACGGTGGGCGTCATTGCAGTCGTGCGCCGCCGGCGGGGCTCGGCACTGACAGGCCGGAAAGCGCTAACTCGGGCGGGTAATGGCTAAACTGGATACCTACGTTTACCAAAAACTTCTTCCTCAGCAAGAGTCCTATAAAAATCAATATTTAGAACTCGTAAAGTTCTTAGGTCGGCTAACGCCTTGCGCCAGAGCGTCGTTTAAGGGGGAGCCGGCGTGCGGCGCACTCCGGATGATGGGCCTTGTGAATTAGCCGTGGGCGCGTCATTGATATCTGGCGGCCTCGCTCTCCCTGGTCTTACCTTGGTTCAATGCGGATAACGGTTGCGGCACCGTTTACCTTATCGAAGGTCGCATTGACCTTATCGCCTTCCTTCAGCTTGAAGAGGCTCGCTTTATCCTTCACCGGGAATGACATCGTCATGGCCGACATGCCAAGGTTCTCAATGGGGCCGTGCTTGAGGGCGACCTTGCCATTTGCTGCGTTAATCGTGCGTACTTCGGCCTCGACAGGCTTCGGTGCAGACATCGCGCCAGCCGGCTTCATATTCATGCCGGCCATGTCATCGGCTGCATAGGCTGGGAGAGCAACAGCAGCGCAAACGGTAGCGAGGGATACCAGAACGCGTTTCATCAAAGAACTCCTTCTTTCAAGGTTGGGGAAAAACCTGCTTCGCCGTCGGGCGACGAAGCAGCAGGAAGACCGCAGGAATCACGAACAAGGAAAGCAATGGCGCCGTGACCATGCCGCCAACCATGGGGGGCGGCAATGTATTGCATGACTTCGGAGCCGGTCCCGCCAGTCCGCATGATGGGTAGCTGGCCCGCCAGGATGACGGCCACGGTCATGGCCTTGGGCCGGACCCGGAGGACCGCGCCTTCTTGAATGGCCTCCAGCAGGGCAGTCCCGTGGATAGCGTACGCTGATGGGGAAACGGGCAAGCCCGTCCGCCACCTCGCTAACCCTCGCCCCCGATCGCCGATGCCACGATGCTCTGGACGTCGTCAACGTTGAGGCCGTAACGGCTGGCCGCCACGCGGTCGATGTTGACGTCGACGTAGCGCCCGCCGGTAAGCCGTTCGGCCAAGGCCGAGGTGACGCCCGGTAGCCGCGATTGGCGCCAGTCGACTCCGGCCGCTTGTCGCACGTTCGCAGCCTGCCCGACAATAGCTGCGGCGGACAGCGTCCCGGCAGGCCGTCCTTGAGGCAGGAGGCCCGCACGGAATTGCCGTTACTGGTTACTTCTGCTGCATCATTTCCTGGCATGCCTTCATCATCGCGGCATGGTCGCCAGTCATCGGCTGCTGCATTTGCGCCGCGTGTGTTTCAGCCTTCTTGGCTGCACGTGCCTTCTCAATGACGGCCCAATCCGGCCCTGCGAGGACGGATAGGGAAGAGACGAGCGCGGTCATGCCGGCGGTGGCAAGGATAAGGTTCTTCATGGTAATTCTCCGTTCACTCCGAGCAGTGCGGCATCGAATGCGTTTTCTTACGCGCGAGCGCCACCGCCGAGTGCAATGTTCATGTCAGCGGCATGGACCCACTAAACCTAGTGGCATGGGCCAAGCCGCAGTCGCTAGCCGGGCGTTAGGGCTGGCTGGCTGGTCGGTCTCAGACGGAGAATGCTTTGGGTGGACGCTCCAGGAGCGCCAACACTGTGGAAGGGAAATTGGACTGAGGGTGAGGAACGAGGACGCTTGTCCAAGCACCTCCCTCAAGGGAAGCTGGCATGGGAGCCGCTCCGACGGTTGCACACATCGCGGTGCACGAAGCGTGAGACATCTTGGTCGGATACCCCAAGGCTGAACAATCGCTGTTGGCGTTGCAGCCATGCCCCGCATCAACCAGTGTCGCATTGTCCGGATTCGCATAAGCGGCGTGCGAGGAGGACGCATCCATGCCAACGAGGCAGCACACGGAAAGTGGCATGGCCGACACCCGCAGTGGCAGTGCCAGGGCGAGCGTCAAAACCAGAATTATTTGCCAGAACCGTTTCATCTCTCCGGTGCTCTCATGTTTCTTGGCGAGGAAGGCAGTGTCGCGAAGAAGCGCTTGATACTTTGGTCGTAGGAGGGAGGTGTCCCTAGTTCCCACCCATCTGCTTCGGCTCCGTGGTCCGGGTGTCCAGCTCACAGCAGGCGATGAACGTAAGGTAGGCCGCGTCTAGTTGATGTCTGTCGGCCTGTTTGCTCGCCATGGCTTCAAGCGCGGACAGCAGGTGGTTGGCCAGTTCGAACTCGTTCTCCCGGCAAGCCCTCTTGAATACCGCTAGCACGTCGTCGCTCAGAGAGTGCTTCAAGACGTCCATCTTCCGTCTCCGCCGCCACCGATGGCCAGTATCCCCTTGCGCAGCGCAACTGGCCTAATGAAGGCATTGTGGACGTTGCCACAGTGGGAAGGTCAAGGAGAAAAATGCCAAGCCGAGCAGGCACTGGCAGAGATTCGCCCATCAACCGCCGATGAGCGACATTTCGACCTTGGGCTGGCTGAACTCGATAGTGTTTTCTCCGCCGGCGCCGAAGGCGAGGAGGGGGACGTCAGCCTCCGTGTTGTCGCTCCAAACGAAACGAGTTTGATATCAATCAAGCCTCTTTTGACATATGCGAGTAGATTAAAAAGCACGCGTCAATCGCGTCTTACCTTTGTGAGAACGGCACCATGTCCAAAAAGCTATCAGCCCCCATTCTTATCGCAGTTTCGGCGCTCATCTGGTCGCCGCTAGCGTTCTCGGCTGGTCCGCAGCCAGCTGCAGCTGAGCATGACCATAGCCATGCGCAGGCTGCCACTGCTGCACCACAGAAGAATGCCGCCCCGAAGAGTCCAGCACCGAAGAATGCAACACAGAGGAATGCAGACATGGACGCGCAGATTGCACATTTGCGTGCGCTGCATGAACGGCTGTCGAGGGCCAAGACGCCGGAAGAGCGGCAGGCACTGATGGCGGAGCAGGCCAAGGTGATGCAGGAGAGTATGGCAATGATGCACAGCATGATGCCGATGCAGGGTCGTGGTGACATGCACGGGAAAATGCCTATGGGGCAGGCAGACATGGCAGAGCACATGCGTATGTGTCATGACATGATGGGCCAGCATATGGTGATGATGCAGACGATGATGGACCGACAGGGGATGAGCGGCGGCATGATGGACGGACAGGGGATGGGCGGCGGCGGCACGATGAGGCAGTAGTAGCTCAGTCTGCTCTCGGCATTGTCGGCTAACTGACCTGCCCGGGCGGTCGACCGTTTTGCTGGTCGAGGCCTGCCCCCATAGACCCTCCCACTATGGCAGGGTCAACGCTTTTTCCAAACAGCAGGGCGGATTGCGTTGCGCATATGACTCCTATTGGAGCGGCAGCGCGCATCCGCTAAACTACGAGTCTGCAGCCACAAGGCTGCCATCGCCCCGATGCTTCGACTCGTCACACGTTTCCTTCTCTTGCTCCTGATTACTGCGCTTCCGCTGCAAGGGGTGACTGCGGCCACAATGATGGTGAAGGGCGTGATGCTGACTTACGCTACAGGCGCGCAGTTGGCGTCTTCTGGCGGTCAGGCGGACATCAATGGGCTATCCGCCGCTGACGATGACGACCATTGCTTTGCGCACACAGAGCACGTGGACGCGACGCAGCATGGCAAATCTGGAAAGCATGCAGGCCATGCGTGCCCAGGCTGCGCCGCTTGTTCGCTTTGCTCGGTCGTCCCCTACGCTACCCCGCTTTTTGTTCACCTCGACAATGCGCCAGCTCAGGCTCCTTCTGGCCTGACGGAAGCATTCGTCAGTCATATCTCGGACGCACTCCAGCGTCCGCCTGCCTCGGTCGTTTGATGCCCTAGGTGCGTCCATTTTCCGGGCGCACACACCGGGCGTTGCCATGTTAGTGGCTAACGCGACACTTTGAGCTCTACCATTGTAGGTTTGACATGTCTCTGACACGCATGCTGGCAGGCGCCAGCTTGGCGGTCGTAGCGTCGTTGGCGGTTGCGCAGGGGGCAACGTCCCGGCCGGACCCGCTTGACCCAAATGCTCCCCCGACCTCCCTGGCGGTGCCGCGCACCTTCGACGAATACATGCCGTACAAGGACCCAAAGGTGGTGCCTTGGAAGGACACCAATGCCGCAGTTTCCGCCAATGGCGCCGCCGGAAAGGGTGACACGGACCACGGCGGCATGAAACACGACATAAACACCATGGCGCCGGCCGGAGCGTCGTCACCCGCAGCGCCCGTGCCAAGCCACGCCATGCCGAGGGGGTCTGCCGCGCAGCCGTCAAAGGATGGCAAGACCGACCGGGCGCCGGCGACGGACCACTCTACGCACAAGATGTAAGCGGGGACGCGCCGAATGCAAACAAGAGAATCATCGACGGTTCGGGCTGTAGCAATCGCTATGTCGCTGACAGTCTTTCTGGGGGGCTGCGCTTCCCTCTCGAAGGATGGCGGCTTCGATGCAGTATCGTCAGTTGCCAGGGACCGATTGGGGAAAGATGCTGCTTGGGTTAAGTCAGATGCGGACCAGGATAGCGTCTACAAGCGCACGCAGGAGTTGCTGGGGCAGCCACTAACGATGGATAGCGCCGTGCAATTGGCGCTGCTCAACAATCGCGGTCTGCAAGCTACCTATGCCGAACTTGGCATCTCGGAAGCCGACTATGTACAGGCCAGCCGCTTGCCCAACCCGGGCTTCACGTTCAGCCGCAAGCGCGCCGGCGATGACCTGTCTATTGAGCGGACCTTCACGCTGGCGTTCCTCAACGTCCTGACTCTGCCCTTCATCTCGCAGATTGAAGGCAAGCGCTACGAGCAAACTAAGCTCCTGGTTGCCAATGAAACGCTGAAGGTTGCGGCAGAAGCGCGCAAGGCGTACGTGAACGCGGTCGCCGCCCAGCAGTTTGCGGCCTACGCCGAGCAGGTGAAGGAGGCGACGGAAGCCGGCTCGGAATTCGCGCAGCGCCTGGCGGCGGCTGGCAATTTCAGCAAGCTGGACCATGCGCGCGAGCAGGCATTTTACGCTGACGCCGCCGGCGCACTCGCGAGAGCCAGGCGTCAAGCCATCTCCGACCGGGAGAGGCTCATTCGCGTGACTGGGCTCTGGGGGACCGGGGCAAATTTCGCACTACCGGACCGCTTGCCGGACCTGCCGAAGGAGCGACCGGAACTCGGCGAGCTGGAAGCGTACGCGATGCAGAACCGGCTCGATATCGAGGCTGGAAAGTTACAGACACAGAGCGTTTCCTCATCGCTCGGTCTGACGAAGGCCACGCGCTTCATCAATGTGCTGGACGTGGGCTATCTGCGCAATAGCGCGACAGACACGCCACGTGAAACGGGCTACGAAATCAGCGTCCAGATTCCCCTGTTTGACTGGGGTAGTGCCCGTGTGGCCCGCGCTGAAGCGGTTTACATGCTTGCGGTGAACCAACTCGCGCAGACTGCTATCAACGCGCGCTCCGAAGTTCGCGAGTCATATGCCTCCTATCAGACTAGCTACGACATCGCCAAGCACTACCGGGACGAAGTCGTGCCGCTGCGCAAGCGCATCTCGGACGAAATGATGCTGCGCTACAACGGCATGTTGGTGAGCGTATTCGAGCTCCTTACGGATACCCGTGAGCAGGTCAATGCGGTCAATACATATATCGAAAGCCTGCGTGACTACTGGGTCGCTGAGACTGAACTGCAGACCTCGCTTGGCGGAAAGCTCCCAGTGCAAGGTGCTGCGTCTGCAACAGCACCACAGAACGGTCAGATGACCGCTCCGAGCAAACTAGGAAAGTAATCATGGTTTCCCGTCGACAATTCCTGCAAGGCTCCGGTGCCGCCATGCTGGGCGCCGCAGTCGTCTCCAAAGCCGGCGCGGCCTCCTTGCCGGAAGCCCCGCTGCAATCAGGTGCTTCCACTCAGCCTCCGCTCGCTCCCACGTCGGGGCGGCCCTACAACCCAGTGGTAACCCTCAACGGCTGGACTCTGCCTTGGCGCATGCGCAATGGCTGGAAAGAGTTCCACCTCATAGCAGAACCGGTCGAGCGCGAATTCGCGCCGGGCATGAAGGCCCATCTCTGGGGATACAACGGCCAAAGCCCCGGCCCGACCATCGAGTGTGTGGAAGGGGACAAGATTCGCATCTTCGTGACCAACAAGCTCCCGGAGCACACCAGTGTTCACTGGCACGGCGTCATCCTGCCCTCCGGCATGGACGGTGTGGGCGGCCTGTCTCAGCCCCATATCAAACCAGGCAAGACCTTCGTCTACGAATTCGTGATGGGCAAGTCCGGTACCTTCATGTACCACCCCCACTCCGACGAGATGGTGCAGATGGCCATGGGCATGATGGGCTTCATCGTCGTGCATCCGAAAGACCAGTCCTATATGCGGGTCGACCGTGACTTCGTGTTTCTGATGTCAGCGTATGACATTGACCCGGGCTCCTACACGCCCCGCGTGTCCGAAATGACGGACTTCAATATGTGGACGTGGAACAGCCGCGTGTTCCCGGGTATCGACCCGCTGCCAGTTCGGCTTGGTGACCGTGTCCGCATCCGTATGGGAAATCTCACGATGACCAACCACCCGATTCACATACATGGGCACGATATTGAGGTGACCTGCACCGACGGCGGGTGGGTGCCAACGAGCGCGCGTTGGCCGGAGGTGACGGTAGACGTAGCCGTGGGCCAGATGCGGGCGTTTGAATTCGTCGCCAATAACCCGGGGGACTGGGCCTTCCATTGCCATAAGTCGCATCACACCATGAATGCGATGGGTCACCAGGTGCCCACAATGATTGGTGTTAAGCAGAAGGACCTAGCCAAGAAGATGAACAAGCTTGTCCCCGAGTACATGGCGATGGGTGCGGCCGGCATGGCAGACATGGGCGCAATGGAGATGCCGTTGCCGGACAACACGTTGCCGATGATGACTGGACAGGGCCCATTCGGCCCCATTGAGATGGGCGGAATGTTCACTGTTGTGAAGATTCGCGAAGGCTTGGGTCGGAACGACTACAAGGACCCGGGCTGGTACAAGCATCCGAAGGGGACGGTCGCCCATGAATACACTGGCGAATTGCCCGGAAATTGATGTCATTGGGCCGGAGCACATCCGGTTCGATTCTATCGTGCACTGAACGGAGAAAGAACGATGAAGATGAAGTATGTATCGATTGCAGCAGCCTTGGCACTGGCAAGCTCCGCTTCCGCATTTGCCGCCGGCGCTATGGGCAATATGGACATGAACGCGGGCAGCTCACACAAGGCCGGCTCGACTGTCGCCAGCATGTCGCACGGAGAGGTCAAGAAGGTCGACGTTTCTGCCGGGAAGCTCACCATCAAGCATGGTCCGCTGGAAAATCTCGGGATGGACGCGATGACGATGGTGTTCAGGGTCAAGGACCCCGGCATGATTTCGCAAGTGAAGGTTGGCGACAAGATTGACTTTGTTGCCGAGGATTTGAATGGTGCATTGACCGTTACCAAACTACAGGTGCAGTAAGCGGCTTCGAAAGGGTCCGGTTGTATGCCGGACGCCGCGGCTTTCCCTAAAACCATGGTAGGCAAATACATATGAAATCGACCCCGAAGACGCTGATTGGCATCGCGACCGCCGTTGCCGTTGGCCTTACGCCCGTCATCGCGCTCGCGCACGGCAAGCTCGAAAGCGCAATCCCGGCGGCGGGGAGCACGGTGGATGCACCGGTGAGCTCACTCCGACTGACGTTCAATGAGGCCCTGGAGCCAGCATTCAGCAATGTGAGCGTGGTGGATACCAATGGCACAGCCATGAGCAAGGAGAAGGCCAAGGTCGACTCGTCGAATCCGCGCGTGCTGACCGTTGCTGTCCCGAATCTGTCGGTCGGCTCCTATGTCGTGCGCTGGACAGTCATGACGCACGACGGACATAAGGTAAAGGGCGACTACAAGTTCGCTGTGAAGTGATGAACGAGGGTTTCCTTGGCATCCTGCGCCTTGCTCTCACTGCGCTGCAGAATCTCAGTTTTGCAGTGCTCGTCGGCACCTTGCTGAGCGACTACTGGCTGGCCCGCTTCCCGTCTCCATGGCAGGCCGGCATCCGCCGAAGGCTGGTGCAGGTATTCAGGGCAGCGGCTATTGCAGCGCTCCTGTCGGGCTCGCTCGCTTTCTGGATACATTGCGCGCTGATGAGCGAGTCCTCGCTGATTGACGCCGGACCGGCGGTGCGCTCGATGCTAGCGGAAACCGAATTTGGTCGTGCCTGGGCCATCGGCGCCGCCCTGATGCTTTACGTCACAGTCGTTTCATTCTTCCCGTGGGCCGGGAGAGGCTCCAGCTTTCAACTGATATTGTGGTTGGCGTTGGCAGGCTTTGCACTGAGCCGAAGCCATTCAGGCCATCCCGTAGATGCCGGAGCGTTCAGCCTGCCCGTCTGGGCCGACTGGGTTCACCTTCTGGCCATTAGCGCTTGGGTTGGCGTCGTGTGGGTCGCGGCTTTTGTGGTGACGCCAGAATTGACGGATGCTCCGCACAGCGACCACCAGAACGGTGCATCGTTTATTCAATCGCTCTCAAATACGGCCACGTACGCGCTCGTTGCGCTTGTTGTCACCGGCGCCTATAACGGGTGGCGCGGTGTGGGCGCGCCGGGCAATCTGCTCGACTCCCCGTACGGTCAGTTGCTACTGGTGAAGCTTGGCCTCGTGATAGTTGCCGTGGCCCTCGGGGGGCACAACCGATTCTTTGAAATGCCTCGCTTATTGGAGTCGCTGCAAAACTGGTCATCAGTATCGCGCACTCGATACATCAAGCGCTTTGCCGCTGTCTTGCATGTGGAGTCCTGGGTGCTCGCGGGGGTGTTGGTTACTGCTGCAGTGCTTGCAGCAAGCCCGCTGCCTGGTACGACATGAGATATGCCTAGGTCTTTACAATCAGACATTGAAGGAGGAGTTCAATGAAGCTATTAATGAAGCTCCAACTGGCTGCCTTTATCGCTGCCACAGCGCTGTCAAGCGTGGTGTTGGCAGCCGGCGAGCAACCGGCATGGTGGCACAGCCACGGGCACGGTGGTGGTGGAGTGACAGCCTTCGGAAAGCCGGGCGACCCGAAAAAAGTAAGCCGGACCGTCAATGTGGACATGACCGACGACATGCGCTTCACCCCCTCCACGATAACGGTTAAGAGAGGCGAGACAATCCGCTTCAACTTGAAGAACTCTGGAAAGGTAAAGCACGAGATGGTGCTCGGGACCGAGGGCCAGCTGGAAGAGCTCTATCACACCAGGATGCAAACGCCGGAAAGGGAATATGCGACCCCAAGCGCCCTCACAGTTGAGGGGGGCCAGTCCGGCGACATCATTTGGCAATTTACAAAGCTCGGTTCGGTGTCATTCGCCTGTCTATTGCCAGGTCATTATGATGCGGGTATGCGCGGCACGGTCATTGTAAAGTGAAGCTGCGGCCTACCGCAAATGGAAACGCCGCCCTCAAGGTACCCCTTTTTCAGGGTCCTTCGTAGGCAAGACGTAGTTCGACCAGCCTGCTCGTCGGCAACGCCGGGCAATATCGAACCCCATGCAATCATTGGCCTCTGGTCTGGCTCTCAGCGTGCGCAGTTGCACGTTGTGGGGTTGTCCCGTTGAGCCGGCAGGTATGACCATGGTTGTCCATATAGCCAAAGAAATGTTGCCTCGGCGACTGAATCACGTGTCGAGCGGCCTGTCAGCAATACACCGGTGAGAGCGGTGCTCAGTGCTTGCTCGAAAGAACGCCACATGTTGTCTGACCCGGCTTCGTGCCGGGTGGTCTTCACCTCGTCGGCCATGAAGGATACGAGCGACATCCAAGGCTGGAATCGCTCGGACCATGCATAACACCTCCAACGCATCGGATGGGCCCATTTCAGCCATTCAGCTCCCCACGGCGTTGCCATAGCACGAACGAGCGGACTAAATAGTTGCTCGTATAGTTTTTCATTGACTTCGGAGATGGCACGTACGCGCTCGAACACCGCGTGCGGGTACAAAAAATGAATGTCCTCGACGCGGCGTGGCTCGAACGTGACCTGAACCTTCTGCCTGTCGTCTGTCAGCTCACCAGCTCTACTGGTCAGCTTCATCTCATATAGGCCTGGGGGCAGCGCCTCGATGGCTTCCAGGCTTTGCAGGATGGCGCGATGTTCGTGGCGGGCCACGCTTGCGGATACGAAGATGCCCAGATGTCCCACATGCGGATTGGTTAGATAAACAATCCGTTGTCCGGCGGCGACGAGGTCTTCGGTGCTCGTATAGACGACGGGAATCCAGCCCAGCGCCTGATGTGGCGGCGTGATGTTATCGCCGTATGAGGCAAAGATGACAATTGGCTTGCGGATGCGGCGCAAGTCGACCGTGCAGTCGCAGTCGACATGGACTTCACCTGATTCGAGCTTGTTGCCGACAAACAGGTCCTGGACAGTTGCTACGAGTTCCTCCCGACTCAAGAAATAGAAGCCGTTCCACCACCGTTCGAACTCCAGGAATCGCCCACCCTCGCTGTCCGGGTTGGCGAAGACCGTGTACAGCTTGTCCCATAGAGCTGACTCCGGTTTCAGTAACTGGAAGTTCTGTACAAGCCATGCGCCGTCGAAACGACCATTACCCAAGTCGGCAAGAAGGTTCCCAGTCCACACGCCACCCGAGAATGCTCCCAGTAGACGCATCGGATTCACACCGGGCTCCCCAGCCCAGTACGAAAGTGGTGAGCCATTGAGCACCGCAAAACCGGACACCTGCTCACAGCAAAGAGCCGATAGCAGCATTACCTCCCAGCCGGCCTGACAGTTCCCGTAGAGGACAGGCTCCCGACCCTCATGCCGTCGTGCGACCTCTTGGACAAATGTGCGCAAAGCATGGAGGACATCTCCGAGGGTCTGTCCAGGGCACGGAATCGGGAAGAAGATTACGAAGTAGACGGGGTGTCCTTCGGCGAGTGCCATGCCGACTTCGGAGTCACGCTTGAAGCCTCCGATACCAGGGCCGTGACCAGCACGTGGGTCGATGATAATGACTGGCGTTGCGTCAAGTCGTACGAGTTCCTCCAAATGGTCCGTGCCACAGCGCGTGATACGGAGCAGCGCGTAGTTAGCCGGGCGCTCGAACGTTCTGGCATCGAGCAACATCTCGTAGTCGAAGTGCAGCAATGGGGGAAGTCCGGCCTCTTCGTGAGCAAGCATATTGTTTGCTCGCTGCCGCAGGATATCCACGAATAGTATCCAGCGCTGAGCCAAATCGGTGTAATAGTCCCACCACTGCCGCAACGCATCCACGGCTGGACCGGAATGTTGCGAGGTATCGTCAATCTGTGGGGCAGCGACTATTTCCCCTTCCCGTGCCCCGCTAGGCGAGGAGGGACGCACTGGGCGTCGATTACGCAGTATCGTGTCTTCGGCCATGAGGCTCCTCGTCACTCTTCTTTGAGCTTCCGGCATTGGAATGCGGCTCATCCGGCAATCGGTGCAGCCACATCCGTGGACGACACCGGCGGCAATGTGGCGCGGATGCCGGCCAGCTTGGTGCGCTTGAGCAACAGCGCATTGATTGCCACCAAGGCGGAGCTACCCGACATGGAGAGTGCTGCAATCTCGGGGCTTAAGGTGAAGGGATAGAGCAGACCCGCTGCCAGCGGAAAGGCGACCAGGTTGTAGGCCACAGCCCACCAGAGATTCTGGTGCATCTTTCGCAAGGTGGCGCGCGACAACTCGATGGCGCCCACCACGTCGAACGGGTCGCTCTTCATCAAGACGATATCAGCGCTCTCCATTGCGACGTCGGTGCCTGCGCCGATAGCAAAGCCTACGTCCGCCTGAGTTAGCGCAGGAGCGTCGTTGATGCCGTCGCCGACCATACCAACCTTCTTGCCTTGCGCCTGTAACTCCTTGACCTTTTCTGCTTTTTGCCCGGGGAGAACATCGGCAAGCACCAGTTCGATGCCGAGGCCAGCTGCGATGCGTTCTGCGGTGGCCTTGTTGTCCCCTGTCAGCATGGCTACCTGTACACCCCGCTCGCGCAGTTTTTTTACTGCCGCTGCCGAGGTTGGTCGTGGTGCATCGGCGATGGCAATCAAGCCAATCAATCTGCCACCGTGTGCGACATGAATGACCGTTCGGCCTGCGCCTTGCATCAGGTCCGCCTTCTCGGTAAGGCCGCTCATGTCCACCTCTTGTGTGGCCATCAGCTTGCGGTTGCCAAGCAGGGCCAGCCGCCCGTTGACCTCCGCTTCGGCGCCCATGCCATCGATATTGGTGAAGCCGGTAGCGTCCGGCCTGGCGAGAGTACCACTTCGCTTGAGAATTGCTTGAGCCAATGGGTGCTCAGAGCTCTGCTCGACAGAGGCCGCGAGTGCGAGCATCGCATTCACGTCCACATCCTGTGGGGTGAGAACTTCCACCACCTCAGGTTCACCCATGGTGAGCGTGCCTGTCTTATCGAAGACGACCACATCCAACTTAGTGGCGTCCTCCAAGGCTGAAGCATTCTTGAACAGAATGCCGTTCATTGCCCCAAGCCCCGTTCCGACCATCACTGCCATTGGAGTTGCCAGTCCGAGTGCGTCGGGGCAGGCAATGACGAAGACTGTAATCGTAAGCGTAAGGGCGAACAGTAAAGGCTGGCCTAACCACCAATACCAGGTGACAAATGTCAGTATGCCAATGCCCAGGGCTGCGAGTACAAGCCACTGCGAGGCGCGGTCCGCCAGCAGTTGCGCAGGCGCTTTGGAGTTCTGCGCTTCTTGCACTAGCTTGACGATTTGCGCCAGTGCGGTGTCACTCCCAACTCTTGTGGCGCGATAGCGGAAGCTGCCACTCTTGTTAATCGTCGCGCCGATGACGTTATCGCCTGGCCCCTTTCGCACAGGCAGGGACTCACCGGTCAGCATCGATTCGTCCACTTGGGAGACGCCATCGATGACCGCACCGTCCGCCGGAATCTTATTGCCCGGGCGAATGATGATGACGTCGCCCATTTGGACTTCTGCTGTGGGTATCTCGACTTCGCGACCATCGCGTAGCACGATGGCTTTCGGCGGAGCCAGGTCCATCAGCGTGCGGATAGCGTCTGATGCGCCAGCCCGTGCGCGCATCTCGAGCCAATGCCCTAACAGTATGAACACCAGGAGTACGGCCGATGCTTCGTAGAACTGCTCGCCAGCAAAGAAGAAAGTCGCCCCGACGCTGAACAGATAGCCTGTGCCGACGGAAAGAACAACCAGCGTCGCCATGTTGAGCGTGCCATCCCGGAGCGCTCGCCAGGCGGAAACGAAGAAGGGCCAGCTTGGGTAAAGAATGGCAGCGCTTGCCAGCAGAAACAGCCACTGGTTCATTGTCAGGCCGAATGGCGGGGCCGGCATGGAGATTTGCACTCCCATCGGCGCGTAGAGAAAGATGGGAATCGTGAATACCAGGCAAATCCAGAAACGGTTACGCATATCGCGAACCATCTCATTCATGTCCATACCGGCTCCGTGGCCCATCTCGTGGGCCATCTGGTCGTGTGTGCCGTGAGCTTGGGCTCTTCCTTTGGTATCGTGGGCGGCCGGATGTACATGGCCCTGCCGTCTGCCAAGTGCAGCCAGCCGGGGTGCAGTGCTTGCTGCGAGTTCGCCAGGCGGGTCTTCGGGTGTGCAAATATGCCGTGGGACCAGCTCGCCATGGCAATGATGACCACACTCCTCCAATCTCGCCTTTATCTCCATCAGGGTGGTTACGGCTTCGTCATACTCCACTGTGGTGCTGCCAGTGACGCAGTTAACCTCCGCCCTGACAACGCCGGGTAGCCTGGTGAGCTGCTTCTCCGCCCCACGGGCGCTGAGAACGGAAAGCAGGCCTCCAACTTCAATGATGCTGGTCTTCATCTCATCCATCCTCGCAGTTGACAGGCTCGCGCTGGGCTACCGTCTCATTTCGCAATCGCCCCGCTCAGCAGATGTTCCTCTGCATAAGGAAACACAACTTCCGGATTAGGGCGAATTAGCTCAGCGTCCTTGTGCGCATAGTGAAGACGGGTCAGTAAATCCTTGATAACACTGAGGCGCGCAACGCGCTTGTCGTCGGCGCGCACGATGTTCCATGGCACGATGTCGCTGGTCCGAGCAAACATCTCGTTCCGTGCCTTGCTGTATTTCTTCCAAAGCGATACCGCTTGTTCGTCAATGGGGCTGACTTTCCACTGCTTAAGCGGGTCCCGGCGGCGCTCTTCGATGCGCTTCTTCTGTTCGGCCTTGCTGATGTCAAGGTAGTACTTGATAAGACGAATTCCGGAACGCACGAGCATCCGTTCGAACTCTGGGACACTTGCCATGAACTCCTCATGCTCGTCCTTGGTGCAGAAGCCCATCACATGCTCCACACCGGCCCGGTTGTACCAACTGCGATTGAAAAGGGTGAACTCGCCGGCCGCAGGCAGCTCGGCCGTATAGCGGCGGAAGTACCAGGAGCCTCGGTCACGGTCGGATGGCTTCCCAAGCGCGACAACGCGCGTTTCACGCGGACTGAGGTGTTCAGCAATGCGCTTGATGGTCCCATCCTTCCCAGCCGCATCCCTTCCCTCAAAAATCACCAGAATCCGGTCGCTGCAGGAAATGAAGTGCTTCTGTAGTTTGACCAGCTCGATTTGAAGCTGGTGGAGATTCTCCTCATAGGTCTCATGGGAGATGGCGCTTACCTCGGATGGGGAACCCTTGCTACTTGCCTTCATTTTCATGGTTCACCTTCCGTGAATCGGGCGCATCGGGCGTGGCTGGGTAGGACTTGCTGGGTGTAAGCGGCGTAACTTTCTCGGAGAGCAACAGCTCCAGCGAAGGTCGGTCTACGACCTCCTGTTCGAGCAGTAGCTTTGCCAGCGCGTCTAGCTTGTGCCGGTTTGCCAGCAGTGTTTGCTTCACCCGCTGGCTGGCGTCGCCCAGAATCGTCCGGACTTCTGCATCAATGATTTGCGCAGTACTCTCGCTGTATTCTTTGCGTTGCCGAGGCATCAGTCCTGGTCCGGTAAAGAGCGGGTTCGGCATGTCCTCGTAAGTAGCGAGTCCAAGCTGCTCGCTCATGCCGAACTGCGTAATCATCTGGCGAGCCATATCCGTTGCGCGTTGCAGGTCATTTTGCGCGCCGGTCGAAACGTCTCCGTAGACAATCTGTTCGGCAATGCGACCTCCAAGCAATACATCGAGCCGGTCGAACAGCTCGCTTTGCTTCAGGAGATAGCGGTCCTCTGTCGGGGTCTGCTGCGTGTACCCCAATGCTGCGACGCCTCTGGGAATGATGGAGACCTTGGAAACTCTGTCAGCATGTGGCCGTGACTCAGCCACGATGGCATGCCCCGCCTCGTGGTAGGCGATGGTTTCCTTCTCCTGCGGATTCATCACGCGGCTCTTCTTCTCCAGGCCGCCTACGATGCGGTCGAGCGCCTCGTCAAAGTCTGGCATCTCTACCGCATCTTTGCCCTTGCGAGCCGCCAGCAGTGCTGCCTCGTTGACAAGGTTGGCGAGGTCGGCGCCCGCGAATCCGGGGGTGCGCGCGGCCAGCTTGGTCAGGTCGACGGTCGGGGCAAGAACGACATTTTTGACGTGTACCTTGAGAATCTGCTCGCGCCCTTTCAGGTCAGGACGGTCCAGAGCGATATGACGGTCGAAGCGGCCGGGGCGCAGTAGTGCCGGGTCCAGGATTTCGGGCCGGTTGGTGGCCGCCATAATGATGACGCCTTTGTTGGTGTCGAACCCGTCCATCTCAACTAACAACTGGTTCAGGGTCTGTTCGCGTTCATCGTTGCCGGATACGGCGTTGAGCGCGCGGGTTTTACCCAGCGCGTCGAGTTCGTCGATGAATATGATGCAGGGCGCCTTGGTCTCGGCCTGGTTGAACAGGTCGCGCACCCGCGCCGCCCCCACGCCAACAAACATTTCAACGAACTCCGAGCCGCTCATGGTGAAGAACGGCACGCCAGCTTCCCCGGCTACTGCCTTTGCTAGCAACGTCTTGCCGGTGCCGGGAGCCCCCAGGAGCAGTACGCCCTTTGGAATCTTTCCACCCAGGCGCCGATAGCGCTGAGGGTCCTTCAGGAAGTTGACGATTTCGGCTAGCTCTTCCTTTGCCTCGTCGATGCCGGCGACGTCGGCAAACGTCACGCCGGTTTCTTTCTGCATGTAGACCTTTGCCTTGCTCTTGCCTATTTCCATCATCCCGCCGGCGGCGCCGCCTACTCGCTTGATGAGGAAGCTCCAGACGGCAAAGAAGAGCAATGCAGGAACCACCCAGGACAGCAGCGCGCCAATCCACTTGTTGTCGGGCTGGCCAACGAAGCGCACCTTGGCTGCTTCAAGGTCCTGCACCAGATTAGGGTCATTGACCCGGAGCGTGGAGAACGGATGGTCCCCCTTGCCCTGGCGTAACATCTCTTCGACCTGTTGCTTGGGGAGCAGGGTCTCAATGCCAACAGTGCTGAGCGTCCCAGTGATGGCTCCTTCTCCAAGTGTGATGTCCTTGAGCTTGCCGGCCTTGAGCAGGACCTTGAAGTCGCTGTACGGCACCGTCTCGACATGGGACGAGAACAGGACGCTCTGAAGGATGAGCATCGCCGAGACTGCCAGGAGCACATACCATAGGGAAAACTGCTGCTGACGCGGTTCCATGGAGACCCTTTAGTTTGTGGGGTAACAGCAAGCAGAATCGACGGCCACCGCTATTCGCAGCTGCCGCCGGTCCGGACAACACGAGCTCGTTTGGTTGGGACGATTGACTCGGCTACATGTCATGTCGTCATACAAGTTGTTGGGGTGTCAGGTCTCTCCACGGAGGCTGTTGTGTAACCACGCAAAGAATGCACCGGCAGCGAAGAACCAGACTGCAAACACAAAGGCCGGGTAGATGACGGACCACCAGGAAAACGGTTGGCCAGTCTGAAGGCGTCGGAAATCGAGTCCGTGAAAGAGCGCGTTCATGAAGTTCATGAAAGACTCAGGAAGTGCCATCCATACGAGCGTGCATAGAGCGTAGAAGAGCACGACCGTGGCAGATAGCGTCACACCGGTTTTGAAGGGCCTCATGTCAGCCTCCGCATGCAGGGAAGATTGCGATTGAGTTCAATGAGGACGCGTCCGAGGAACATCTCCGCCTGAGATGTGCGGAATGAACGCTGGTGTCTTTTGACGATACTCCTCATATTCCTGCCCGAACTCGGCCAGTGCGTCCTGCTCCTCCGCCTTGGCCAGCCGAACATACATCCAGACCAGGATGGGGAACATCACCAGAGTGACTATCGTCGGCCATTGCAGCAGGAAGCCGAACATAATCAGGATGAAGGCGACATACTGGGGGTGTCTCATACGGGCGTAGAGCCCGGTGGTCGCGAGGCGGTGCTGCTGCTGTGCCAGGTACAGAACCCGCCAGGCGGCAGAAAGCATGATGAAGCCGCCAAAAATCAGGATGTCGCTCGCGAGGTGAAATGGTCCCAAGTGTGGGTTGCCGCGCCAACCGAAAATCATCTCCGGAAGATGGCCGGCATCGTGGGATAGGAAGTCGATACCCGGGAACTTTGCCGAAAGCCACGGTAGCAGGAGATAGATAGTCAGGGGAACGCCGTACATCTCTGTAAAGAGCGCCACAATGAACGCCGAGAAGGCTCCGAAGGAGCGCCAGTCACGCTGGGTCTTTGGCTTTGTGAAGCTGAACGCGAAGATGATGAAGATGGCGGAGTTGATAATCACCAGCGACCAGAGGCCGTAGCTGGATGGTGTTTCGGGTTGCATCATCGCTCTCCCTTCGTGTTCATATCTTTCGGCGTTTCGTCTTTTCCATGGCCTTGACCGTGACCATGGCCCCCGTGCATGAAGAGGTGCATTAGCGGACAGGCGGCCAGCAGGAGGAACGGCAGGAACTGAATGAAGTGCGCCCGGTGTTCTGTCCACAGGAAGTATCCAATTACCAGTAGAAAGCCAATCGTAACGACCTTGGACCTTGAAACCGTTCGTTGGGCATGCTCCGGTCCTTCATGGTTGTCGTGGTCGTGGTTCATACTTTCCTCTGATGGAATGGAAACTATTGACGGTGCCGGCTAACAGCAGCCGTGGTGGCGATGGTGCTGGTGGGCGAATCGTTCAGGGTTTTGCTGAAACACCGTGCGCGAACTCTCGGATTCGAAAAAGAACGTCTTTCCTTCGAAATTCGCTGTGATGGCGTGGGCGGCATCTACCTTGTTGCCGGTGACGGGGTCGTGTGCATCGTTCCCGCTCCCTTGACTTGTGTACGAGACGTCGCGATTCTCGCTGTTTGGGCGAGCCATGAATCGACGCCACATCAATAACGCCAATGCCGCAGCAATCAGGAGCCATACCGAATTCTGTGTAAGCCAGTCCATTGACGGACCTCCTCTTTAAGGTTTGTCGCGGCTTTTGAGTTCACCTTCTACTGCGCTTCGGATGTCCTGTTCGCACTGTCGAGAGAGTCGAAGACTTACCCAGACGACCACGACTGGACAGGAAAGCAGGAGTAGCGCGACCAGTATCGTGAGTGGCGAAATCCCAAACCGGTACACGATGGCTGCCGCGAGCAGCGTCGCAAGGGCGGCGCAAATCCAGGCCAGTGCGTGTTTCATGTCGCCTCCGGGCTGGTAGCCAAGGAGCCGAGTCGTACGCGCTTCAGCAGTGCCGAGTTGGCCACCACACTCAACGAAGACAGCGCCATCGCCGCTGCGGCAAAGATGGGGTTCAGGAGTCCAAATGCGGCGACGGGGATGCCGATGGTGTTGTAAATGAACGCCCAGAAGAGGTTCTGCTTAATTTTGCGCATCGTCGCGCGTGACAGCTGGATGGACGCAACCACGTCACGCACGTCATCGCGGATGAGGATGATGCTGCCGGTTTCCTTGGCAACATCGGAGCCTGACCCGATGGCAATGCCGATGTCCGCTGCGGCCAGCGCCGGTGCATCGTTGACGCCGTCCCCCACCATGGCCACGACTTCACCTTGCTTTTGCAATGCGTGAATGGTTTCGACTTTGTCTTCCGGCATCACTTCGGCAATGACATGCTCGATGCCAACCTGCCGGCCGATTGCCTCTGCAGTGCGGCGGTTGTCGCCGCTCAGTAGCACAACCTTGATGGCGCGCGCCTTCAATGCCGCGACCGCCTCGGTCGCTTCCGGTTTCACTGTGTCAGCCACAGCCACTAGGCCGAGCAGTTGTGTACCAGCGCCCACCAGCATGGCTGTCTTACCATCGGCTTCGAGCTTCCTCAGTAGGGGTTCGGCCGCATCGGTCGGGATGCCTTGGCGCCCAAACAGGCGCCGATTGCCTAGCCAGACCTGCTGACGGTCGACCTGGCCCTGAATACCCATGCCTGACAGGGCCACGATACTGTTGGCTTTCGGGATGATTAGGCCGCGATGTTGCGCGGCGCGGACGATGGCTTCACCCAAGGGGTGCTCTGACCCACTCTCGACAGCGGCCGCCAAGGTCAATAGCGTTGATTCCTCGTGGTTCGAGAATGAGATGACATCAGTGACAGTGGGCTCTCCGCGCGTAATCGTGCCAGTCTTGTCAAAGACGACGGCCGTCAGCTTCTCGGCGCGCTCCAGCACTTCGCCGCCGCGTATCAGGATGCCGTTGTCCGCGCCCTTGCCGACGCCGACCATCAGCGCCGCAGGTGTGGCAACGCCTAACGCGCAGGGGCAAGAGATAATCAGAACAGCCACAAACGCGAGCAGCCCATGGGGGAAGTGGCCTGCTACCGTCCATCCAACCAGCGCCAGCACTGCTACCGAGACAACGGCCGGCACGAAGTATCCAGTGACCTGGTCAGCAAGCCGCTGAATCTGCGCAGTACTGGCCTGAGCGTCCTCGACCATCCTGATAATCTGCGCGAGCGCGGTGTCGGCGCCGATTTTCGTGGCCTGAAAGGTAAAGGCTCCACTGCGGTTAAGCGTGCCGCCAATGACAGCGGCACCAGGCTTCTTTTCCACGGGCATCGACTCGCCGGTCAGCATCGATTCGTCGACACTGGATTGGCCTTCGATAACCTTGCCGTCAGTGGGAATCTTCTCGCCGGGTCGTACAACGACTGCTTCGCCCACCATGATGCTTTCAGCCGGGATTTCCACCTCCTTCCCGTCGCGAAGCACGTGAGCGACGGCGGGGCGCAGGTCGAGCAGACGTCGAACGGCAGCGGAGGACTTCTTCTTGATGATTTCCTCCATGTACTTGCCCAGCAGCACGAAGGCGATAATGACCGCCGAGACCTCAAAGTACACGTCCCGCTCTTCGACCTTGACGGGCAGCCAGGAGGGGAAGAACAGCACTACCACGCTGTAGAAGTAGGCGACGGACGTCCCCAGGGCGATGAGGAAGTCCATGTTGATATTGCGCGTGCGTATCGCGTTCCACGCGCCTTTGTAGAAGCTCCAGCCGCCAATGAACTGGACCGGCGTGACCAGGAGGAATAGCCACATACCCCAAGTGAACCAGGGTAACGCCGGAATCGGTGCCCAGGTCAGGAGTGTTGCGCCAGCCGCCAATGCCAGGAAAGCACCGGCTCTTAGCACCGCCAACGCGAGCACACCCGTGAGGGCAATGGTCACGCGCGTCTTCATGGCCTTCAACTCGCTCTCTGGCGACTCGAAGGTCCGAAGGCAGCTCTCGCTGCAGAAGTAGTACTTGCGGTTGCCACGCTCGGCGGACAGGGCCGTAGCCTTGTCCACCATCATTCCGCAGATGGGGTCCTTGGCGAGTTGCTTGGCGGCGCTGGAAGCAAGCGCAGGCGTCGCCGCCGCAGGGGCGGGAGCGCCGACCGGCTGGGTAGCACTGCTCGAGGGCTCAGACGAGCTGCGGTTATCAACGGGGTGAGGGATATATTTCGCCGGGTTGGCGAGGAAAGCCTGTTCACAGTGCGGGGAGCAGAACCAATACCGCTTCTGGTCAACTTCCGTGCTGGCAGCGGCCTCCCGTGGGGAAATCTCCATGCCACAGACGGGGTCACGCACGAGTTGTTGGAAGACAGTTGAGCCCTCGGTCGTCGTTGGGCCCGTCTGGGCGTCGGTAACTCCGTAATTCCCCCCAAAAGGGGTAGTGGACCTGGTCGGCATTCCATCCTCTCCTTGGGGCGATTAGGAGGACATGAAGCGGGCAATTTCTCTTCTTATGGTGCGCGACCAGCCGATTTTCCCCTTGATGTATGTCAAGAACTCCAAGGTCAGTCACTGGCGCTGTGGGTGTCGGTTTGGCAATGCATGCAGAACGCCACACGACGCACCCTGCCGGAAAGCTGCTGAAGCCGCTCGGCCAGTCGATGCCGGCGCCGAGATTGCTGTGCTCCCCGTATTGCGGGCCTAGAAGACCGCTACCGTGCCACGGACGAGTTCATTGACCAACGTAGGAAGCTCCGCCAGCTGTTGCCTGGCAAGTTCACGAATTTGCTGCTCCTGGGCGGGCGAGAGGCCGCGCTCGGCCACGACATCAATGGCCACCAGTTGAGGTTGGTCGACGGGGCGTCCAATCCCGGAGAGAAGCCGGACGATGACTTCATCCGCGCCATCCACGCTCGCTTGTATATGAGTGGCTAACCGGTGGGCGAGCACGTTGTAGAGCTTGCCGACATGTGACGCGGGGTTCTTGCCCGCTGCCGCCTCCAGCGACATTGGCCGATAGGGGGTAATCAGGCCGTTGACCCGGTTCCCCCGGCCGACCTGACCGTCATCACCATGCTCAGCGCTTAGCAGGCCGCTGAAATACCTCGAGCGGACGTCAGCGCGACGACTAACTAAAGCGTTGATTTGAGGAGCCCATCCAA